>NZ_CAHJXM010000002.1:461891-823782 GCF_903645295.1 Bacillus sp. Marseille-Q1617
GCGGTACCGTTAGTAAGGTGTCTGAACTACCTGAGTCTTACGGCAGCAATCCAACGGATACAACAAACTCATTAAAATATACTGTTCTGATCGAAAGTGAAGACAACTTCCATTTGAAACCCGGATACGAGATGGTTGCTGAAATTATAACGGATACCAAGAAAGTTCTTACTATACCAAATGAAGCGATCGTTATGGATGATAGTCAATCTTATGTCTTCGTAGTCAAAAAAGGAAGGGCGGTCCGTCAAGAAATTGAAACCGGACTGACAACGATTAAGCGGGTTGAAGTGATTAAAGGTCTTACGTTGGAAGATCAGGTTATCGTCAGTCCGAAGGAAGATATGGCTGAAAACACGGAAGTGTCCATCAATGATTGAATTGAAGAATATTGAGAAGGAATACTTAGCTGGAAAAGAGAGCGTAAAGGTTTTGCATGATATCAACCTGACCATAGAAAAAGGAGAACTAACAGCAATCATGGGGCCTTCGGGATCTGGGAAGTCGACTTTAATGAATATAATAGGCTGCTTGGACAGGCCGGCAGGCGGTAAGTTCTATCTGAATGGAGAAGATATCGCGCATTATTCTCAAAATGAATTATCTCATTTGAGAAATCAATCAATAGGTTTTGTTTTCCAGCAATTTATGCTTCTCCCGAGATTAACAGCTTTCAAGAATATAGAACTTCCCATGGTGTATGCAGGTACAGGGAAAAAAGAACGTGAAAGTAAAGTGTGGGAATCACTAGAAAGAGTCGGTCTGAAAGACAGGTATCATCACTTTCCAAATGAACTTTCAGGCGGTCAAAAGCAGCGTGTCGCCATTGCCAGGGCGCTTGTGAATAACCCCGATCTTGTACTTGCTGATGAACCGACCGGCGCTCTTGATACCAAAACGGGCTCAGACATCATGTCTTTGTTTAGAGAGCTTAATTCAGAAGGTTCGACGATTGTAATCATCACTCATGAACATGAAATTGCCCGGCAATGTAATCGTGTGATCAACATCAGAGATGGAAGAATCACAACTTAACGGCGGGAAGGGTATACGCAATGACACTTATTGAAAATATCAGAATGGCGATAAATTCTATCAAAGCTCATAGACTTCGGTCCATTTTAACCATGATCGGTATTATTATTGGCGTGGCATCAGTCATCGTTGTTGTCTCGATTGGAAAGGGGGGAGAGGAACTACTCAAATCGCAAATTATAGGTAAAGGGAACATATTGGAGCTCTTCTATCAGCCTGACCAGGAGTACAGTGATGAGTTCATTCAATCTCCCTTCACTGGCGAAGACATTAAATTACTTCAGGAAATCCGAGGTGTCAATCGGGTGGTAGCCTCGAATACGGATTTTGGAACATTGAAATATAGAGAGAAGGAATTAGAGGCATCCATTATCTCTATTAACCAATCATATTTCGAGGTGAAGGATCATCCAATAACCAGCGGAACACGTTTTTCTTCAATTGATTATATCAGCGGTAACCGAGTCGTTCTAATAAGTGACAAGGCAAAAGAAGAATTATTCGGAGAGGAAACGGCCATTGGAGAAGTCATCAACCTGAATTCTCAGCCTATGAGAATCATAGGAATTCTAAAAAAGCCTACAGGGTTATTGTCCATGGATAATGTGGAGGTCTATCTTCCCTTATCAACCAGTAAATCCGCTTTGGGTAAAAGTGATATCAACCAAGTTTCATTAGAAGTGAAAGAAAAGGAAGACCTCGGCGAGATTGGGGAAATAGCAGCAAATAAGCTAAATGCCTATCATCATGTTGAAGACCATTATCAAGTGATCAATCTGGAACAGATTTCTGATGGTCTTGGCAATATTACACGAGTAATGACCATTGTTATTGGAAGCATTGCGGGCATATCTCTGTTTGTTGGAGGTGTCGGGGTAATGAATATCATGCTGGTATCCGTCACGGAACGAACCAGGGAAATCGGAATACGGAAAGCCCTTGGAGCTACGAGGAACCAAATTATGATCCAATTTCTGATAGAATCCGTTACTCTTACTTTAATTGGAGGCAGCATCGGGATTGCGGCCGGGTTCGGTACAGCAAAGCTTATCTCCCTGATAGCGGGATGGCCGTCATTAATACTTTGGGAAGTGGTGTTTGGCGGACTGGCATTTTCAGTGTTCATTGGATTGATATTCGGGCTCCTTCCGGCTAACAAGGCATCAAAGCTTGATCCAATCGAAGCATTAAGATACGAATAAAAAATCATTCGGGAAGGATTTGGTTATTATGAAAAAATTAAAATATATACTGGCTTCATCAGTTTTATTTCTCTCCACTGCCACTGCAGCATCAGCTGTATCTGGCCCTGAATATACAGCGGGCAAATTCACCTATGAGGGACAGGATACATTCACATCAAAGAGTAAAGTCATCTACTCGGGTGGCGGCAGCTTTAAAGTGTGCATGACAGGCGGATCAGGGGTCCACGAAGTAACGCTAATGGAATATGACGGAAGTGCGAGTGCTGATGATAAAGTCGGAATCGGCCTGCTGACAAATGGTTCTTGCAAAACATGGTCTGGATTAACAGATCGAATCGACGGAGAAAACAACAAAGCAGAATTTTATATAACAAAAGATACTAGCAACAGCATTACTGTTAAATTTTATGATTAATAATATGAAAAGAAGCAGTCCTGAAAAGGGCTGCTTCTTCTACTAGGGGGCATATTCATTTTACTTAGTTGGCGACTGAGCTATTGAATATGCATTGCTTAAACTCTATATATAAAACTAAAAAGTATTAAGCACTCATTTTTTTTGAGTTGATTAGATAAAAAATAAAATAAGTGATGAGAGCCAGGATAATATAAAATAATTCCAAGTTTGTGTCACTCATGCTTACTTCGGGCTCATTAACATTAAATACCCCGAATAAATAATTCGTTACAAGAAACAGCAATAGAGTGGTCCAACTTTGAATAATGGATTTGCTCTTGATTGATCTCTTTCTTTCATCGTCATTTGGACCGATGGGATAGCTTTTTTTTCCGGTTATCCAGCCTATGGATACGATCCAAAGAAGGATGACAATTAATTGAACAAGTAATTGCATGATAGACACCTCTACAAGTTAAAATTCTAGCATTTTAATGCCTATTACTATATGTAAAGAGTTTTTCCAGAGGTGTTTCCAGAATAACTGACAGATGAAACGCCAGAGATAAGGTCGGATCATATTTGTCGTTTTCAATGGCATTGATGGTTTGTCTGGAAACTGAACATGCATTCGCTAATTCCTTTTGGGAAAGCCCTTTACTTTTTCTTATGGCTTTAATGTTATTCTCCAACTCATCACCACTCAATATGTCAAAACTTCTTTACATACATATAATATATTTTTTTGGAAATTATGTCAAATGTTTTTTACATATAATTATCTGGGATGTGATGAATAATTTGTGGTGGTTCAATGATTAGTATTTTTTATACATTGATATATCCGCCACTCTTTAGACTCTTCATTTTCTTCTTAAGGAATACTGAGTTTTGCTCATCACGACGAAGTTCGAACATGTTCAGGGCTCGATTGAAATAAGGAATCGCTTTGTCATTATCGTTCACAAGCTCATAATTATACCCAATTTGATAGTTCAATTCCCCAAGCCCCCACAGAAGTTCTTCTTCTAAACACCAGTTGATGGCTTTTGTGCAATAGTCGGTAGACTCTTCGTATCTGCCCTCTCGTGTCAGTACCCTGGATATGTTATAAAACAAACGGGGTTTGATGCTTTTGTCATGTAATTGTTCAGACAATTTTAAGGCGGATTCAATCTGGTCATAATAGCGGAGTGCTTCCTCGTGCTGATATAAAGAAGAATGAATGGTTCCTATACTTAACAGGATTTGCATCTCTCTTTCCGTCATGGCTTTTTTCTGGCGGGCTGTCAGGTAGTAGGCTTCTTTTAACAGATTAAAGGCCTCCTCCTCCTCCTTATCCACTTCAAATGCATAGATCCCTTTATACCAGTACAGAAGCTGCAGTTTTTCATCATCTTTATAGAAGAGAGGGTTCTTCTCTTCCGTCTTCACAAGCTCCCTGATGTCCTCGAATTTAAAGTTGGTCCTAAGCTGCTTTAACTGCTTTTCTACCTCCAAGACATAATCAAGCCGCGGGGTGGTACCGATCTCAAAGAAATAGTTCACATCTACGCCTAGCTTCAAGGAGATTTGGTATAAAGCCGTGGCACTGGGGTAGACGTCCCCCTTTTCAATCCGGCTGACTAGCGCCTGCGTGCAAATCCCCTCCGCCAGTTCTCCCTGTGTCAGCCCGACAGCCTTCCTTAATTCTTTTATTTTTTTGCCTATAGCTGAGTAATCCATGCTCTGTCTCCTTGTTAACGTCATATGTAATAGTTTACCAAGAAACAGAGGGAGCGGTATAGGGTTTCATTATTTTGAAGGAAGAGGGGACATTGTGTTATCTAATTCTTGATATGTACGGGAAGCAACTGTCAACCTGGCATATACATACAGGTATATCAAGTTTAGGCACGATTTATTGAAATTATATGTACGCTGACCCGTACTTGTGGGTCGGAAGCGAGTACCTTAAAATAAAGGGAAACGCCATTACGGATTTCCTGAAAGGGTGTATTGGAATTGATTTCTGGAATTATTGGAGTTGTTTGCGCAGTCCTATTCATCCTTGTTGTTTCGATTGGAATAAAAGTGATTTCAACATGGGGGATGGGGAAGAAGAACATTGAAGGCATTATATTTTTTAAGGCAGTATTTCTGTCTGTTTTTTCAATTGCGGTATTGATCATCAACTCGAAGTACTTTTTATTGGATGCAATGGCTAAAGCTGGCCTGACGGTAGCTGTACTACTAGTGGCATGTTTACCTGTTTTAGTGATTCTTAAAAGCAAAAAACAAAAAACGTATGAAGACTTTGTCAATATGATTGAGAGATATATAGTCTGAACCAAGGGTACAGTGTATTTTTGAACCACTGTACCTATTGGTCCTTTGGTTATTCTTGGGTTTCTAACGGGTACCCCATCCTGTCGATTTAATGGTGGCAAGCGCGTACATGCGTAAAGGGAACAGCAATCCTAAGTGAATCAAGCCATATAATGGGGCCATCAAGAACACGATCGGATGCTTTAGGATATAGTATATATTTCTTGCATAAGCCGAAAGGCAGATATAGATGAAATAATAGAACATAAGCAGTAAACCGATTGTTTTTGCCTTGAAAATAAAGGCGAATAAGATAACGAATCCGAATAAGATCCACAAAGATAGTTCCAGCAGCACCCACACAAGGGTCCGGGGCTTCTTGAATCCTACCTTTAACGCATTCAGGCTTTCACGAAAGAAAGACTTATTCCAGCGGATCTGCTGTTTGATGAACTGACGGACGGTATCCGGCACGTCTGTCAGACACACGGCTTTCGATTGATAGACTGTTTTTCCCTTTAGAATCGCATAATTCGTTAAGCAGCGGTCATCTCCGAATTGAACCGGCTCCCCTAAGAAGGTTTGATTGCCGTAGTCTTCAATATTATCCATGATGACTTCCCGTCTGTAGCAGCTGATCGGGCCAGAGCAGACAAGGACGTTCCCGGTGACGGATTGAGCGGCTCTTTCCACTCGAAAGGCGTTTTCGTACCGCATATCCAATAATTTCGTAAACCAGTTATCTGTTCGGTTCCTCGCATTGATATGACCGGTGACGGCTTGTACATCCGGATCATGGAAAGGAATCAGTAACTCACGGGTGGCGTCCGGGTATATATAACCGTCGGAATCGACAGTGAAAATGATGTCACCTGTCGCCTGCTTGAAGGCCCATATTTGAGCATGCCTTTTTCCTTGGTTATTCTCCAGCCGATGCACAATCAAATTCTCAATATTCCGGCTTTCTTTAAGGTGCAGGATGGCTTCATAACCGGAAGTATCTTTACTGCCATCGTCTACAAAGAAAATCTCATGCACAGGGTAGTCCTGCTGCAGGATACTCTCGACCGTTTTCATGACCGCATCTGGTTTCTCATTATAGGAAGGGATAACGACTGACACTTTTAAATCAGGCGGTGTCCCTATTTTTGGCTTGTACTGAAATGAAAGCACCATTTTTCCAAGTAGATATGTAATCATGATCGAACCATAGATTCCAAGTGTGTAATCCACCCCGCCATGAGCATATTTTCGAACAACGAAAAGCATGGAGACGATGAGACCGAATAAAAGGACAATGAATAGTTTGTGTATTTTTTTATCTGCCAAGGGATATTCTCCTTTATAAATAGAATGATATAAAAAGTTGAGTCCTTCCTGTTCAAGTTTTTACACCTATTCTGTGTCGTTCAAACGAGAGAATTGTTCCCTTGGATGGAAGAGAAAACGCAGTATTGTAAGGGGTTGTTAATACATACAAAAAACACCTGCCAAAAGCGGCAGGTGTTTAGAGGTGGTAAAGTATGGATTGTTTACTTTGTCATTGAATGTAGGAAGTGAAAGAACATTTACCCTCTATGATTAGTTAACTTTCAATACTTCCCCCACATAAATTCGATCACTGATCCTATTATTTGCTTTCTTCAGCTTGCTCACGGTTGTATTGTATCTTTTGGCTATTGAATAAAGGGTATCCCCTTTTTTTACCTTATAGGTTGCGGTATTGGATGGAGACGTACCTTTGCCAGTGGAAGGAGCGGTTTCAGATCCCGTTACCTTTAAGGTTTGTCCAGCGTATATCCTGTCATTTTTCAGGTTGTTAAGCTTCTTCAGAGTGGCAACAGTCGTTTTATGTTTTTTTGCAATGGAATAAAGGGTGTCGCCTTTCTTAACTTTATAGGACACTGTTTTTGAAGGAGCTTTGCTCTCATCTTTGGACGGTGTTGATGAAGTACCCGAAACCTTCAGCACTTGTCCTGTATAAATGCGGTCGCTCTTTAAGCTGTTCAATTTCTTCAGGCTGCTGACCGTGGTCTTGTATTTCTTGGCAATGGAGTAAAGGGTGTCGCCGCTCTTCACTTTGTATGTGTTTGTTTGTTCAGTTTTAGCTGGAGGGGTTTCTCCCAACAGGTAGTACATATCTTTACTAAAGGTAATACGGTGTTTGGATTGGTAGCTCTTTGCAGTCTGCATGAACATGATCTCTTGCTGGGCTACACTGTCTTCCATATTACTAAGGGCGTTCTTGTAATCTTCCTCTGATAGGTCACCGTTATAATAGTCGATTGTGTCGATTTCAGAATTATATACTTCTATTAAACTATTATAAATATACTCATCCAGCTTCACGATCGTGCTGTTAGACGCATTGACGGGAGCTTCTTTTTCTAAAGCTGCATCATAATAATCCATATATTCATTGTAGAGTTCCATCATTTCATCTTCGGACTTTGCAGCATCGATCTTTTTCGTATAGCTTTCCAGCGTACGAATGATGGCTGCATAGTGAGAGGAAAACTTGTCCAACTCCAGCTGATAATTGATTGCTTGAGCGGCTTCCACCGAATAATCTGGAGGAATCAGTGCGCTGCTTGAAAATAATAGAGAGGTTGCCAAAACAGAAGCCGTTAATGTTTTCTTCGTGACCATGTTCATTCTCCTTCAAAAATATAAGTATAGGAAGTGATTCCTGATTTAATTATAATGACTTCCCATTAGGTTGGGAATTACCTTAGACAGCGGTTGGGGAGAATATTTTTCGACAAAATCTGGGGGGATCGGAGATGAAATGACAACTGTATACTCGTTCTCTAACTCTAGTATAAGGCGAGACATGTTTGGGCGCTGGAAACTTCCGTGCAGGAATTGCTGTAAAGGTTTACTGATGGCTATATGGAGTTTATAATAAAAAAGATTGTGATTAGTAAATTAATTACCAAAAAGGGGACGTAACAAATGAATATACTAGTAACCGGTGGGGCAGGGTATATAGGCTCGCATACATGTGTAGCTTTACTTGAAGCAGGTCATACGGTGGTAGTGGCCGATAATTTAAGCAACAGTAAATTTGAAACAATAGATAATATAAAACAAATAACAAATAAGGAAGTCAAGTTCTATAATGTTGACGTGACCGATGAACATGCAGTCAACGATATCTTTTCGAGTAATAATATTGATGGGGTCATCCATTTTGCAGGTCTGAAAGCAGTAGGTGAATCTGTGGAAATGCCACTTGACTATTACTATAATAATATCGTCAGCACGATGATCCTTACAAAGGCTTGTAAGAAATTCGGTGTGAATCGATTAGTGTTTAGTTCTTCGGCAACAGTGTACGGAGATAACGAGTCTCCTTTTGTAGAGACCATGGAACTATTGCCGACGACAAACCCTTATGGTGAGACAAAAGCAATGAGTGAGAGGATTCTAACTGATATTGCTAATGCAACCCCTGGTTTCTCAGTTGCTTTACTTCGATATTTTAATCCTGTCGGAGCGCATGAAAGCGGGTTAATAGGGGAAGCACCTAATGGGATTCCGAATAATCTCATGCCTTATGTTACTCAGGTAGCAAACGGCAAATTGGAGAAGTTGAGTATCTTTGGAAATGATTATCCTACAGTAGATGGTACAGGTGTCAGAGATTATATTCATGTATTAGACTTGGCTGATGGACATGTTGCAGCTCTGGATCACCTTGAGGAAGGTGCTCATGTTTATAACTTGGGTACTGGCCGAGGTACAAGTGTACTAGAGCTTATTAAAGCTTTTGAGGAAGCGAATGGAATTGAAATACCTTATGAAATTACAGATCGCAGACCTGGAGATATTGCTTCTTGTTATGCTGATACCACTAAAGCAAACCGTGAATTAGGCTGGTCAGCAAAACGGGACATGATCGCCATGTGCAGGGATTCATGGAGATTTGAAAAGAACTTTAATAAGTAATGGGTATGATAAAGTATCCTGCACAAGGGAGCTAATCTGTGTAGGGTACTTTATTATCTAAACACCTAATGGAAAAAGAAGCCCAACCTTGGATAGGCATCTATCAATTTTATTTAGTCATCAGAGATATAAACCAGTCTGAAGCCGAGGGCGAATATTTTTTATGCATAGAGTTGACATTTTTAAAATGAATTGATAGATTAATATAGGTCGTCACATTTTAAAGATTGTATTTACGGAGGATTAGCTCAGCTGGGAGAGCATCTGCCTTACAAGCAGAGGGTCGGCGGTTCGATCCCGTCATCCTCCACCATGGATTTTTTACTGAGCGAAAGCGGAGTAAAAAGATCCTTTTTCCTTAAACTTGCGAAGCGAAAGCGGAGCATCACTAAGCAAAAGTAGGCAAGCCTTATTATAGGCAGTTAAAACAACTGCTCATAAGTTAAGCAGCAGCCAATCACACGGAGGAATACCCAAGTCCGGCTGAAGGGATCGGTCTTGAAAACCGACAGGGGTGTTAAAGCCCGCGGGGGTTCGAATCCCTCTTCCTCCGCCATATTTGTTTTTATTCTCTCATGGAGGGGTAGCGAAGTGGCTAAACGCGGCGGACTGTAAATCCGCTCCTTCGGGTTCGGCAGTTCGAATCTGCCCCCCTCCACCAAGCTTTTTTACGAAGCGTCAGCGGAGTAAAATAAGCATCCTTGAATATTGCGCAGCGAAGCGGAGCAATATGCTTCTAAGCGAAGAGTAAGAAATAAATTTTCATAGGGGTATAGTTTAACGGTAGAACGAAGGTCTCCAAAACCTTTGGTGTGGGTTCGATTCCTACTACCCCTGCCACATACTGCGGGTGTAGTTTAATGGTAAAACCTCAGCCTTCCAAGCTGATGTCGTGGGTTCGATTCCCATCACCCGCTCCAATAGTAATTTCAAAGGGTCAGTTCTTGTGTTTCTCACCATTTTGGGGAAAGCAGAAGAACGGACCTTTTTTTATTTGAAAGTAAAAAATATCTGTATAAATAATGATACACTATTATCAAATAGCTTATTTATTTAAACAAACGTTTGATTAACATTTCCTGTTTTATAGTATAAGCGTGCTTAAGAATTAAACAGGTGTTTAATAGATGATAAGAAGGACAGCGGGACGTATCGCATGGCCCTTGTTGACTATTTCGGATTTATGTAAGATAGTTACTATGACCTGTTACTGATAAGTAGATAAATAGTTTGTTAGTAGGTGAAGCAATGAGGGAATTTCAGCAAGGGATACAGAAAAGAAATTATTATATAATTGTCTCTATCATTATTGTTTTGATGGTGATGGGGGTCGTGATTGATAACCCGGTGAATGATCGCTTTGTTGTGCATGGGGCGATGGTGTTCATCGTATCCGTATGTCTGCTGCTATATCCCGTGTATGAAACGACTTGGATAAGATATGCGACGGTCATTGCGTCGACCGGGTATTTTTACAGCCTGTTTTATTTGTATCCGGAAACATGGTCGGGATTTGTTTTATTGTGTTTTGTTCCTGCATTGTCCATCCTCTTTTTTGACAAGTGGCTGTTTTATTTTTCGCTAGTATTAAACGCATGTTTTATCGGGGTGACATTCAGTTATATTGGGATTATTGATAAAGGAGAAGCTTACTCATACATTTACGAAGATATTGCTGGGAACTCTGTAAACTTTATTGCGAGTCAGGTTATCCTTTATTTTATTTTTCATCTATCAAATGTACGGATTCAAAAACTGCGAATGTATTATGAGCAGGTGCAGCAGGCTGAACGGCTTAAGACGACTGGCCAGATGGCAGCTGCGGTCGCCCATGAAATCAGGAATCCACTTACTGTGGTAAAGGGATTTCTTCAATATTACAAGGGAGATCCTGAATTGAATCAACGTTTAAAACGGAATCTATCATTGATGATCGATGAGCTCCATACTGCGGAGCACGTGATTTCTCAGTTCCTGTCCATTGCCAAGCCGGATCAAGCGAAAAATATGGATTGGATCGATATGTCGACCGTATTAAATGATGTGACGGAGCTGTTAATAATGTACGGATTACTGAATGATAACAATATCGAGCTCTCGGTGGAGAATGATTGCTTGGTTATGGCTCATTCCATTGAACTCAAGCAGCTATTCGTCAATCTGATCAAGAATGCCCTTGAAGCCTCCCCAACCAGTGCAGCAGTCTCTGTAACGGCTAAGAAACAAAAAGATGAGGTAAGGATTCAAATATCGGACAATGGCAGAGGAATGACGCCAGAGGAAGTAAAAAGCTTAGGTACTCCTTTCTATTCATTAAAAAGCAAGGGGACTGGTCTTGGACTTATGATCTGTTATAACATTGTGGAAAAATACAACGGGACTATTCGCTTTGAAAGTACTTCAGGAGTTGGGACAACTGTCACAGTATACTTCCCGCTCGCTGCTAAATAATATGTTAACTCCATTAATTTGTAGTATTTGGTGAAATACTTAAAGAGCCCCTTTTTGTACGAAGAAAGTACAAGAAGGGGGCTCTTTTTTTAAACAAACGTTTGATCAATATTTACTATCTCTAATCTGCCAATTATAACCAGGAACAAGAATCCATATTCCTTTTTTGTTATGCTTATACTGTGTTATTACTATAAAAACGAGGTGGAAATGATGCCAGTAGATGAGTTAGCTCTAAAGAAATGGAAGTCCATGCCCCCTGATTTAAGGAAGAGGTTGGAAGGTAACGTATTCTGTTCAAAATGTGGGGTAACCACCATCGTTGATTATCACGTTGATTCTATTGATCATGATATTGTGCTGAAGGGACACTGTAAAAAGTGCAACGGGAAGGTTGCGAGGGTGATTGATTAATTGGATGCCGGAAATCAGATCTTCGTTTAATTCAATTCATTGAAGGGGAAGTGGAACGGGGCACATTTCTTCTACCAATAAAGAAAAATGAGCAGCGTAACCCGCTGCTCATTTTTATCTTATAGCTCTCGGGTTTCTCCGAAATTAATTACTTCTACTTTTACACCTGTTCCTTTCATGACGTCTTCCAACTCCTGATCCTGCCCCATCATAAACTGGATGACTGGAAATCCTTGTACTAGCCCGGCCATCATTTCAGGATCTGCAGCTTCCTCGACCTGAGGGAATGTGTGACAAGGAATGACCTTCTTAACATTCAACAAATGAGTCAGCGCGTATTTTGCTTCCCTGACCCCCATCACAAACTGTCCGGCACAAGCAAGGATGGCAACACTTGGCTGGTAGATATCCTGAATGATCTTCATATCCGCCATCACATTCGTATCCCCCGAGATATAAACGACTTCTTCCCCATAAACATTCAGCACAAATCCGCAAGGCTGTCCCACTAACTGAGGCACCCCTTGTGTCTCTCCGAAGGAAGACGTGTGAACGGCATTGACCATCGTCACCTCGAACGAATCCTGATAATAGGTGCCGCCGTAATTTAATGGAAAAACATTGTATCCGTCACCCATCAACTTCAATGCAAGCTCATACTGTGCCACCACCAGCACACCGGGGTTATGCTTCTTCAAATCTTCCAGCCCTGAGGCATGATCAAAATGGCCATGTGTAAGCAGAACTGTATCGATTTGACCAAGATAATCCCCTTGTAAAAATTCCTTCGGACAAGCCGGATTCTGGCCCAAAAACGGATCCACCATCATTTTATTCCCAGCCTTCGTTTCAATAACAAAACATGAATGACCCAATCGAGTAATCTTCATAAAAAACTCCTTTATAGTAAGATTTCAATCTATATCTATTTCCCAAACTGAAGAAATAGACCTGGGACATGGGGGCAGGTTCATTGTCCCTTTTAAAGAACTGCTTTTAAAGAGTATGTAAATAAAAGCACATTATAAGAAACGATTAGTTCATTATAAAAAACAAAATAGTAAGATAAAAAGAGAAAAACTGAGTTATAGTTCGAAAGTTGTTCTTTTTAACGAATAAATGACAGAATACAAGGTTTTTCAAATATTAAATAATCCAATATACTCACATTATAAGTTCACTATAAAGAACAAAAAACGAACGTAAAGGGAATTGAAATTTATGAAAATAGATTCAAAGCAGTTCGTTCCTAAATCTATACATAGCATCAAACGTTCATTGTTAAGAACGATTAGGGGAGGGAGACTTATTAGACACTCTCGAATAAGAAAGTTCAAGAATAAATACCGGAGTGTTAGTATTTTTGCCCAATTAGTTGCCATATGGTACTTGACGATGTTTGCGGCGATACACTTCACCGGTGATACTGGAGCTGCTTTCAATGATGTTGAAACAATTGCTGAGACAATATCGGCTGCAGAGGACTTCTGTAAGGATGCAAAAGAAGGCTCTGAATATTGGAAACAGCGATGCAAAGATAATGCCGGCATCGGAAATGGGACTGAACCAGTAGACGAGGATACGGGTGAAGGAACAGATCCTGATAATCCGGGACATAACAAAGATGAGTGTGACGATCATACCAATGCTCCTTGCTCTGAAAATAGTAAAATAACAGACTTACAGAAAAACATTTCTAGTGACAGCATCCAACTAACATGGAACAACCCTCAGGATCAAAAATTCAGTTCGGTCACCATTTATCGAAACGATGAACTTGCTGCTGAGAATATAAAGAATGGCCAGTTTGAAGACAAAGGGCTAACACCCTCTACAACTTATCTATATAAGCTGATCATGGTCGATAAGCACGGAAAAACCTTACATGAAGAAGTAATCGAAATTATTACCGCTGATTCAGAAAAAGAAACACAGACGCCGGAAGAATCGTCATCAAAAGAAGCTGCTAAGCAATCTGAACAAGAAGAACCTAGTAAGGAAGAGGATGCAGCTGAACCTACTGAAGGTGAAGAATCTCCTGAAAAAGAAGATAAACAGCCTCCAGCAGAAGTCACAACCCTCAAAGCTGAGAGAAACGGAAATAATATCAAATTGACCTGGGTGAATCCCTCTGAAGAAGATTTTTCATATATAAGTATCTACATTGAAGGAAGCGCTGAACCAATAAAGGTAAAAGTAGCGGATTCTAAAATAGATCTTCAGCAAAATCCTAAAGACAAAGTCACGTACCGATTTAAGACTGTAGACACCAGTGGAAATGAATCAACTGGTACTTTAATAACTGTTGAGGAAAAACAGTAAATCTCAAATAAAAGGTGATGAAAAAATGACTGCAAAAAAAGTATTGAAGATTACTAGCAACCTTATTACGACGTTCCTTTTCCTAATCTTATTGTTCATGATCTTTGTGGTGATTTCCTCAAAAGCTTCTGGAGGGGAACCTCAGTTTCTGGGCTACCAATTAAAAACCGTTCTCTCGGGATCAATGGAACCGACCTTTAAAACGGGTTCCATCATAGCTGTAAAGCCGGTTGAAGAACCAGCTGCCTTGAAAAAGGGAGATGTAGTGACTTTCTTGCAGCAAGATAATACCATTGTCACCCATAGAATTGCTGAAGTAATCAAAAGCGGTGAAAACACCATGTTTCAGACAAAAGGGGACAACAACAAAGACATGGATACACAACCCGTATTAGCTCAAAATATAGTAGCAAAATACACAGGTTTCACTATTCCATTCCTGGGATATTTCATAGATTTTGCAAAATCCAGTAAAGGTACAGCCATTCTATTGATCGTACCAGGTGTTTTACTGCTAGGTTATTCCGGTTTCACGATTGTCTCAGCCTTAAGGGAGCTGGACAAATCACATGTAACGACAGATTCAAAGAAAACCGCTTGATTGATCCCCTTATCCATTAAGGGTTCAATATATAAAAATTCTACATACCTCAAAAAACTTGGGGGAAAACAAGGAGGAAACTTACATGTCAATTAAAAAGAAATTAGGTTTAGGGGTAGCATCAGCAGCACTGGGAATTTCATTGGTAGGTGGAGGAACTTGGGCGGCGTTTAATGATACTGCGACGATTAATAACCATTTTGCCGCTGGGACATTGGATTTGGAAGTAGGTAAAAATCACCCTAGTCATAAAATGAACTTTGACCTTGGCAATATGAAGCCAGGGGACAGTGTGCAAAGAATATTTAAATTAAATAACGTAGGATCGATTGCTATTAAAGAAGTACTGTTAGACACCACTGCAAATAATTTCTTAGATGGTAATAACGGTGCATTAAATGGTGATAACACCGCTATGATGGAATATCTTTCTCAATTTAAGATCAACTTTGCATCTGTGGATGGTGAGTCTGCACGACATGAGCCTAGAAATAATGTCGTAGCTAGCGGAGCAGATTTAACGTTAGCTGACCTTGTAACTGGTCCAACTGCTTATGAAACAAAAATCAACAGTGCTTATCTTGCCACTGATGGAACAAAGCGAATTAATTTGGCTCCATTGACAGTTGCTGCTGGCTCTGAAGGTTTAAGAGGTATCCCTGTTGATCCAACAAGAGACTCTGACGCTGTATTCATTGAAATTGAATTTATCGATAACCCTGCAAAAGATTTAACAACTAATGAATACGTACAAAATAAATACCAAGGTGATAGTGCTCAATTCTTCTTTAATCTTGAAGCAACTCAATGGGCTGGTGTAGAAGTAGATACTAACGATCCAAATGGTTCTGTAAACAATGGTATTCAAGGATCTGCTGACGATACTACTACTCCAACTACCCAACCAGCTAACCCATCTGTTGGATCTCCTACGCCGGTTCATAATGGGAATGAAGTAGTAGATGGAAACAATAGAGACTAATAGATAATTGTTAAATTGGAGCTGACTCTAAATGTTGAGTCAGCTTTTTCTGTTTTAAATAGAACCAAAAGGAAAGATACAATGTTTTTTGAACCAGTAAACCTGTCCTCTTGATATTCCTGGTATTCAAGTATCAAATGCTGATACCACTGATCCAATAACTCAACAAGGTCCAAGAAGAAGTGGTGAAGGAACAATAGTAGATGCAGATAAAGTTGTAGTAGAGTAATAATTGTCCTGTCTTATTTAAGTCTTTAAATTCAACTCCCATTTACATCCATTTCCCGATATGATTCTATTACTGTATAGGATATTTCCTCCAAAATAAAAAGAATAAAAGAAAAAAATCTCCATAAAAATATCCCAAGGGGGCACAAATGAAAAGAAAACAACTTGCTATTGTCACCACCACTGCAGACAGCGACTTTGCACACATTCTCCTCAACTCAGAAGCAGACACCACCATCCTGAAACCAACCGACCTCCGCCACCATCACCTAGATCAATTCTACAGCTTTGCCATACTGGGCGGCACAGACGAACAGCCATTACTATTAGACCCAAGAGACAGAAAGCTGCTCGAAGCCCAAATCAAAAAGGGCAAAAAAGTATTCGCCGAATACACGGCAAGCATCGGAAACGTATACTTCAGCCAGCCTGAAAGCACAAGATATGAGCGGCTCATTTACACATCCAGAAACTCAGATATCCATAATCTCAAAATAGGGTCGGTTCTCGATGACCAATGCGGGATGCGGATAAAACCTCACGACATTTCATGCACAAAAAACACACCAATCTTACAGTTTGGCAGAATCAATACCCACGATTTTGTAGAAGTCACAGATACGACAACCGCCACCACATCAGACAGGGCACTATGGTTTGACGACCCTGAAAACTTACTGATCTGCTCCTTTAGACTATCCAACTTCAGAAAAGCCAGATATGCCCCGTGGCAGGACATAAAGAAAGTCATCGAATTCATCACGGAATGGCTCATCGATGAACCTGTATCATTCCAAGATTATTCACCATCCTATGAAACTCAAATTTCATCTCAACAACCGCCCATAGAAAACCATATAGAGTCGACAACTAATCAAGCGATGGAATGGTTCAGGAATGCTTCTATCGTCATTGAAGAAGGAAAGGGAGGCGCCATTGAAGGGCTTGGAACCGAAATCCATCCGGACGGGACCCAGCGGATCAGCACGATTCTCCGGGCAGACTGCATAGGAGAAATATCCTTGTCTTACTTAATGGATTATTTGCACACCGGCAATCTGAAAAATCTCCACATCTCTGATAACCTGTCTGACTTCATTTTTGAAAACTACTTATGTGAGGAAAGAAATCAATTATCCGGCATGATGCGCTGGACGCATGAAGCCTGGGGAGTCTGCTATCAGGATGATGTTGCGAGGGCGATTATTCCGCAGCTGCTGAAATGCCTGTACCTTGAAACGGATGATCATCTGGATCACTGTATTCAGGCACTGAAGTTCCTGGTCAGCACAACCGGCACCGATGGAACACGGGTCTTCCGGACAGACAATCTCGATCTCTCTCCTGAAAAAACCAAGGAGCTGAGAGAAACTCCCGGTAATCTGCCTAGCGCTCACTACAATGCCTACTATCACGCAGCCCTGCTCTTAGCTTACAAGTTAACCAATATTGAAGAGTTTAAGGCTACGGCAGTTACAGGATTGACCACAATGATGAAAGCGTATCCAGATACGACACGAGAGCAGAGTGAGACACAGGAATACTGCCGGTTGATTTTACCGCTGTCCTGGCTCTATTGGGTGACGAATGATGATGAGCATAAAACCTGGTTATACAGGGTGACTTCAGACTTGATGATAAGAATGCATCCTGACGGCTCATTTCTTGAGTGGGATACCGGCTATAAAGCAAGCATGCGCAGCGATGTGGGTGAAGGGGAAAGTTCACTTCTGACGAAAAACGGTGATCCCGTCATCGATCTCCTGTATTCGAATAACTGGCTGCCGATGGCATTTATCCAAGCCTGGTGGATCACAGGGGACGAACAATTCAAGGAGTTGTGGCAAGCGTCAGCCTGGTTTTTTATAGATGCACAAATCAAAAGTGAAAATACGCAAATAAACGGAGCCTGGGCAAGGGCGTATGATATCACGAGGAAAGAAGTGTTCGGTTCACCGGCTGACAGCGGATGGGGGCCATGGGCGATTGAATCCGGGTGGACGGTTGCCGAGGTGACGTCCGGATTGTACATGGGACTGCTGGAGGAAAGGCTTGCTTCTTTTCATAGGGGAGGGTGATTCATTATGCCGGTTGAAGGAGATTTTTTCCGTTTTTTTTATAAACTTAGAAGAATTTATTCACTACAAAACTATAAATCTACAAGCAGGGAGTTAGCATGAAAAAAGAGGAGTTTCTTGATTTAGTCAAACATCAATTAATTGTTTCATCCCAGGCTTATCCCGGTGACCCATTGTACGGTTCCGATATGATGGCGAAAATGAGCGTGGCAGCAAAAGAAGGCGGTGCGGCAGCGATCAGGGCAAATGGCAAGGAGGATATCATCGCGATAAAGAAAGCCGCCAACCTTCCTGTTATCGGAATCATCAAGCAGGATTACGATGACAGCGACATCTATATCACCCCGACGCTGAAAGAGGTTAATGAGCTGTTGGAAGCCGGGGCTGAAGTGATCGCCCTTGATGCGACTCAGAGAAAGCGTCCGGGTGGGGTGACGCTGGAAGAGTTGATCCGGTATGTAAGAAACCGCAGTGACTGCCTCATCATGGGTGATATTTCTACGGCAGCAGAAGGGGCAGCCGCGATGGAAGCAGGCTGTGATTTCATCTCGACAACGTTGTCAGGATACACCCCATACAGCCGTCAATCAGGGGAAGTCGATATTGACCTTATCAAAGATTTATCAAAAGAATTCACCGTCATAGCGGAAGGGAAAATCCATACACCGGAACAGGCGGCGGAGGCATTCACGCACGGCGCCCACGCGGTGGTCGTGGGAACGGCGATTACGAGGCCGGAAGTCATCACCAGCCGTTTTGTGGCAGAAATCAAAGAGGGTTCCGGTACGAAGAAGGCTTAAGTGGAGGTGAATACAGATATGATTACAACTATCAAATCAAGTCCGATGGTCCTGATATCAAGCCATTACAAATCAATGACGAAGTCCGAGCAGAGGGTGGCGGACTACGTCATGAATCAAGCGGAAGAAGCTGTATATTTGACGGTTACAGATCTCGCGGAAAAGGTGGGGGTGGGTGAGACCACCGTTCTTCGTTTCTGCAGGAAACTGAGCTATAAGGGGTATCAGGATTTCAAGCTGGCAGTCGCGCAAAGCCAGGTGGTTCCGTCAGAGAAGGTGAATGGGGAAATTGCAGACACTGATCCACTGGATGTCGTTGCAGCTAAAATCACGCAGCAGAATACCAAGACGCTCACTAATACGCTTGAACTTTTCCAAGGTGAAGTCCTTCAAAGAGCGATTGATTTGCTGTCGGCAGCAAGGGCGATCAGCTTCTTTGGAATCGGATCTTCCGGTTTCACCGCCCAGGATGCCGAGCACCGGTTTATGAGGATGGGATTCAATGTGAGCTACTCAACCGACTCCCACGTCATGGCCATGAAAGCGGCCCTGGTGCAAGAAGGGGACGTCGTCGTCGGGATTTCCACCTCGGGAAGCACAAAAGATGTTGTGGACACAATGAGAATCGCCAAAGAAAACGGTGCGACGGTGATGTGTATCACGAATCACGGAAGATCGCCGATCACCAAGTATGCGGATATCATCTTACTGGCTGCCTCGAAGGAATCACCCCTGCAGGGCGGCGCCTTCTCCTCAAAGATCGCGCAGCTTCACCTGCTCGACATCCTGACAAAAGCCATCGAAATGAAGCGTAAAGAGCCGACATACGGATCCATCAAAAAAACAGCAGAAGCAGTACTCGACAAAATGTACTAGGGACGCAGGGACAGGTCCGCTGTCCCAATAAACTGGGACACGGGACCTGTCCCCGCGTCCCGCCAAGGAGGAGTTTCATTTGAAAAGGTTGTCTATTTTTCTTGTGATGGTTTTATTGTTAGCTGCATGCAGCAGTAATTCTGCAGGCGGCGATGGGAGTGGAAGCGGTTCGGATAAAGAAGGCGGCGAGGTCAACCTGATGATGTTTGAAGGCGGGTTTGGCTCCGATTGGGTGAAGAGGAGTGCGAAGGAGTATGAAGAAATAAATCCGGGGGTCAAGATCAATGTGACCGCATCACCTGATATCCATACTCAGCTGCAGACACGTTTCATATCAGGTGATGTACCGGACATCATGAACCCGGGAGCCAAGGTGGATATTCAAGGACTTATCAGCCAAGGAGAAATCATGGAGCTTGACGAGCACTTGGAGAAGCCTTCCTATGATGATGAGAATGTGACATGGAGAGACAGCTTCATTCCGGAGCAGTTCAAGCTGCAGAAAGAAGGCAAGACATATGGGATCCCGACAGTATTCGGTGCCGGATATCTGTGGTGGTATGATGAAAAACTCTTTGAAGACAACGGATGGGAATTGCCTCAGACATGGGATGACCTTGAGAAGTTAAAAGATGAGGCAGCGAAAAAGGATATCTCCCTTTTCGCACTGCAAGGGATGCACCCTGGCTACTACTTCTACGGATTCTATCTTCCATTGGTTCAGAAAATCGGCGGCGTGAGTGCGGTGGAAGATGCGTTCAACCTGAAAGATGGTGCGTGGAAATCGGATTCCTTCTTGAAAGCGGCTGAAGAGACAGCCAAATTGAAACCGGAGGATTATCTGCTTGATGGGACACTTTCCCTTTCCCATACAGATGCCCAGACTCAATTTTTCCAAAGAAAAGCGCTCTTCGTGACAGCGGGTACATGGCTGGAAGGGGAAATGCAGGACGTCATCCCTGAGGACTTCAAGCTTCGTGCGATGAACCAGCCTGGATGGGAAGGACAGTCGGAGCTTGAAAACAATGCAGCCCCTATAACCTCCGGCTGGGGGGGCGCATTCTATATCCCGAGTAAAGCAAAGAATAAGGAACTGGCTGTGGACTTCCTGAAGTATCTTTCTTCAAAAGAGTCCGTATATAAAATGATGGAACGCGGACTTGCAAGTACCGTGAAGGGCACAGAAGACAAAATCACGTCCGAGCCACTTTCAAGTTCCCTGGAAGTGATCAGCAATTCAAACAATAAAACGTATCTTCCTACAAGCATCAATGATTCCTATCCTGAGCTTGCCAACAATCTGGTGAACAAAATCCAGGGGCTGCTGAATGGCGAAGTATCTCCTGAAGAATTCGTGAACTATGCGGAAGAAAAAGCGGGAGATGTTCGGAAGGATGACAGTATCGATAAGGTGAAGTTTGATTGGGGGAAATAATTAATGACAATGGTAATGCTGGGATGTTTTCGTAAAAAGTACGCAACTTGAAAATGAATTTTATGAACCGGTGAGGCTTCACCGGAAGACCCGCGAGAAGCCGATATTTAGAACGGAAATTCAGCTTAAATAAAGGTAGATAAGGAGGATGCCCCGAATAATACGTTATCGTTTATTCGCGGCCATCCTCTTCATCTATACAGAAAGAGAGACAAGTGGTCATGAATATAAAAATGCAAAATCGAGTGTTTATTTTGTCCTTTTTGCTCCCGGCCATGCTTATTTATGGCATTTTTGTGATCTATCCGATTCTCTCCGGATTGACGACGAGCTTTTATCAGTGGAGGGGAACGGGTGCCAAAACATGGATTGGGTTTGAAAACTATTCAAAGCTTTTGATTGATGAAAACTTTATCAATTCTTTGGTGAATACCCTTAAGTACACGGTGGCCCAGGTTCCAATTATTCTATTTCTAGCATTATTATTCGCACTCTTGATTACAGGGACAAAAAGTGCGAAGTGGGCGAATTTCTATCGATCGAATATCTTTATGCCGTTTGTCTTGCCAGGAGTGGCAATTGCTTTGTTATGGGCGACGATCTTCAATCCAATCAACGGGTTGTTGAATATCGTACTGCGGACGGTCGGACTCGACGGCTTGGCACACGAATGGCTCGGTGATCCGGATACCGCCTTTTGGGCGATTGTCTGGGTGAAGACGTGGGCATCGATAGGATTTTATACTTTATTATTTATAGCTGGAATATCGAATATTCCGAGGGAAGTGCTCGAGGCCGCTGATATCGACGGGGCTTCGCGGATCCAGAAAAGCTTGAAGGTCATCATTCCGATGTTGAGTCCGGTCGTGAAAGTGGTCGTTATTTTCTTGATATTAAACAGTCTGAAGATGTTCGAAGAGCCTCAGCTCATGACCGCAGGGGGGCCGAACCGTTCCACCGAACCGATTTCCCTGTATATGTATGAGCAGGCCTTTTCCAATTTTAACTTTGGCTATGCGTCCGCAATCGGAGTCATTTTTTTCATCCTGACCTTCATCTTCAGCATCTTCACAATCAAAACGATGGGAGGGGATTCCAATGAGGACCATTGACCGATTGAAGAGGGCGGATTGGTCGAAGCATCTGATCCTCATGTTCTGGACGGCTCTTATCATCCTGCCGACGCTGTGGGTGGTCATGAACTCGCTCAAAACGTCCGGCAGTATTTTGACAGAGCCGTACTCCCTTCCCATTCCCCCTCATATTGAAAATTACCAGAATGCTTGGGAGGAGGCTGGACTGGGACGGGGGTTCATCAACAGCATCTATCTTACGGTTCTATCTGTTTTCTTCATTGTCTTATTTTCAGCGATGCCCGCGTATATATTGGCAAGGAAGGTCTTCATGGGCAGGAAGCTCGTCTATTACTTTTTCATCAGCGGATTGATGTTCCCCACGTTTGTCGCGATGGTACCGTTGTTCTTGCTGATGACGAAGCTGAATCTATTAAACAATCATGTTGGGTTATTGATCGTGTATACGGCTTATTCCCTGCCTTTTACGATCTTTATTCTGTTTGCCTTCTTCAGGAGTCTGCCAAAGTCGCTGGAGGAAGCAGCTCTTATGGATGGAGCCGGTCCATACAGGACATTCTTCTCTGTGATGCTGCCGTTGGCAAAGCCCGGGCTCATTTCAGCGGCCATCTTCAATGTCGTCGGAATCTGGAATGAGTATGTACTGGCATTGATCCTGATCCAGTCGCCGGAACTGAAAACCCTGCCGGTATCCGTCGCGAACCTCATGCTCGTCATGCAGTACAAAACCGACTGGGGTGCACTATATGCCGGTCTCATCATGTCCATCATCCCGGTCATCATCATCTACATGGTCTTCCAAAAACAACTCGCCGCCAACACCACGGCCGGAGCCGTGAAGGAATAGGGACATGGGGACAGGAACGTTGTCCCAAATCGAAGATGATCAGGACGCGGGACCTGTCCCCGCTTCCCACCAAGGAGGGATTTTATATGAAGCAGTATATTGCGTTTGATATAGGAGGTACATATATAAAGTATGGGATTGTGCGTGGGGATGGGAAAGTAGTCGTGAGCTTCCTTACAGATACAGAAGCTCATCTTGGCGGACCTTCCATTGTGCAGAAGCTGGTCCGGCTGAGCCGGGAACTGCTTGAAACATATCAAGCGGCAGGAGTGGCCATCAGCACCGCCGGCAGGGTGGATGCTGATAGAGGGGTCATCTTGGGGGCGAGTAATAACATCCCTGAGTATAAAGGAACGGAATTGAAGAAACTGATCTCCACGGAGTTGAACCTCCCCGTTGAAGTGAGAAACGATGCGGACTGCGCAGCTTTGTGCGAGCATTGGCTCGGTGGTCACGGCGCAGACAATTTCATCATGCTGACAGTCGGGACGGGTGTTGGCGGAGGAATCATACTCAATGGCCAGCTTTACTCCGGCCACTCTTTTAGTGCGGGGGAGTGGGGGTATATGAGGATCGAAGGCGAGCAGTTTGAGAAAATCGCTTCCTTCCCCGGTTTGATAAAGATGGCTAAGGAATACAAGAGTGACCGCGAATGGACGGGCAAAGAAATCTTTGACTCATATGACCAGGGAGATCCTGATATTCAAAAAGCCGTTGCGAAGTTTTACAAACATCTTGCAGTGGGCATTTCGAATCTCATTTATATATTCGATCCTGAAAAGGTTGTAATCGGTGGAGGGATTGCGCTGAGAGGCGAAGCATTCCTGAAGGAAATCAAAGAAGAAGTAAGAAAATATACTAAGAAGGATTTTTATCAACGCACTGAACTGGTTCTCGCAAAATACCAAAATCACTCAGGAATGGTAGGGGCCGTCTATCATTTTATGCAGCGGGACTAGGGGACAGGTTCCTTGTCCCACCTATAGGGAGGGAGTTTTCGATGAAGTCAATTGTGTATTTTAATGATCATGTCACCACTCGTTTTGCGGTGGAGGAGTTACGGAAGCTGTACCGGAAAGCAGGTATAGAGGCAAGAATAAAAAGGAGTGGCCATTCTGATAATCAGGGGGAAGTCATTTTCTTAATGCTTGAAAATGAATATAACTCGGCAGAATGGTGTACCGCACCGCTTTCTTTAAAGGAAGATGGATTCGCTATTATTGAACAGGGGGAACAGGTCTGGGTTATAGGAAAAGGGGAACGGTCCTTATTGTACGGAGTGTATCACTACTGCGAGAAGATATTGGGGTATAACTGGGCTCATCTATCGGAGGAAAGACAAGAGTCCTCCATTAAAAATGCTGCATGTCTCGAGGAGCCTTTATTTAAAAGGCGCGGCAATATCATCGAAACGGTTGATGATCCCATTTACATAAACCGCCTGATAGACTGGGGAGTGAAAAACGGGCTGAATGAGTTCTTTTTCACTTTTTTTCTATGGGATAAGATACATAAATATGTAGAAGGAGAACTGGTGAAACGCAGTGTGAATGTCACTCTCGGCGGTCACAGCTTGTCGTTTTTAATAGGGGAAAAAGGAAATAAAGTCCTTCATTTACTAAAAGACTGCAATACGCAGGAGCAGGTAATCAGACGGATTGTGGACATCTGCCGGGAATCGCCGGTCGTAACGAGGGTGTCCTTATGGCCGGAAGACGTTGGGATTGATAAAGAAGAGAACGCAGATTTTATGCCGGCCTACATTGCTTTTACGGAAAAATTAAAGGCATCATTAACAAGCTTGAACGTAGAAGTAGAACATATTGTTTATAATGCAGGGCTTGAGTGGAATATGCTGGAACGCTCCGCCGCAACAGAGGCCTCGCGGGAAGCAGATGTATTATATGCCTATTGGGGAAGGGATTATTCTCAGCCGATTCATCATTCAACTCCGGAACAAAAGCGGGCGGCAGCTAGCTTAATAGACTGGAGAACCGAGACGGCGAAAACGGGCAGAAGTTTTACTGTACTGGAATATTACAGCGACCATTTCATGTTAAGCGAACTATTCCCGCCTCTCCTGAACAGGATGAAAGAGGATATGGAAGATTACAAGGAACTGAAGGTGGATGGAATCCTGAATCTGATCGTTCCCTGCCACATAAAACCGCATTCACCCGAAGGAACCGCAGATTACCCATGGAAATGGATTCATCAGCTGAATAACTTCATGTATGCAGGACTAAGCTGGGGGAAGGAACACAGCGTGTTGGCTGATGCCTATCGTACTTCAATTGGTGAAAGATACTTCTCAATCTTACTGGAATTAGAAATTATCATGGCTAAGCACACTTCATGGAATGTCCCGTTATTCCCGGCACGTATAGTAGATCCTGAAAAAGTGAAGGGACATGATTCAAGTCAGGAAATCACCAGCTTCCTGGATGAAGTGATCGATTTTCTTGACGAGCATACGCCTGCTGGCAGCGAAGATTTACTCGCCATTCAAAACAAAGATAATTACGATTCATTTACAAATGAAGAAATGCTTCTGATCTACTTCGACTACCTGAAAAAATCCGCTGTAAAGTGTAAACGCGGCTGGATGGGGGGAGACGCTGATGGACTTCAGTAATCTTCGATATTATGAACCTTCCAACAAAATGAAGCATCCCTATATGGTCAAAGAAGATTTAATCGTATACGGAGCCACCCCGGCAGGGATCACATGTGCGATCCAGGCAAAAAAGATGGGACTTACCGTTGCGATTGCTGAATTCAGCCGTCACATCGGCGGGGTGACAGCCAGCGGGCTGGGGGCGACGGATTTCGGTGCAAAAGAAGCAATAGGCGGTCTTTCGAAAGAGTTTTATAAGAGAATAGGAAGCTACTATGGAAAAGAAGAACAGTGGACCTTCGAGCCGAAAGCAGCAGCCTCGGTTTTTAAAGATTGGCTGGCTGAATATGAAATTCCGGTCTATTATAATCAGCATCCTGAGACAGTGGAAATGGAGAATAAGAAGATTAAGAGAATCATCATGGAAAATGGAAGCGTCTTTGAGGGGGATTTCTTCGTGGATGCAAGCTATGAAGGGGATATCATGGCAAAGGCGGGTGTTTCCTATACAGTGGGTCGTGAATCGAATTCAACTTACGGTGAGACCTATAATGGCGTACGCTTTGGCGAACCTCATCATAAATTTGAAGTGAGGGTCGATCCCTACGTGGTAGAAGGCGACAAAGAGAGCGGACTGCTGCAGGGAGTGGAAGAGCTGGAGCCGGGTACGGAAAAAGAAGGGAAGGGCGACCGCAGGATTCAAGCGTATAACTTCCGCATTTGTCTAACTAAGGACCCTGAAAATCGTATCCCATTTCCCAAACCCCCGTCATATGACACGGACAGCTATTCATTGCTGCTGCGGTATATACAGGCCGGAGTGTGGGAGGCAATGAATCTCCATATCATGCTCCCCAATGGCAAATCCGACTTGAATAATTATGGAGCGGTATCGACCGATTTCATCGGGAAGAATCATGACTGGCCTGATGGAAGTTATGAAAAGAGGGAAGCCATTTTTCAGGAGCATTTTAACTATAACCTCGGCATGCTTTACTTTTTGAGTCAGGACGAAAGGGTTCCAGCGTCCATTCGGGAAGAAGTCGCAGAATGGGGGCTTCCGAAAGATGAATTCACGGAGACAGGCCACTGGCCCCACCAATTGTATATCCGGGAAAGCAGGAGAATGGTTTCTGACTATGTGATGACTGACCGTAATTGTCTGGGTCAGGCCGTTATTGAGGATTCAATCGGGCTGGCTTCCTATCAAATGGATTCCCATCATTGCAGACGGGTTGTCATGGAAGGCGCTTGCGTAAACGAAGGGGACGTGGAGATTCCGATCTCGCCTTATCCGGTTTCTTACCGTTCGATCAGGCCGAAATTCGAGGATTGCTCGAACTTGGTGGTGCCTGTCTGTTTATCGAGCTCCCATATTGCCTTTGGTTCCATCCGGATGGAACCGGTATTCATGATCATGGGACAGTCTGCGGGGGCCGCGGTGAGCCTGGCTTTTCAACAGGGGTCGGCTGTTCAAGATGTGGATTATAATCGGTTGAAAGAGGTCCTGCTGAAATCAGGTCAGGTTTTGAAGTGGGACGAGAATATAGAGGATGATCCCGTAACACGTATGAAAAAGACGTTCGGACATGGCGGCGTCGGAAATTGAGAGATATTGTCGAATTGTCGGCAAATCAGTAAGAATTGTCCGTATTCTTGATTTTTCGTCCGCAAACCTGAAAAAATGTCCGTAAATCCAAATAAATGTCCGCAAACCCGATTTTTCGTCGGTAAACAAAATAATATTGTCCGTCCAAACAAAATAACCCGGCTCAGTGCCTCAGCACCGCCCGGGTTATTTTCACGACATTACAACTCGATTGTTTTAAGAGCCAGTTTGATGTTTAAATCGTTTACAACATCTTCTTCCTTGGCAGCGTTGAAATGATCCAGCGCCTTTTGCAGATAGTTCCTGGCTTCATTTATTTCGCCTTTATCGCGGTAGTGGATCGCCTGCTTCAGTGAGTTGACCAGCTGTTTCTCAACAGATTTCTTCAAGTCACCGTTTTGTCCTTCCTCGATGATGAGTGCCTTCGCAGATTCCAGTGTGAATTCAATCACTTCTATCTTCATTAAGTCAGTTCCGTCCGCATAATAGATATCCCCGTCGTTGCCGACTGTAGCGAGTTCTGTTGTACCCAGGGTTTCAAAATCAAGGGAAATCGGATCAATTGCCGTCAAGTTACCCGCCAAAGTCGTATACATGATGCCATTATCATCCCAGCGGATATGGATCGGGCGCCATCTGCCGTAATCTTTCACATCTTCATAAATGGTTTTGCTTTTCACAACTTCCAACGTCTCGGGGTCCATGGCGAAGATCGTTCCGTCTGCAGCAGACCACAGCAGGCCGTCGGGACCTTCACTCATGCCGCTGAGCATGCGCGGACTGTAATCGAGTCCAGGGATGTCAGGAACAAATTCAGTGACCTTTTCATTGTTCTCCAAATCCCAGACGAAGATTTTTGCTGCTTCTTCTGAAGGGTCGATCCCAAGGCCGCCTGCTATCGTGGTCGAGCCGTACAGCTTGTCCCCTTTTTCAGCTAGAGCGACAATGGCCTGATTGTGAATGACGTTTTCAAACACTTGAGCGTTTTCAGGATCCGCAGGGTCAAGGATCGTCAGTGACCCGCCGAGTTTTCCGTAATCAGGAATCGTGCCGATATAGAGCTTGTCGTTCACAGGCTCCATCTCGAATGGTCTGTCCTGATGTGGGATATCATAGATTTCATGCCTTTCAAGTTCCTCCTGGGTGGTATCAAGTTCGTAGATGATCGCTCCTGGATAAACGCCGAAATACATTTTATCCCCAATGCCTGCCATTCCTTCCGCCTGTCCGAGTGTGAACATCTCTGAGGTGCCGTCATCCGTACGGTAGACAGCACCCTTGCCGCCAGGATACCCGCTCATGTACATATTCCCGTCGGGTCCTTTCTCAAGGGTCTGGATCGGAATCGGATTCCCGGCCACCGGATATTGAATCGTTTTCACTTTTTTGGTTTCAAGGTTCATGAATGTCACTTGTCCCCCGAATTGGACGGTGACTAGTGAGTATCCCGGAAAATCGGGATCCCCTTCAAGTTCCACCCAGGCGGTATTGCGGATGAAGGTGCCGAATCTGACTCCTGTATCACGCGCCTCCAGGGTTTCATAATCGATCTCCATGATACGACTGCTCTGCTGAAAATAAGCCTTATTACTGCCTGGGAGTCCCTGGATGAGACGGAGGCCTTTGTTATTTTCATAATAAGTATCTTCCCATTGGTCCGTATTCGTATTGTAGAACAGAAGCGAGTTATCACCGCCGCCTACACCGGCGACGATATAGTCGCCGAACGCATCCATCTGCCAAACACTTGAGCCCTGGATGACGTGGTCGGGAACTGGAATCGTTTTGTAATCGCCTGTTTCCACATCAAGCTTCACCAGACGGTTATCAACTCCGACACCAAGGTAAAGATAGCCATCGTGATATGCAGTTGATCGGGTATAGCTCTGTCCGGGGGCAACCGTCCCGTAATCCCTCATTTCGCCTGTGCTTGGGTCATACATCCCTGCTTTGGCGTTCGGGAAGGACCCGAAGTAGACACGGCCTTCTTCATCGTAGGATAAACCATAGACAACGCTTTCCCCTATTCCGCCGAGATTCTTGACCTCCTGTGTCTCGGGGGAGTACTCGTATAAAGTTCCGTTTCCTCCGATATACACGTTCCCATTCGGAACCGTGATATGTGTCCATACGGCACCGGTCCCTTCAAGAGGATACGTTCTCAGCACTTCCTGCGTTTCGAGATCCACTACCTGAAAAATGGCGGGACTTCCGGAAGCGGTCGTATACATGACATCGTGGCCATTTTCCTTTCCATAGTCAGAATCATAAACGGCCACACTTTCCATTTGATGACCGAGGTTGACGGGATCTCCGAAGTTGCTGCCCGTTTCTGCATCGGCCGTCCCGGCAGGTATGAACATGGAGCCGATCATCATCATGAAAGACAATGAGATAAAACAAAACACTTTCACTTTCTTCTTCATTCTTCCATCTCCTCTGTAAATTCATTTCTTCTTTCCCTTATGGGTGAAAATGATCTCTGCGCCTTACACCGCCTTTCTAACTAAATGAAAGTACCTATTCATGTCGTGTGTAAGTGATATCTCAGATGGTGAATGCCTGTCCGTTGTGAAAGTTCCGCAAGCTGTTATTCCTATTTTTATAGATTTAGAACCTGGGAAACAAGTCTTTAAAGAGTCGTAATGTTAGATGAGGAAAATGACCTGTGATGGTGTGGTGGGGATAGGTCCTTAATACCTATTTTTGTTGATGAAATAGAAAAACCGCCACCCGGTCGGCAGCGGTCAACATTCACTATTATGCTGTTCAGGGTTCACACTGTTCAGTTTCTTTCTCTCCACTTTTTCAAAGGCCCTCAGGCCGATCCACATGACGGCGAAGGAAAGGACGCTGCCTGTAAAAAGAGGAATCATACCGGGGAGAACGGTGACGATTCCGTATAGAAGTCCGCATGCTGCAGCGATTTGGACCACTTCTAGCGGGGAAGTCAAAGCGATCAGCAATGTTTGCTTCATTGTCTTGAAAAACGGCAAGTCAAAATGGACATAGACAGGAAACAAAAACAACAGGGTAATGATGTACCAGACCAGGATCAGCACGAGTACCGGCACGAGGAAGGTCAGTTTTCCGCTATTCAGGCCAATGAAAGTGAAATCATAATAAAGGATATACCCGACGACCATAAAAATGAGTCCGTATCCGTTCGACTTTAAAAATTCTTTCTTATATGTACGCCAAAATTCAGGGAAAACAGAAACGGTTTCTTCCCGGAGCAGCCATTTCCTTACAACGGTAAACATCGCTGTAGTGGCCGGGAAAAAACCTAAGATCAACAGGCCGATGAAAGTGAATAAAATCCACAGCAGATTAAGATAGGCCAACTTCAGCATTCCGAATACGATTGTATTAAATCGATCCCATCCTCCCATTTTTTCACCCCTTTTGTGAACTACTATACGTCACCCATGGAAAAGATTGCAATCATTTTCTTAACATTCAAAATCCTTTCAAAAATAACCTCTGGATTTTATTAAAGACATTTAAGAGACTTGTCTCTTTTAAAAAAACGGATTAGACTTGAAGAAAGCTTATGAATATTTTTACAATTCTGAATCGTGTTGGAAGAACTTTTTTGTTCTGGAAAAAAGCTATCCGAAAATGACAGCGCTTTATCATGCTGGGGGAATTCCAAGGGGGTGGATGGGAGCACGGTAGGCTTCGCCTGCGGAAAGCGAAGTTCTGTACGTAAATCAACAGCGGTAGTTAACAAGAAAGAACCATAAAAAATAAAAATGAAAAGGGGTTCATTCATGAAAAAGAAATTGACGTTTCTCTTAGTGTTAGTCATGGGTCTTATCCTGATGGCCGCATGCAGCTCAAAAGATGAAAAGACAGGCGGAAAAGCAGGAGACGGAGAAGTATCCGGTGAGATCACCGTTTGGGTCCATCCTTATACGGGTGATGCAGATGCCGAGAAAAAGATGTGGGATGAAATCATTGCCTCCTATCAGGAAAAATTTGATGTGGACGTAAAAATTGAAACCATTCCTTGGGCAAACCGCGATCAGAAGGTACTTACAGCCTTAGCTGCCAATAACGGCCCGGATGTATTTTATGCCATCCCTGACCAAATGCCTCAGTATGCGAATGAAGGAATGCTATTGGAACTTGATCCCTACCTGAAGGATAACGATATGGATGATTTTGTTGATACCGCAGTCCTTTCGACAAAATGGAAAGATAAAACGTATGGTCTTCCAATCCTGCAGGAAGCTTATACGCTTTTCTACAATAAAGAAGTCATTAAAGCGATCGGCGAAAATCCGGAAAAACTTCCTGCAACGTGGGATGAATTCTCTGACTGGGCTAAAAAAGCAAAAGACAAAGGGTTCTACGCACTCAGCTATCAGGGCGGCGGTTCCATGAACGGAACTTTATATCCATTCTTATGGCAAGCCGGAGGAGAAGTCATTACTCAGGATGACGAAGTGAAGATCAACAATGAAGCAGGTGTGGAAGCTTTTGAATTCATCAATAACATGTACGAAAAAGGCTGGATCCCGGAAGATTCAGTTACGGCAATGGAACACGATGCATTATGGAACGGCGGGAAAATGCTTGCTGTTCAAGGGTCCGGAATTTCATTGACAAACCTTCAAAAGAGCGGATTGGATTTCGTTATTGCGCCACCGCTAAAGAATAAAGAACAGGCAACATATGGTACCACGGGAATGTTCGTTGTTCCTTCAAACACTGACAACCCGGATGCGGCAGCCGAGTTTATCAAAGTAGTGACGAATGCTGAAAACCAGCGTAAATTCAACACTCTGACCCAGTATATCCCGGCGCGTGAATCAGCGAAGGATATCTTTGATGACCAAAAATATTTAAGCCAGCTTTCCGAGTATACTCAGTACGCACAACCGGGTGTCATCCACCCGATCGGGCGCTCCATCATGCCTGGGATCCAGGCTGAAGTACAAACAATGATGGCAGGGGAGAAAACACCGAAGGAAGCAGCGGATGCAGCTGCAGAAGCAATAAAGGCGGAACTTGCCAAACAATAGAGTGTTAGACAGGGAGTACTGGTCTCTAAGAGATTGGTACTCTCTGTTTCCTAACTTACATAAGAAGAAGGTGATGAAACTGTTAAGCACTGAAACGGTTAAGCGTGAATTGAAAGTGAAAAATAAAAAATTACCTTTGAAAACACGGATCAAGCGTGAATGGGATCGGAACGCCATTGTGTACATTTTTCTGATTCCGACGTTAATTCATTTCTTGATTTTTCAAATATTCCCGTTTGCGTTCAGTTTTGTTCTGACATTTCTGGATTGGAAGGTGATCGGGGACCCCGAATATGTCGGGCTGAAACACTGGATGAGGTTTTTGGAGGATAAGTTGGCATGGAAAGCGATCTGGAATACAGTTCTTTTCTCCATTTATTATATCGTTCCGACCATGGCCCTCGGTTTGATATTGGCATTAATCATCAATTCAGGGGTATGGCTGAAAGGATTCTTTAAAGGAATCTTCTTTCTGCCGGTTGTCACCTCATTTGTCATCATCGCAGGAATCTGGGGATGGCTCTTCAGAGGGACCGAATCAGGGATGGTGAACTACCTGTTAAGTCAATTCGGCATTGATACACAGCTGTTTTTGTCCGACTCAAGTCAGGCACTGATCGTACTTGCAGGATTGAGTATTTTTAAAGTGGCGGGGAGTACGATGATTTATTACTTCGCCGGCCTGCAGTCGATTGACAAACAGCTTTATGAATCAGCGAGAATCGACGGAGCCACACCGTTCCGTATCTTCTGGTCCATTACATTTCCGCTGTTGAAGCCGATTCATTTTTATGTGGCGATCATCACAACAATCGGTTCGTTCCAGATTTTCGATTCCACGTTCCTTTTAACGGGCGGCGGACCGAACTATGCTACGACGACGATCGTGTTCTATTTATATCAGCAAGGATTCGGCGGACTTAACTTAAGCTACGCAGCGGTTCTTTCCTACGTGTTATTCTTTATAATTTTGGTCATCTCACTCATACAGCGAAAGTATATGGGACAGGAAACGAAGTATTATTAACCGCAGGAGTAAAGGAGGGTGAACAATGGGTAAGGTTATTAAATATTTTGCCTTGGCGATATTGGCTTTATGTTTCCTGTTGCCATTTATCATCATGGCTTTAGGTTCTTTTAAAGATATGCAGTACGCATTATTGGATCCGCTGTTCTGGATACCTGAGGATCCTACCCTGAGTAATTACACGTACTTGATTGGCAATGGACTATTTGTCAGATGGATTTTCAACTCAGTGGTCATTACGATTGTCCCGGTGTTCAGCCAAATGATCTTTTGTGCAATCCTCGGATACATTTTTGCAAAGAAGCAATTCCCCGGACGCGAGGTCATTTTCTGGGTGTTCATGGCCGTCATCATGATTCCACAGCAATTACTGATCATTCCAAAGTATATCATGTTCGCGGACTTCGGATGGATCAACACATATTGGGCATTAATCATACCTGAGCTTTGGGGGATCATGGGAGTTTTCCTCGTTCGCCAGTTCCTGCAGAGCATCCCGAATGACTTGGAAGAAGCGGCTCGCATCGATGGGGCGAATGATATCAAGGTGTTCTTTAAGGTGATTCTGCCGTTATCGATCCCAGTGGTAGCGACGGTCGGTACGTTTTCATTCATCTCCAACTGGAATGATCTATTCCAGCCGTTGATTTATATGACGAGGGAAGAGATGTTCCCGGTAACTGTCGGGTTGGCATCGATCCTCGGGAAAGAAGGGAACTTCGGAATCGAAATGGCCGGCTCGACACTGTCATTCATCCCGACCTTCTTGATTTTCTTATTCTTCCAGCGTTATTTCACGGAAGGGATCCAGATGTCAGGACTCAAGTAGATTCCTGGATTCAGAGGAAAGGCGGGGGCCAGTTAAATGAAGGATCTCAAAATAGGCATGGTTGGATTGGATACCTCTCATGCCTCAGTTTTTACCCGGTTATTGAACGATTCAGGCGAGGAACATCATGTTCGCGGCGGGAAAGTCGTCAAGGCCTTCCCGGGAGGCTCGCCTGACTTTGAATTAAGCTTAAAAAGGATCGATCGGTTTACCGAAGAGGTCCGCCGATATGGGATTGAAATAGTGGAGACGCTTGAGGAAGCCGCAGAGGGGACGGACGCTATCTTGCTTGAATCCGTCGATGGCGGTACCCATTTGGAGCAATTACGGAGATTGATCGTCTATAAGAAGCCGATTTTTATCGATAAACCCTTCAGTCTGTCATCAGTGGAAGCTGAAGAAATGGCTGAATTGGCGAAAACGTATGGTACACCGATCATGAGTACCTCTGCGCTGCGTTTTTCAGAGGGATTAACCAACGTGTTATCCCGATCTGATAAAGGTGAAATCATCGGGGCTGATTGTTTCGGCCCCATGGATTTTCAGGACGGTCAGGGATACTTTTGGTATGGAATCCATGCAGTAGAAATGCTGTTTGCGATATTGGGTGGAGGCACCGAAGCCGTCACCACTCACTCAAATGAGGACCATGACTGTATCGTCGGATGGTGGAAGGACGGCAGAATTGGAACAGTAAGGGGGAACCGTACGGGCAGCCAGCAGTTCGGAGCACTTGTCCACTTTGAAAAAGGAACGGAGTATGTAAATGTGGCTGCTGATGCCAAGCCGTTCTACGCCAGTCTGCTGGAGGAGGTCATCGACTTCTTTAAGGAAGGGGATCCGGGAGTGAAATTAAGTGAAACACTTGAAATCATCCGTTTCCTCGAGGCGGCCAATGAAAGTAAGTCAAGGGAAGACGGGTTGAAAATGGTTGAATGTAAAAGAAAATAGAATTCAGGAAATTGCCCGAATTCTATTTTTTCTCATTACACTTTTTCATCCATCGTAAAACTCAGCCGGTAGATCCGGCGCGGCCTGCCTTTGTGGGTCAATTTCTCTTCGCCGACGATGTCCACAAGCTCTGCATCCATCCATTTCAACAGGATCCGGTGGGCGCTCCTTACCGTAATGTTGAGAGTCGAGGCAAGTTCCTGTGCCGTGTAGTCGACAATCCCGTACCGCTCTACCCGCGCCATCAATTTGGTCATATAAGAGGCCGACATCCCGGCTTTTTCGGCTCTCTCGAGGAGCTCGGCATCCGTGATCGCCAAGTCGTATCGTTCGTACTGGGTATTCGTGGTGATATCAACCGGCCCTAAGACGCTTCTGTTTTCGCGGACGATATAACATACATCCCCGCCGGAATCCTTGGCCTGTCTGAGTGCCAAGCGTGCATGGCTGCCTGCTTCGGCTGCGGTCGATCCAAAGCCGACACCGATGCTTAAGGTGATCCCCATTGCATGATTGGTCTCCTGCAGCAGCGGGATGAATTTGTATCCGCGTGTTTCCCGCTCGAAAATGCCCCGAGTCGTGATGAAAGAGTATTCTTCACCGCCGAGGTTGATGAGATGCCCGTCCAGTTGTTTTATGTAATCAAGAAGCATTTGCTGGATATTTAACTTTAATAATTGTACATCATGCTCGGAATGATATTTCTCGGTGATTTTTTTGAAATCATCCACATTGATCAGACCGAACACGATTTGTGACTCCTTATTCCTGCGTGTCTCTGTTGCGAGGAGTGCCCTCTCGAGGGAGACGATCATATCCTGCTGTGTCGGTGTGACCCATTCGCAGGGGATATTCAACTCATCCAGCCTTTTGGATACTTCCTGGATACCGGTCAGTGCGATGGCTCCGCGCATTTCATGATTTTCTATGTGGAAATCGACGATGTCACTGATCAAAGGGGGATTGGAGTTCTTCTGGAATACCATTAGCTCGTAGTTCTCTTCTCCAAGTTCTACCAGTATTTTTTCAACATATTTCTTTTCAATCGTATCAATCGACAAGTTTTTCAATCCATGGCTGCTTTTAATCAGAAAAAGGGATCTGTACAACCCGGTCCCCATTAGTGGGACATGATGGACAGGGATCGGGAAATCAAGGAACTGTTTTGCCAGATTGTAAAGATGATACTCGGTGAACATGAGGACATCGACGTCATACATTAAATCCTTCGCGGCTTCTGCAATGATGCTCCCGGGTTTGATGACCGAAAAATAAGGCTTGAAGTTCGGGAATGATTTCAGTGTTTCTTTCGTTTGATCGACCAGTTCTTCCGGTCCGATGATCCCGATATTGATTTCAGAGTTGTCATGAATGGTTTTTTTGCTTCTCAATGTGCTCCCCCCAATGCGTGTTTTTTATAGACATGTCTTTTAATCTAATGATAATAATAATTATCTGAATTGTCAAAAATCAATTACGTAAAATATTTTAGCCGGCCCACTTTAAAGACCATTTAAAGACTTGTCTTTTAATAACGGGATTCATAAGATGTTGGTAAGTAATTTTCTGAAAGTTCAATCTTACAGTTTAGGAGAGTGGTTTGATGAAAACGATTGAAGAATTAGAGGTGTTTATGACAGAGCCTTCGCAGGCGCTGATTGAAGATGTAAGGAAGCTCGAAGGAGATATCATGATCCTCGGTGTAGGGGGGAAGATGGGTCCTACATTGGCCAAGATGGCGAAAAGGGCGATTGACAAGGCGGGGGTGAATAAAAAGGTATTTGGTGTATCCAGATTTTCAACGCCTGACTTGAGAAATGAATTGAATGCGTTCGGCATCCATACGATTTCTGCAGACTTATTGAAGGAGGAAGATCTGCAGGCGCTGCCCCATGTGAAAAACATTATCTATATGGCAGGGAACAAGTTTGGAACCGTCGGCAATGAGCACTTTACATGGGCGATGAACGCTTATCTGCCAGGAAGATTCGCTGAGAAATTTCCGGACTCCCGCATCGTGGCATTTTCAACGGGAAATGTTTATCCATTGACGGATGTGATCAGCAGCCATTGTGGAGAAGACCAGCCCGTCAATCCGATCGGTGAATATGCCCAGTCGTGCCTGGGGCGTGAACGCGTACTCACTTACTTCTCTCATAAAAACAACACACCGATGCTGATGTTCAGGCTGAACTATGCCATCGATCTGCGATACGGCGTCCTGCTTGAGGTGGCAAGACAGGTATACAATGATCAGCCGATCGATCTGACGATGGGGAATGTCAACGTCATCTGGCAGGGGGATGCGAATGAATATGCAATCAGATCCCTTCTGCACACGGATTCACCACCTAAGGTACTGAATGTGACAGGTCCTGAGACGATCTCCGTCCGCTGGCTGGCTGAAGCCTTTGCTAAACGGTTCAACAAAAGGGCCGTGTTCGTCAATGAGGAACAGCCGACAGCACTGTTGAATGATGCTTCACAGGCACATAAATTATTCGGGTATCCGAAAGTCACCATGCAGCAGATGATCGAGATGACAGCGGATTGGGTAGAGAAGGATGGTTATACGTATAACAAACCAACACATTTCCAAGAACGGCAAGGGGCGTTTTAAATGTTGAATCCAGCGGTTAAGAACTCATTACATGAAGGGGCCTTCATACCTGCGCATCCCCTTGCGATCACGGAAGGCAAGGAACTGGATGAAAAAAGCCAGCGTGCACTGACAAGGTATTATATCGATTCGGGCGTCGGCGGCCTTGCCGTCGGGGTCCACACTACGCAATTTGAGATTCGCGATCCCGAATTCAACCTTTATCAGAGGGTATTGAGGCTTGCTATCGAAGAAATGAACAGGGCGGGTGTCCCTGATTCTTTCATTAAAGTAGCCGGGATTTGCGGCCCTGTTGATCAGGCGGTTAAAGAAGCTCAATTCAGCAAGGACGCCGGTTATGATCTGGGGCTCCTGAGTATGGGCGGCTTACAGGATCATTCGGAGGAGCAGCTGCTGGAGCGTACCAAAAAAGTGGCTGAAATCATCCCGGTGTTCGGCTTCTATCTGCAGCCGGCCGTCGGGGGCAGGGTATTATCCTACGAGTTCTGGGAAGCGTTAGCAGACATACCGAATGTTCACGCCATCAAGCTTGCCCCGTTCGACCGATATTTGACAACCGAGGTCGTCAGGGCAGTCTGCCACTCTAGTCGGGGCGATGAGATTGCCCTTTACACAGGAAATGATGATAACATCGTCAATGATTTATTGACGACATACAAGTTCAAGGTTGGTGGAGAGGTAAAAGAAAAGAAGATTGTCGGAGGCTTGCTTGGGCACTGGTCGGTCTGGACGAAGCGGGCGGTTGAATTGTTCCATGAACTCAAACAATTGAAGCCGCACGATTGTGTCCCGGATCGAATGCTTACCCTGGCTCAGGAGATCACCGATGCGAACGGTGCCTTCTTTGATGCGAAGAATCAATTCAAGGGAAGCATCGCGGGCATCAACCAGGTTTTAGCTGCCCAGGGTTTGATGAAAGGGCGCTGGTGTCTGATCGACAAGGAAGAACTGAGTCCCGGTCAGTTGGAAGAAATCGACCGTGTCCGTGCAGCATACCCCCATTTGCATGATGATTCTTTTGTTGAAAAGAACCTGGAAAGATGGCTTGGCAGCTAAAGTTCTTCACAGAAATTGGAGGAATAGTGATGATGAGGAAAATTACAGTTAGGAATAAACGGGTGGAAATTGTACAGGAGGAACGGCCGGAGGTGAAACCTTCCTATATCTTGATCAAAACCCTCTATTCTGCGATTTCTCCCGGTACTGAGTTAACGATCCTTCAAAACAGTAGAGATACCCCGATTACGCTCGGTTATAGTGCGATGGGAGTGGTGGAAGAAGCTGGTGACGGCATCACGGATGTCAAAAAAGGTGATCTTGTGGCAGTTTACGGTGCTCCTTACGTCCAGCATGCCGATTCCCTCCTTGTTCCCAAGACGCTCTATGCCAAGCTGCCTGAGAATGTTGAACCGAAAGAGGCAGCCCTTGGGGGGATTGGTGCCATCGCCATCCATGCCCTCAGAACAGCAGAACTGCAATTCGGTGAAACGGTTGTGATCGTCGGAATGGGGCTGCTCGGTCAGATGATTGCAAAGATTGCCAACGCTGCTTCGTATCAGGTGATTACATATGATCTTCACGAAGAGCGCGTTGAAATGATCAAAAAAGACCGGGGAATCAAAGCATTCACGACAGCGGAAGACATGAAGGCCGAACTGGATCGAAGTACGGCCGGCCGGGGAGCGGATGCGGTTTTACTATGTGCAGGAGGAAAGAAATCGTCGTTGACGGGGCAGAGCCTCGAATGGATCAGGAATAAAGGGAAAGTGGTCATCGTCGGTGATATCGAACCGGACTTCCCGAGGAATTTGATGTTCAGTAAAGAAGCACAGCTGCTGATTTCGCGTGCAGGAGGACCGGGCCGATACGACAAGGTGTATGAGGCGGAAGCCATTGATTATCCGTACGGCTTTGTCCGCTGGACGGAGGGAAGGAACCTGGGTGAATATGTCCGGCTTGTGAGCGAAGGACGGATTGATGTAAGTCCCTTCTTCCAACAAGAAGTGGGTGTGGCTGAAGCAGCGGCTGCATATGAAGAACTCATGAATAAGCCATCTGCTTCATTGACGAAAATAATCAACTTCTCCAGTTAAGTTAAGGAGGGACGAGGATGAAAAACGATGTAAACATAGGATTGATCGGCATCGGGTCGATTGCGGAATCCAGCCATATTCCGAATTTGAAGGCTGCAGACGGGGTGAGACTTGCTGCAGTGGCCGATGTGGACCTTGACCGAGCGAGGGTCATCTCGCAGAAACATGACATCCCTCAATTTTTCAAAACGGCAGATGAGATGTTCGAAACGTCGCAGCTCGATGCCGTGATGATCTGCACACCGAATCAGACGCATATCTCGATTGCCGTGAAGGCTGCGGAAAAAGGAATTCATGTATTCATGGAAAAGCCGATCGGGACGGATTTAAAAGAAGTGAAAGATTATTTACAGCTTGCGAAAGAAAAAAATGTCTTAACGATGGTCGGTATGCCCCATCGTTTTCGTCGTGATGCTCGAATTTTAAAAGGGTATGCAACAAGGGGTACCTTCGGGGATGTCTACTATGTGAAAGCCAAGCTTTTCAGACGGAGGGGCACACCGAAGGGCTGGTTTACGAATAAGGCACTAGCAGGCGGAGGGGCACTGATGGATATTGGTGTACATGTACTGGACCTGGCATGGTGGCTGATCGGCAAGCCCGAAGCCCGGAGCATCACCGGAAAAACGATTACCGGTCTCGGAAACTATGAAACACACTATGTATCAAGCTGGGAATCCAGCAACAAGCAATTGAACAGCGGCCGGATTTTTGATGTGGATGATTTTGGCGCGGCATGGATCCGCTTCCGGAACGGGGCAGTGCTTTCTTTGGAAACCGCCTGGGCGGTGAACGGGGAGCAGGATGAAGGGATTCATATTGAAATCCTGGGAAACAAGGGCGGTGCCGTATTATCACCGCTTTCCATTTTTACAGAGGAGGAGGGTCTTCTCAGTAAGCATCAGCCTGTTTTTGAAAAAAATGAACCATTCAAAGATGAAATCGACCACTTTATCCATTGTATTCGAACAGGTTCTCCTCCGTTGATTGACGGGGAGGATGGTTATGAAGTGCTGAAGCTGTTGATGGGAATTTATGAATCATCGAATCTGGGAAAAGAAATTTGCTTCAATTAGTATCCGAAGGGAGAGATGGAGATGTTGAAAGTTGGTGTGATTGGAGCCGGGTCCATTTCTGAATTCCATATCAAGCCTTACCTGGCCAATAAAGATGTGGAATTAATCGCACTTTGCGACATAAAGGAAGAGCGTCTTGCTGAAAAAGGTCAATTATATGGAATCAGTCATTTGTACACCGATTATAAAGAATTGATGGAGAATGACGAAATCGATGCCGTCAGCATCTGTACATGGAATAACTCTCATGCAGAGATTGCCATATCTGCTTTGAAAGCGGATAAACATGTCCTTGTCGAGAAACCTTTATGCATGACAGTGGAGGAAGCGCTCGAGGTGGAAGCAACTGTTGAGGAGTCCGGTAAGGTCCTGCAGGTCGGTTTTGTGCGCCGTCATGGTGACAATGCGATGTTATTGAAGAAATTCATCGACAACGGCGAACTTGGTGACATTTATTATGCGAAAACGTCCTGCCTGAGGAGACTTGGAAATCCTGGCGGCTGGTTCAGCGACCGGACAAAATCAGGGGGCGGGCCGCTGATCGATCTCGGCGTCCATATGATCGATATCTGCTGGTACTTCATGGGTAAACCCCGTCCGGTCTCCGTAAGCGGGAATGCGTATTCAAAATTGGGCAATCGAAGCCATATCGAGAATCTCTCATTCTATAAAGCGGCAGACTATGATCCTACTCTCAATGATGTAGAAGATATGACCAATGCATTGATCCGATTTGAAAACGGGGCGTCCTTATTGGTCGACGTAAGCTTCACGCTGCAGGCCAAAAAAGATGAGTTGTACGTGAAGTTATTCGGTGATAAAGGGGGAGCGGAAATCGAACCCGAACTGGCAATTGTGACAGAGAAACATAACACCATTCTCAACATCACCCCGCAGATCGATAACTTGAAGTTCGACTTCACCAAAGCATTTACGAATGAAATCAACCACTTTGTATCCTGCTGTCTCCACGGAAAGGAAACCATTGCACCTGTATCGGACGGTGTACAGGTGATGAAGATGCTCAACGCTGTGTATGAATCAGCCAAAACAGGCAAGGAAGTGTATGTATGATGGAGCGTTCCGAAGTGGATTTGCTGATTGCAGGCGGCGGACTGGGAGGTTGTGCAGCGGCAATGGCTGCCTGCTCCAGAGGGTTGAAGGTCATCCTGACGGAAGACACCGATTGGATCGGCGGCCAGGTCACATCCCAGGGAGTGCCGCCTGATGAACATAAATGGATTGAAGAATCTGGTTCCACGAAAAGGTACCGAAATTACCGCGATCGTGTAAGGGACTTTTACAGATATAACATGGTGATCAAGGAGTCGAAGGAACAGCTTAACCCAGGGAACGGATTAGTGAGTAATATCTGCCATGATCCCCGGGTCACTTTGCATGTATTGAATGAGATGCTGCTTCCTTATGCCTTGACCAATCAATTACGCATCCTTCGCCACACAAGGGTAACCTCTGTCAATAAACATGGGAAAACGGTGCAGGCGATTACTCTTTTGAATGAAGAGTCAGGAGTTCATGAAGAAATCAACGCACGGTACTACATTGATGCGACGGAAGCGGGGGATCTACTGCCGCTTGCCGGGATGGAGTATGTGACCGGTGCCGAGGCAAAGTCCGACACAGGGGAGCCTCATGCATTGGAGACTTCGGATCCGGGTGATATACAGGCTTTCACATATGTATTGGGGATGGAATACCGGGAAGGGGAAGACCATACGATACCGGAACCCGATATGTACGCATTCTGGAGAAACTTCCACCCTGATATTTGGCCGGATAAGCTGGTGAGCTTTTATGCGCCCCACCCGATCACAAAGGAAAAGCGGACCTATACGCTCTTCCGGGAAGCGGAAGGGTTTCCTTTATGGGAGTACCGGAGGATTTTCGACCGCACTCAATTTGACAGTGGTTTCCGAGCCGGTGATATCACCTTGATGAACTGGCCGCAAAACGATTACTTTTTAGGCAATATTTATGATGTTCCCCCTGAAGAGAAAGAAAAGAATCTGTATGAAGGAAAACAGTTGAGCCTGTCGCTCTTGTACTGGCTTCAAACAGAAGCACCGAGACCTGATGGCGGCAAGGGATACCCCGGCTTGAAACTGAGAAAGGACCTGTTCGAGACAGAAGATGGACTCGCAAAAGCACCTTATATCCGAGAATCAAGACGTATCAAGGCAGAATACACTGTTGTCGAACAGGATGTATCGCCGTCGACCAACGATGGTGCGACGGGGGTTAAGTATGATGACCGGGTCGGGATCGGTTCGTACAGTATCGATCTGCATCCTAGCATGGCCGGTAAGAATTATCTCGATATTAAAGCTCTCCCGTTTTATATTCCGCTTGGTGCCCTCATCCCGAAAGATGCTGATAATCTCCTGGCAGGATGCAAAAATATCGGGACCACCCATATTACCAACGGCTGTTTCAGGCTGCATCCGGTGGAATGGAACATAGGGGAAGCGTGCGGTGCTCTGGCTGCCTTTTGTATAGAGCATGGCGTCGAACCGAAAAGAGTCCGGGAAGATCAGCCATTATTAAAGAAGTTCCAGCAAGGACTGAGGGAAGACGGCTTTGAACTGGAATGGCCGTTTTAATATTGAAAGCGGGGTGACCCCATTTGGGAAGGTACGTGGGAGATTTTTCTCTTGAACAATTACGCGAATATAAGCCCGCGCTCAGCGGTAAACCTGATGATTTCAATGAATTCTGGGAGGGTCAGAAAGAAAAGATGAAGAGCGTCCGGCCCAATGTAAAAGTTTCGGGGCGCCCGTATCCCGTCCCCTCGGTCGAAGTCGCAGATCTGATCATGGAAAGCTGGGACTCCACACCCTTAAACGGTATTTTCATTAAACCTGCAGGGGTGAAAGAATGCCCTGTCATCGTTTGCTTCCATGGCTATACGGGCAGCTGCGGGCTGGCGGCCGACTATTTGAAATGGACAGCGCTTGGAGCCGCTGTCTATTCATTTGATGTGCGCGGACAGGGATCTTCCCCTGACTATGCAAGGTACGGGAACGGAAGCAGGGTCCCTGGGTGGATGCTGAACGGCATCCATACTCATGAAAACTATTATTATACCAATGTGTACCGGGATCTTATTTTGCAGCTTCAGTGGGTACGGTCTGAAGAGGCGCTTGTGATTCCTTCATCATTAGGGGTGATGGGTTCCTCCCAGGGTGGCGGGCTGGCTCTTGCTGCGGCAGCCCTTGGTAAGGATGTGGACTATGTCGTTTCTGATTGGCCGTTCATGACCCACTTCGACCGGGCCCTTGATATTGCACTACAGGGACCATATTTGGAAATCGTGAACTATTTTAAATGGAATGATCCCCAGGGCAAGACCCGGGCTGTGGTGAAGAAGACATTGAGCTATATTGATAGTCTTCACTTCTGTGACTCGATCACCTGTCCGGCTTTGATGGCTGCCGGACTGGAGGACAGCGTCACACCGCCTTCAACCGTCTTTGCAGCCTACAATCACTTACAATCAACCGATAAAGAGATGGAAGTATACCCACAGTTCACTCATGAGATGAATGGATTTCATGAAGAAAAAAAGCTGGCCTTTGTAGCAGGACAGCTAACGAAATAAGGAGGGATCCCCCATGAGGATCAGCGTCAGCATGTACAGCCTCGCATCGACAATCAGGAAAGAAGATTGGTCCATACTTGATTTTGTCGACTATGCCAAGCGAATTTCCCTGGATGGTGTCGAACTGCTTGATTTTTACTGGAAGGAAGGCGACAGGGAAACGGAAATAGAGGGTGTCAACCAGGCATTGAAGGAAAACGGCCTTGTCGTATCCGCTTATGATGTATCGAACAATTTTGTGAAAGAATCCAGGGAAGAACGCGCTAAAGAAGCTGAGAAGGTCCTGGAAGGAATCAAAACCGCAAAGAAGCTCGGGACGAACATCGTCCGTGTATTCTGCGGAGACCTCCACGGTGAGTTGACTTATGAAGATGGTCAAAGCTGGATTGTGGAGGGGTTGAAACAGTGCGCAGAAAAAGCCGAAGCAGAACAAGTCTATTTAGCGATTGAGAATCACGGGCTGCTCGCGGGGAAGAGTGAGCAGGTGAAAGAAATCATTGAAAAGGTAAACAGTCCTTTCGTCAGGTCCACCTTTGATACAGGGAACTTTTTACTGGTACACGAAGAACCTCAGCAGGCCTTCAACATGTTGAAGAGTGATATCGTCCACGTTCACTTTAAGGATTTCAGGGTAAAAGGAGAAGCTGAAGACTTGAAAGGGTTCAAATCAACAGAAGGAGTCGAGTTGATCGGAACCGTCCCTGGAGATGGGCAAGTCAATTTGGCCTCTATTGTGGAAGGGCTGAAGGATGTAGATTATCAAGGCTGGCTCTCGATTGAATATGAGGGGCATGATGATGCGAAAGAATCGAATGAAGAAGCCGTCAGACGCCTTAAAAAACTACTGAGATAGGAGGGTTCATATGAGAAATGCGGTGATTGGCAGAATGGATAAAATGGACCGCAGCTCCGTATCTGATGGGACGCTGCTGCTTTCCCCGGAGGAATGGAGAGTGAGATCGGCTGAGGTAAAACCCGATTACCTGTTCATACCGCTGGAGTCAGCCGGGGATTACATCGGAAAAAAGAACGTGAATGTCTATTTTGATTTGGAGCTATATCCATTTTTTCAAAGAGTAAAAGAAGTCATTTCAGCCGACGGGGATGCCAAGGGGGTCCTCAGGCTGAGGAGGACCATCCCGAAAAATGGCAGTGAGTCCGATTTATATGGGGACCTTTTTGCGTTGTCAGCCATTGCCGGGGAACCGGAACAAATTTGTGTAAGATCCACCAATCGTGAGAACATTCCTTATCATCTCATTCTGATGATCCGTTTCAGCGGGGGAAAGATGGCTCATGCCGAGTACACATTCGGGGCAGGGGAAGAGCGGATTGAAGTGGAATGGAGCGGGATCAAAACCATTGCCGAGTTCGACAGTGAGGAAATGACACCGATCAAACCTCACGGCCACACCCGTCTGCCGCTCGTTTATTCTGTTGATGACATTCTTGAAAAGTCGCACAGGACAGATGAGGCATTTTATGAAAAGTTGGAAACATATAAGACTCTTTTAGGAGGGGGCGGCAATCTATGAAAATCGGAATGATGAGCTTTGCCCACATGCATGCATACAGTTATGCAGACAGCCTGATGAAACTTTCTAATGTTGAGATTGCCGGGATTTATGAAGACGATGAGAAGCGGGGGAAAGAAGCAGCCGGATCCTATCACACGACGTACTATCGGGATCAGGCGGACTTCCTCGCTGCGGATATGGATGCCGTCATCATCTGCAGTGAAAACAGCCGGCATAAAGAAATGGTCGTGAACGCGGCTAAAGCCAAAAAGCATATTCTTTGTGAAAAGCCGATTGCCACGACTGTGGAAGATGCCAAAGAGATGATTGCCGTCTGTGAAGAGCAAGGGGTGATCCTGCAGACTGCCTTCCCGGTAAGATTCAGCGATCCGATTATGGATCTGAAGAAAATGATCGATGACGGCGAGCTTGGTGAGATTGTGGCGTTCCGGACGACCAACCGGGGACAAAATCCAGGAGGGTGGTTCATCGACCCTAAGCAGTCAGGGGGAGGAGCGGTACTGGATCACACCGTTCATATGGTAGATATTATGCGCTGGTACTCAGGAAAGGAAATTTCCTCTGTCTACGCCATGGTGGATTCATTCTTCCATGACATTGAAATAGACGATGCCGGGATTCTGACGCTTGAGTTTGAGAATGGCGTAATCGCTTCCCATGACGCAAGCTGGTCGAGGTTTGCTGAATACCCTGTGTGGGGTGATGCGACAATCGAGGTGATCGGGACGAAACGTACGGTCAGGGCCGATGCCTTCAAAGAACACATCAGACTTTTTAAGAGCGCCAGCAAATCTCTGGAGCATGTCTTCTACGGGAATGACATGGATTACGGACTCATAAAAGACTTTGTTGACTGTGTTGAGAAGAAAAGGCAGCCTTCCATCACTGGATACGATGGTCTCAAGGCACTGGAAGCTGCACTTGCAGCATACCAATCAAGTGATAAGAAAAAGACAGTACATCTATAAGCGGGACAGGGGGACAGGTTCATCGTCCCACCCGGGTGGGACAATGAACCTGTCCCCCTGTCCCGAATTTTAAAAGGAGGTTTATACTTGTACTATCTTAAAGGCGATATCATCACTGACGGGCAGCGTTTCCAGAATAAAACGATCGGTATTTCCAAAGGGAAGATTTTTTATGTCGGAGAGGATGAACCTATAAACGTCAGTAATCTGTATATCACAAAAGGAGTGATTTGTCCTGGTTTCGTGGACATACACCTGCATGGCGTCAGCGGAGATGATTTCATGGATTCTGCCGAAGCCTTTGACAAGATTGCTGAACGGCTGCCCCGTTATGGTGTGACTTCCTTCCTGGCAACTTCAAGGACAGCAGCCATTTCTGACCTTGAAGACTTCCTTATTCACGCAACAAGCTTTGAACGAAAGCCTTCTTATGCTCAACTTCTTGGTGTCCACATCGAAGGTCCCTGGATCAGCCCTGTCTACCCAGGGGCACAAAAGAGTTCTTTGATCCGGCGTCTCACGGCTGAGGACTCACAGCGCATCATCCTTCCCCATTCCGGCATCATCTCGGTCATCACGCTTGCACCAGAAGAAGTGAATGACCGCTCCGTTCTTGATCAATTGCATTCAAATGGCATCCGGCTCTCAGCCGGCCACACAAATGCTTCACTTGAGGATGTGAAGCTTGCCATCAGCCATGGACTAAGGCAGATCACCCATACCTTCAACGCGATGAGCCCTGTCCATCACCGGAGCCCGGGGACGGCAGCAGCTGCGCTTATATGCGAAGAATTGACGTGTGAGATCATTCTTGATGGCCTTCATGTTCACCCTGACATGATCGGGTTCCTATATAAGGTAAAAGGCAGGGAAAAGTTGGTGCTTATATCAGATTGTACAGGATATAACAATCTGGATGATGGAGAGTATTTCCTTCGGGGAAAACATTTGATCAAGAAAGGGAATCAATTGAGGCTGAAGGACGGTCCTCTCGCAGGCAGCGCTATCACACTAGACCAAGGGGTGAAATATGCCGTTGACCATTGCGGGATTCCGTTGGAAGACGCTGTCTACATGGCGGGAAAGGGGCCGCTCAAAGCAATCGGAAAAGACGCGGTGAAAGGAAGTATAAAGGAAGGATTCGATGCCGACCTTGTTGTACTGGATGAAGAATCGAAGGTGGAAATGACGATCGTCAACGGGGAAATCGTTTATAAAAAATGAGTGAGCAGAATATGCTTGCTCTTTTTTTATGTTGGGACGATGAACCTGTCCCCCTGTCCCTTGGTAGGTAATACGACCCCTTTCGTGTCTTTTAAGAGAGTAGAAATGGCCGTTCAAAGGATTATGGAAGAAGTTGAAAGAAGTCATTAAATGTAAATATTTTTCAAGAAAGGAGGGCCGATTCTGTCAAATCAATACGAAATATAGAAGGGAGAAAAAGAATGAGTAAAAAAGTACTGCGCACGGTTTCAGTCTTGCTTTCTTTCATTTTGTTCATTTCATTGGTCCCGGCACTCCAGCCGGCGGTGTCGGCAGACGCAGGTTGGGAAGAGCTTCAGGTAGTAAACGGAGGCTTTGAAGCGGTTCCGGGGTCGGATAATGATATTCCATCCTGGGTGATCTGGAGCGGAGGAAATAAGACGGGCATGAAAGTGTCGGAGGAAAATGTTTTTGAAGGGGAGAGGAGCCTCAGGGTTGATAACTCAGGTTCTTTCGGCCTTTTCAGTCAGTTGATTGATGTGACGGAAGGGAATTCCTATAAGATGACGGCTCAACTATATGTAGATGAACTTGTGGCGGGGAATCCCGGCATCTGGCTGCGCTGGTATGATGCTGAAGGAAAGAACTTCGGGAATACGCCAAAGTATTTTGAGGGTCTGAAAGAGGGAGAGTGGCAGGAAGTTGCCATTGAAGCGGATGCTCCTGCAGGTGCCGCAGGGGTCAAGGTCTTTCTCTACCAAACCACAAGTACTGTGACAAAGGGATACTATGATAACATTCAAGTCTTTGAAAAATCGAATGAACAGCTGGATCTACCGTTCGAATACGGCGACCCCATCAATCTCGGGCCATCGGCTCTGGCGGCTAAAACCCAGGGAGCGGCCGTTGGCGACGGGGAAATCTACTATGCAACAAATGGGTCCCCTGCGACTTTTTACGCCAATGATGCAGAAACGGGGGAAAAGATTTTCTCCCATGAACTGCCGGGGAGTGACGTCGTATGGGGGATGACCATCGGATCCGACGGGAATGTGTATTTTGCCGGTACATACAACGGCATTCTGTACAGATATCTGGTGGACGAAAAGAAACTGGAGGAAGTCGGTAAGAGTCCTTCGGATAACTGGATCTGGCAGCTGGATGCAACAGAGGACGGGAAGATTTACGGGGCAACTTATCCGAATGCAAAAGTGTTTGAATATGACATTGAAGCTGATACCCTTACGGACCTAGGTCGCTTCCATGAAGAACAGAACTATGCAAGGGGACTGGGTGTAACGGATGAAAACTTATATGTGGGGATTGGCACGACTGCATATTTGATGAAAATGAACCGTGAAACGGGGGAAAGGGAAGAAATCGATTTGCCGATCACAGGTACGGGCACTTCCGTTTCAAATGTGTGGGAGTACGGAGATCGATTATTTGTCGCATATGGTACAAGCTTGCTGGTACTGGATGTGAATACAGGAGAAGTGGTCCATGAAATGAGCTGGCAAGATGAGGCTGCCTATGACGGATTGATTTCCCCTCCTTCGCCTTATGATGAAAGCTTGATCTATTTCAAGGACAAGCGCACAAGCGAGCTGTGGACCTATGATATGGATACGGATGAAACACAGCCTGTGGAACCAAGAATCACGCTGCCGGCTTCCCCGGTAAAGGCGTATGAATGGACAACGAATGAAGATGGAAAACAGGTTCTGTCGGTCCTTCACCATCAGATTGAGTACTCCACCTATAATCCGGAGACGAATGAAGCCACTGTCATTTATCCTGATGTAGAGCTTCAGGGTCTTTCCATTCAAAGTCTAGAAATCGGCCCGGATGAAAAGGTGTACATGGGCGGATATCAAGGTTCATTTGGAGTATTCGATACGTCCTCCGAATCGTATCTGCTTCGTGAACGGAATCCGCATCAAATTGAAGGAATCGGATTTATGAATGGGAACGTTTACATGGGGATCTATGGAGGGGCGATGATCTACAAATACAATCCAGAGCTTCCTTTTAAATATGAAGATGGAGGCAGCGGCGATAACCCTGAAATGGTTCATGATATCGGCGATGGTCAAAGCAGACCGTTCACCTTTACATCAGGGGATGATAAGTTATTCACCGGTACGATCGCTGATTATGGAAAACTCGGCGGGGCACTGACCATTTTTGATGAAAAGACAGGCGAATGGAATACAATCAGGAACATCATCGAAAATCAAAGCATCATCGGCCTTGCGTATAAGGACGGAACATTATATGGTGGTTCTACGACTGCAGGCGGCCTGGGCATAGACCCGACCGAAGAGAAGGCAAGGATGTTTGAATATGATGCATCTTCCGGGGAATATGAGTTATTTGACCTGGAAGTGGAAGGAATCAAGACACCTGAAATGATAGGGGAGCTTTCCTTTGGCCCTGACGGAAATCTATGGGGTGCCGCCTACGGCGTGAATGAAAAAGGAAAAGCAAACAGCGTCATATTCGCGATGGATCCGGATTCGAAAGAAATCATCAAACAAAAAGAGTTCTATACAGGTGTCCATCGCGGCAGTCAATGGCGTCCATTCTTCATGAGATGGGATGAAGAGGGCATGCTTTACACCACCATAGGAAGGAAATTGACGGTCATCGACCCTGAAACCATGATGAGTAAACAGTTGATCGGAGATACGGTCAACCTGATGGATATCGATAACGAAGGGAATATCTATTATGCCGATGGAGCAGATCTAATGAAACTGCCTGTCTCTTTGGAAGCGGCCGAACTGACCGCGGAGGACAGCAGCCTGCTTCAGGGAGAGACGGCGAAACTTGATTTGAAAGTCATATTGACTAACGGTCATGAAGTGGACCTTGCCGGCGCAGAGGTTGAGTGGGAAAACAGTGATCCTGAAGTAATCGAGCTCAATGAGGGAGAAGTTACAGCGTTGAATGCTGGTACAGCAGAAATAAAAGCGACGGTTACGTATAATGGCCAGACGGTAAAAACCGATGCCCTTATCATCACAGTGGAAGTATCCACCACTACACTCGCTGAACAAATTAAAGCCATGAATGAAAACGGCGACCTGGACGATGATACTGCTGAACAGCTTGTTAACAGGCTGAAACAGGCACAGCACCATTATGATCAAGGAAGAACAGAGCAGGCACTGAAACACTTGGGTGACTTCTCCAAGCACCTTGAAAGGAGCAGTGCCGAAGAAAATATAAAAGCCTTGCTCGAACAAAACGTCCAATCAATCAAAGATAAATGGGGTGAAGGTTCTATGCGGGACACGGGGACAGGTTCCTTGTCCTAATAGAGGTTACATCGGCTAGGAATAAAAAGCCTGGAGAAGTTTTTAATTCTCCAGGCTTTTTGGTATGGAAGGGACAGGGGGACACTGTTCCTGTCCCCCTGTCCATTCACTCGGTTAATTCCACATTATGTTCCTCGGCCAGACGTTCCAGTTCATTTGTGTATTTTCTGATACCCGCTCTTCCCTCAGCCAGCATTTCGTTTGCATCGGCAATCATTTCGTAATCTTGCTGATCTAAGGCTGCCAGGATTTTAATGAATGCGTTATTTTGCATATTAACCGCTTCGATGTAGAGTTCATGAATTTCTCGCACTTCTGCGGTGGCAGGATCGACTTCTTCAAGTTGATCGAGAAAATCCTTGTACATGGGCATGACTACGTCTTCAATATGAACGTAGGTTGTATAGTCGTCCACATAGTTATCTCCTGTTACACTCTCATACTCTGCTATTGCCTCATTTTCAAGATCTGCAAGATCCTTCAGGTCCTCGTTGACATAAGTTAATAAATCATCCTGTACGGGGTCGCTGCATCCTGTTAATAAAAACATCATCATAACTCCAATAACAACAACTTGGCCTTTCATTCTCCATCCTCCTTTTAGTAGTTTAACATGCTGCGGTGAGGAATGTACCCTTGAATTGTATGATGAGGGGAGCCTGGGTCATTACTCCTGAGGGGAATAATGCTGAATGGATGTGAAGAATGGTTCCGATTTTTCATGAAAAGGTTGACAGAAAAGGAGGGCTTTCAGTTTGAAAGGAAAAATTCCCCGCACCTTTGATGAGTCTTTAGTCATATTGTCCCTCTTGTAAATATCATGTAAAATTTAAAAATACAGACAATTGCAAGCGTTTGCATCTAAAAGAGAAATGCTCGTTCCAAGTTGTTATAGAAGATTCGAGTGTGTCTTTTGTGCAAATTTGTGCAAACGCTTCCACAACAAGTAATTTTAAAACAAAGGGGAGGAAAATGGACTATGGGGAGAAAAACAAAGCGGCAATTCTCAGTCTTTATGACACTGCTGATGGTACTGAGCCTTTGGTTACCGTATGTACCGGCTCAGTCCGTGACAGCGGCCAGTTCTGGAGAAGAAGAACTTAACACAACTGAGTCTTCAGACCGTACAGTACGCTTTACGTACATCCGTGAAGATCAACAGTATGAAGGCTGGAACATATGGGCCTGGAATACTGGAGTACAGAATGATCAACTTAATTTTGATTCCTATGAAAACGGGGTGGCGACAGCGAATATCGCGGTTGCACCTGAAACCGAACAATTTGGATTCGTGCTCCGCAGCACAGAGGATTGGAATACTGCGGAAAAAGAATTCGGTGACCGTTTTATTAAGGTTAACAAAAATGACACCATCACCAAGGCCTACATAACAAGCGGTGTCGAAGAAATCCGGATTGTTCCTGATGGGTCGGCTCCGGTCATCGACCAGGGAGATGCAACTTTCTTCTATCGTGACAAAGAGCTGTTTGCAAATGATGCAATGGACACGATTGAAAAAGTGGAATTGAAGTTTAATGGGGAAACCAGGGAAATGACATATGAGCCGGAGAATGAGAGGTTTGTGGTTTCGTATGAAGACATTCCGAATGGGAAAACGCCATATTCCTTTTTAATAACAAAAAACGGTGAAACAACAGAGGTCAGCGATCCTTACAATACAGTGGATGGTGTGTCGGTGATTGAATTTCAAAAAGCTGATCTGAATGTATCTGGAACTGTAGCACCGACTGCGATCGACTATAATCAGAATGCTGTATTGACGGTCGGCGTTGAGGGTCTGACTGATGATCTTAAAGTCTCTAAAATCACTGCAGACCTTACTCCTATAGGAGGATCAGACAAGTTCGCAATCGACCCTGCGCTGAAAGAAGTGACAATTTCAGTCGATGACAATGTGACAGCGGGCACCAAAACGATTCCTTTAACCGTGGTGGACAACTACGGAAACCCTCATAAAGGAACGGCTGAAGTCGAAGTGAAAACAAGACAGGCTGTCGGCGAAAATGATTTTGACTGGGACGAGTCCATCATTTATTTCATGCTGACAGACCGGTTCTTTAATGGGGATGCGTCAAATGACGACCCTTATGGTTTGAACTATGACGAGTCTAAGCGCGGAACTTATCAAGGCGGTGACTTTGAGGGGATCACGGAAAAACTGGATTACCTGGATGAGCTTGGTGTGAATACGGTCTGGATCAGCCCGGTTGTGGAGAACATCAAGTACGATGTCCGTTCTGTTGAGACAAACGGAGAATCGGACGAACCTTACTTCGGCTACCATGGCTATTGGGCGAGTAACTTCGGAGAATTGAACCCGCACTTTGGTTCAATGGAAGAATTCCATACACTGATTGATGAAGCCCATGAGCGCGGCATCAAAATCATGGTCGATGTGGTAGTCAATCACACGGGGTATGGATTGAAAGAGGTTGACGGAGAGCTTGCTGAAGAAAATCGTCCTACCGGATACCCTACAGATACTGAGCGTGAAACATACAGTGATATCGTCCGCCAAGGTTCTGATGTAGGCACTGATGAAGTTGTGGGTGAGCTCGCAGGCCTTCCTGACATCATCACTGAAGATCCTGCAGTCCGCCAGCAAATCATCGACTGGCAGACAGCCTGGATTGAAAAAGCGACAACGGCTAAAGGCAATACAATTGATTACTTCCGTGTCGATACAGTGAAGCACGTAGATAAGCCGACTTGGATGGCGTTTAAAAATGCCATCACTGAAAAAATGCCCGAGCACAAGATGATCGGGGAAGCATGGGGAACAAATGCTGATACGGATTATGGCTACCTCGAATCAGGTATGATGGATTCCCTGCTGGACTTTGGATTCAAGGAAATTGCTCATGAATTTGTGAACGGAAGCCTGAAAGCGGCGAATGATAAATTGACTGCACGAAATGAAAAAATTGATAACACGGCAACACTTGGACAATTCCTTGGAAGTCATGATGAAGACGGATTCCTGCATTCGCTTGGCGGCGATGAAGGCAAGCTGAAAGTGGCTGCTTCCCTGCAGGCGACGGCTAAAGGACAGCCGGTCATTTATTACGGTGAAGAGCTTGGCCAAAGCGGAGCCAACAACTATCCGCAGTATGACAACCGTTATGATTTTGCCTGGGATCAAGTGGAGAATAACGATATCTTAGAACATTACAAAAAAATCCTGAACTTTAGAGGAGACCATTCGAAAGCTTTTGCTAAAGGTGATAGAAGTGTTGTAGGTGGAAATAACAGCGATAAATTCCTGATGTTCTCTCGTACGCATGACGGAGAATCGGCATACGTCGGCTTGAATGTTGAGGATAAAGCAAAAGAGATCACGGTTTCTGTTGATTCTCCTGATGCGGTCATTACTGATCATTATTCAGGGAAGGAGTACCCTGCTTCAGGAGCTGAAGAAGTTACATTAACCATTCCGGCAATAGCAGACGGAGGAACTGTATTGCTGACTGTTGCTGGAGGTTCAATCACTGGTGCCGAAGCTGGTTCCGGCGATGGTGGTGAACCGGAAGTAGAGCCGGTTCCGGAGAATAATATCCGTATTCACTACAAACGTGAAGATGGAAATTATGAAAACTATGGTGCGTGGCTTTGGAATGATGTAAAAGATCCTTCAGCCAACTGGCCGACAGGTGCGACCATGTTCGAAAAGACCGACAGCTACGGTGCGTATATTGATGTACCGTTAGCAGAAGGCGCCAAGAACATCGGCTTCCTGGTCATGGACGTGACCAAGGGTGACGCTGGTAAAGACGGCGGGGACAAAGGGTTCACCATAACTTCAGAAGATATGAATGAAATCTGGATAGAGCAGGGTTCAGACAAAGTCTACACATACGAACCAGTGGACTTACCTGAAAACACCGTGCGTATCCACTATGTACGTGATGACGCAAACTACGAAAACTTCGGTGTGTGGAACTGGGGAGATGTAGCGGCTCCTTCCGAAAACTGGCCGGCAGGTGCGGCTGATTTAGCGGGCAAGGACCAATACGGTGCCTATGTGGATATCCCGTTAAAAGAAAATGCCAAACAAATCGGTTTCATCGTCATGGATGAGTCCAAAGGCGATGCCGGTAAAGACGGCGGGGATAAAACGTTCAATCTGCTTGATAAGTACAATCGTCTCTGGATCAAACAAGGTGACGATACGGTCTATGTCTCCCCTCAATGGGAAGTGGCATCCGGCATCACGTCAGCCGAAGTCATCTCGGAAGACACGATCCGCCTTGGTTTCACGATGACGGAAGGTTTAACGCCGGAATCTGTAAAAGAAGGTTTGGCTATCAAAGAGAGTGATGGAGAAGATGTAGCAGTAGAAAGTGTTGAAATCACTGGAGATACAACGGTTGAAGTGAAAGCTTCATTCAGCTTGGATAAACTCCCTCTATCCATCACGTATTCAGGCAGAACCGTTTCAGCCTCAACGGGCTGGAGAATGCTTGATGAGATGTATGGGTACGATGGGGACGACCTTGGTGCGACATATAAAGATGGCAATGCGACGCTAAAATTATGGGCTCCAAAAGCAAGCAAGGTAGTGGCGAAATTTTACGATAAAAAAGATGCTGCAACAGAAATCAGCAGCGTTGAATTGGAGTCTGGCGAAAAAGGAGTTTGGTCAGCCAACGTCAAAGCGAGCGATGTGGGTGTATCAGACCTGAAAGGCTACTACTACCAATATGAAGTCACAAACGATGGCGTGACGAAGAACGTTCTGGATCCGTATGCAAAATCCATGGCAGCTTTCACTGTCAATACGAATGGTGATGCGGGGCCGGACGGCGATAAAGTCGGTAAAGCGGCAATCGTTGATTTAAGCGGCACGAATCCGGAAGGCTTCACGCACGCAGAGATTGATGGCTATGAAAAACGTGAAGATGCCGTCATCTATGAAACTCACATCCGCGACTTTACATCCGACCCTTCGATTGAAGGCGACCTTAACGCAAGATGGGGCTCCTATAAAGCCTTCATCGACAAGCTGGATTACATCAAGTCCCTTGGTGTCACTCACGTACAACTACTGCCGGTCATGGCATGGTACTACGGTGACGAAACCAATATGGGTGAACGTGAGCTTGAGTACTCAGCAGGAGGCAACGAATATAACTGGGGCTACGACCCGCACAGTTATTTCTCACCAGACGGGGCTTACTCAGAAAATGCGAAAGACCCTGAACTGCGTGTGAAAGAGCTAAAGCAATTGATTGATGCGATTCATGACTCTGGGATGGGTGTAGTGCTGGATGTTGTCTACACGCACATGGCACAAACAAGCACACTGAACGATATTGTTCCAAATTACTACGCGTTCCAGGATGATAAAGGAAACTTCCTTGGAGGCTTCGGTAACAACCTGGCAACGAACCACAAGATGGCTGAAAAGCTGATGGTGGATTCAGTGAAATACTGGTTTGAAGAATACAAGATTGACGGTATGCGATTCGACATGATGGGTGACGCAACGTACCCTGCGGTGCAGAACGCATATGACGCAGCGGCTTCTGTTAACCCTGATGCTTTATTCATCGGGGAAGGATGGAGAACATTTGCTGGTCACCTCGCAGATCCTGAACTTAAAGGAATGGGTGCAGATCAGGACTGGATGGACAAAACCGATGATGTCGGCGTATTCTCAGACGAAATCCGTAACGAATTGAAATCGGGCTTCGGTTCGGAAGGCGAGCCGCGTTTCATCACAGGCGGAGCAAGGGATATCAACACCATTTTTAACAACATCAAAGGCCAGCCGGGTAACACGGCCGATGACGATCCGGGCGATATGGTCCAATACATCGCAGCGCACGATAATCTGCCGCTGTATGATGTTATCGCTCAATCGATTAAAAAGGATCCGGCTATTCCAGAAAACAACCTTGAGATTCACAAGCGTATCCGAATCGGAAACTCCATGATCCTTACATCGCAAGGTACTGCATTCCTGCATGCTGGTCAGGAATACGGAAGAACAAAGCAATGGTTAGGTGAAGGAGTACCTGAACAGAAATATCATGAGTTAAAGGATCAAGACGGAAATCCTTTCGGGTATTTCATCCACGATTCCTACGATTCTTCGGATGCGATCAACAAATTTGATTGGGAAAAAGCGACGAACGCTGAAGAATTCGCGGTGAACGCAACGACAAGAGAGTATACGGAAGGCTTGATCAAGTTAAGAAAATCGACCAATGCGTTCCGGTTGGGTGAAAAAGAGCTTGTCGATCAAAATGTCACCATGCTTGATATTCCTGAAATCAAGGATACAGACTTGATGCTGGCTTACAAGAACGTATCCACAGATGACACAGGTACTTACTATGTATTCGTCAATGCAGACGACAAGAAGCGTTCGCTGTCCATCAGCGACTATGACTTCAGGGGTGCGAAAGTCTTAGTGGATAACGACGAAGCGGGAGTCAAGCCGGTTGAAGAACGATCAGGGTTCAAATTGAAGAAAGATACCTTAACAATTGATCCATTAACTACAGTAGTGATTAAAGTGGATCAAAAAGGCAAGGCAAAAGGTAAGTCTAAAGAAAAACCAGGAGAAAGAAAAGGTCAAAAGGATTAAATATCCTTCTAAGCTAAAGGCCCGTCCCTCGTCAATTAAAGTGACGGTGGACGGGCCTGTTTTTTTATTACTGCCCCATACTATATTCTCTGCGGTTTGTCGCTTCTTTCTTTTCGGCAGTTTTAATTTTTGGGACGGTAAGAATATATTGATTTAAAGGGAATAGCTGGATGAATTTGACCACTCCGATTGTTGCTAGGAGAATAACTGCATACACGATTGGGAAAAGTGCTGTCTTCCAGATTGATGCAGGAGCTATTTCTTGGAAACAATAAATCACGAATGGGTGAGCTAAATAGATAGCCATTGATAAGGTACCTATTTTAGTAAGGGTATGATTCAACCAATTAATTTTTGTAATCGTTTCTCCGATTCCGATGATAAATAAGGTGATGATAGGAATGTTGATCATATTGGTTGCTCTATTAGAAGCTATGGCCCCAACGGTCTTGTATTCCCATACTGCTGCCAGCGTGATCAAAATGACAGAAATCCCCAATATGCCTTTATATTTTCTTGAGAACGCTGCTAGTGGTTCCCAATAATATGCAAGGAACCCTCCAAAAATAAAGAAGTATATCCAATGTGGCAGAAAAGCTCGCTGTCCAAGGATTTCTCCAATAATTCCTTCAAATTGACCTGGTGTGAAAAGTTTTAAAAAATATAAGTTCAGAAAGATAGAGCCCATCAACAAAATAATCCAGTTCTTTTTAGATCGGATTAATTGTAAGAACGGGAACAGCAGGTAAAATTGAAAGACAATCGCCATAAAGTATAAATGGTAAAAAGAATTACCTGATAAAAAGTTTATTAGAAACCGTTTTTCTCCGACGTCAAAGGGATTCACACCTTCAGCTGCATACATGAATCCTAAATAAAATATACTCCAAAATAAAAAAGGAAACCCTATTTTAGTAAATCGACTAGTAGAAAACCTCTTAAGATCAAAACCTCTGAAGCGAACTTGATAAAATAATAGAAACCCACTGATGAGTGCAAATATAGGGGTTCCGAAGCGGCTTATCTGGTTAATGAAATAAGTATAATCATTGAACTGCTGCCCCTGTTGGTAATAATAAGTGGCTGAGACATGAACAAAGACCACTAATAGACAAGCAATTGCTCTTAATATATGAATTTCAGCTATATGGCTGCGTTTTTTAGTCATTTTTGTCACATCCTTGATGTAGTAAACTCAATTCCTCCTACATGTTATATGAAAAATATAGTGAATTCTCATTCGTAATCATATTTTAATGAAATAGTTGAACGAGGATAATATTAGAACCAGAATATGATAATTGTGGGAAACTTTTAAAAATCCACTGTAGAATAACCCATACTCTTGAATCGTTCTAAGTTATAACAACTATTCAGCGAAGCTTAAAACTGAAATAAAGCTTTTTTATATCTCTTGTAAAAAGGTTTATTGAAAAAAGAAAAGGGAATAAAAAAATAACATTTCGACGTATTAAGCCAAATATTCTTAGAAATTCCACCATAAAAATGACAATTTTCTTGTGATGACCGGTTTATAATTGGACATATACGTTCTCCAGCTAACAAATTAAGTAGAATGGGGTGCTAGAATTATGAGAAATGAAAATGACTTCAGTTCCGGTTTGTATTGGGGCACTCTTATAAGTATTCCGTTGTGGCTTTCCTTTTTTGGATGGGTAAAGATTGTTAAGACATTTTTATAAAAAGTATTGTGACTAAGTAGTTAAATATTTAAAAGGGGTGACTAAGGGTAAAACTAACTTTAAGTCATCTCTTTTTTTATAACAAAACATATATTTTGTCGTAACTTTTAGAACCGTACCCTACATATATTTACAAATAATGTAACTTATCTTCTATATCATATCTGTATAGGTTATACGGATGGGGGATGAGAATGAAAAATGTACTGTTAATCTGTCTTTTAATCATCACGGTGTACACATTGACAGCAGGTAAATTACATTGGGATAAGAGAGTAATAGCGGTTCAGGCAGGCTCTGCTGCAACAAACGATGTGAACCATCAAGATAAAAAAGAAAAGGAGGTAATATCAGCTGCAGAAGTAATAGATAAGGATAAACTAGTGAAGTTAGATAAAGTGAATCATTTGCCGCCTGAGCTTCAGCAAAAGTTCAGAGAAAAAATAAACGGTGATGATCAGCCTGTTTATATGATGGTTCTCGGGTCCTCCTCTACCTCTCAAAAAGAAGGTGGATGGCCAAAACAGCTGGAAAATAAGCTGCATGAATTTTACGGCAAGTCTCTTGTAGAGGTTTCAATAAAAGAAATTGCTAATAAAACCTCTGATCAGGTGATCAGCGAGAACATACATAAAGACTTGGCGGGACTGACACCCGACATTCTGCTGTTGGAACCTTTTTTACTGTATGATAATGGAGAATTAAGTATATCGGACCGATTACAAAACCTTTCAACGATCATAGAAGTTTTTAAGGAACATAATCCAGAGATGACAGTGATGATACAACCTGCTAATCCTATTCATGGAGCCCGTCATTATCCAAATGAAGAGCAAGATTTGGAAGATTATGCGAAACAAAATAAATATATCTACTTGAATCATTGGTATGCATGGCCGGATCATAAAGGGAAGGAAATAAAGGAGTATCTCACGAATGAAAACTTGCCGAATGATAAGGGAAATGGGCTTTGGGCGAAATACTTAATTGATTATTTTGTAAGGAAGTAAATGATAGCGGCTTTGTCTGTTGAAATATTCTTTTAAGAATATCCTGTTTATTTATAATTAAGTTATGATATTATCTAAAAGTAGTAAAATGGTATCATTATTAACTGCGGTTTATAGTTATATAGTATGTTGATAAAAATTTATAAGCACATTCATAATTCGTACGATAATGGCAAAATCATTGAAAAATGATGACGCAAAACTACAGGGGCTAATGTCCAGGACTATGCCAGCCAGTTTCCGAACACGGACTCCTGCGATTTATGAAATAGAGGAGGAATATTATGAAGTTGAAAAGACTATTGTCTCAATTAAAATTTTGGTGGCACTCTATTAGAGTGCACTACCATCAGGCATTATTGGATAGTTGTCTGGACTGCCGGCTTCAAAAGAAAATCCAACAAAAAATCATGTATCACGAAATGAAACTGAATAACTATTAGTTTATGGAAAGGCTCTTTATGGGCCTTTTTTTATTTTATATCCATTAAAGCTTATAGGAGTGTTTTTTGTCGAAATATCATAGATTATGTCTGATTATTTCCTTATAATAAATGGTAACGGAAGAAATAATCGGTATAACCTACTATCTTAAGGATGGATTCTATTGGACAGAATTGTCATTACCGGCTATGGGATAAAAGCTCCAGGCGCATTAACTAAACATGATTTTCACAGTGTACTGGAGAATGGGATCTGTACCCAGTCTGTACTTAAAAGTAACAATGATACGCATTCGAGTGTGATTGCGGGAATTATAGAAGACGAGTTTACAACTATTAATGAAAAAAATTATAAGCGTTATCCCCGTTCGATCAGGCTGGCCCTGGCAGCTGCCGATGATGCAGTATCCATGGCTCAATTATCATGTGACCCATATAAGGTGGCAGTGATTATGGGGACTTCTGCTGGAGCGATACTAGAAATTGAGCAGTATGCTTCTGTGGCCCTTGATTTAAAAAAGTATCCAATTCACGGTGTATCGATTGTTGATACCCATACCCTTTCTTCGGCAGTGGCCGCACATGTAGGACTTAGAGGACCTGCTTTCACTCTAACTACCGGGTGTACAGCCAGTCTGGATGCAATTGTTTTGGCAAAATTATTATTGGAGTCCGGCCAAGTGAATGCCTGTATCATAGGCGGGACAGACGCACCCCTTGGACAGTGGAGTATTAACGGATTCATCAAAACAAGAGCCATAAAGTCAAATGTCTCAATCGAACAGACTGGTGTCCCATTTTCGACTGATCACCAAGGGTTCGTACTGTCTGAAGGGGCAGGGGTTCTGGTTCTGGAACGAGAAGAGGATGCTTTGAAGCAGGGGAAGAAAATCTATGGAAGCGTAGAAAACGTGTTATCAAGAAATGAAGGAACCCCGATCTTGAAAACGGACGAATCAGGACAGGAGATGCTTTCTTTATACAAGGAAGTCATTAGGGACAAAGTCCCTTCATATGTGAACAGTCAGTCTTTAGGCCTGCAGACAAATGACCGGATTGAAAGGTATATTCATAGAGAGCTGTTCAGGAATAGGGTGCCTATTACATCAATGAAAGGAATGACCGGTCACTCGTTTGCAGCCATGGGGGCGATGCAAATTATTTCAGCTCTGATTTCGATTGAGTATGGATTCATACCTCCGACCATCAAAACCTCAGGGAAGGGGTACGAGGATTTACCCATTGTTTATAAAACACGGTATCAGCCAATTGAATCCGTGAGTATAACCACTCATGGTAATAGCGGGAATAATGCTTGTATTGTTATTGGGAAACCCTGAAAACGATAAAAATGGAACAGTAGAATTATACGATTTAGGGGGGATCATCTTATGTTTTTTCTGTTTTTACTATTAGTTGCTCTTATCCCTCTGGTTATCGGCATTTCAATTGTTAAAATGTTCAAGGGAAATAAGTTATCAAAAGTATTATTTTTATTTTTATTATTGGCCTCGTTATGGCAAGTGGATGTATCAGTGTTGTTTGCTCATCATATTTTATCCCGGGAAGCCATCGATTTTCTGTTTAGGTTATTCAGGATAGGTTCTATCATGGTATCTCCTACTCTATTCTTTGTGGCTTTTATCATTTACCAGGAAGAGCTTGCGAACTTCCAAAACAGTAAATGGAATTACCTGATGAATAAAAAGGTGGTCATATTCTATTACATCTGTAGTTTTGCTGTGTATTTAATAGGCTGGAGCCATAAAGGGATTCATTCTTATAGATTGATAGAACCGGTCAATGCCCCTGCTTTTCATTTTCCTGTATACGGGAGTCTTTCATGGGTGTTTCAAGCGAATGTGCTTTTATTTATCATCAGTATTGTCGTATGTATAAGGATCTGTACCCGAATCAGTCATTCCGCTTTGCGATCATTTTTATTCTATTTTATCATCTCGACCGCCGTAGGGTATGCCATCGGGATACTAAACATGCTTCCTGATGCCATGCTGCTTCCCAGTGCTGTGTCAGTTCTGTTATTCGCTATTTCCATTCTGATTCTATCAAATAAGATGCATCTTCAGAGGGTCAATGATGTCAATAATCAACTTGACCAGAACAGGGATTTTTTAAGTAAGGTGATCGACCTTAACCCCAATTATATTTACGCTAAAGATCAACATGGCCGTTACTCTCTGGTGAACGAATCCTTCGCCGCCCTATATGGAATGGACAAGATAGAAATAATAGGGAAAACTGATTTCGATGTTCAGGTAAATAAGGAAAGAGCCTTTGAGATTTATCAGGTTGATCAATCGGTACTTGCTGAACAGAAAGAGATCACTGTAGCTGAAGAAATCTTTATTAATCGTTTTGGAAAAGAGAAATGGCTGCAAAGTACAAAGATTCCCATTAAAACGAAAGATTCCACTATTCTCCTTGGTGTCTCAACCGATATCACTGAGCATAAACAGCATGAAAAAGAACTTAACCATCAAGCGAATCACGACGTCCTGACCGGGCTTCCCAACAGGAGGTTGTTAAACGAAAATTTAACGAACATCTTAAAGCCGGCCGGCACGAAAGCCGCTTTGATGCTTATTGATTTAGACCGTTTCAAATATATCAATGACACCCTCGGGCATGATGTCGGAGATTTATTATTGATTGAAGTCTCTAAACGTCTTAAACAGTTTATTGGTAAATTAGGACTTGCAAACGCGAATGTCTACAGGCTTGGAGGGGATGAGTTCACCTTACTGTTTCCTTATCGTCATACTAAAGAAGTAACTGATATTGCGAATAGTCTACTTGAACAATTTAATAGAGAATTCATTCTCGGAGAGCAGGAATTCTTCATTTCGCCAAGCATTGGCATCAGTACTTATCCTGAAGATGGATGTGACGCAAAGACATTAATGAAAAACGCTGACACAGCCATGTACTATGTGAAGGAAAGAGAAAAAAATGGGTTTCAACTATTCACGAAAGAAATGAACTGTGATTTCTATCGGAAAATGATGATTGAAAAAGAACTGCGTACTGCTTTAGAACTGGGTGAATTTGACCTTCATTACCAGCCATTAATGGACATACATACAAAGAAGATCTGCGGAATGGAAGCGCTTATCCGCTGGAACAATAAGAACCTTGGTCCTGTTTCACCTGCTGAATTCATTCCGATTGCAGAAGAAACAGGTATGATTATCAGGATAGGGGAATGGGTCCTCAGGACAGCCTGCGAGCAGAATATACGCTGGCAGAAAGCGGAGTATCCTCCTCTGAAAGTCGGGATCAATATTTCAATCAGACAGCTCCTGGATAAAAAGTTCGTCCATAAAGCAGCTGCCATCATTAAAGATTCTGGACTTTCCCCAGCTTATATTGATCTAGAAATAACAGAAAGTATTGCCATGTATGATCCGGCTATGATGATCAATAAATTGGAAGAATTAAAGGCAATCGGAGTCAGCGTTTCAATGGATGACTTCGGGACTGGTTACTCCTCTTTAAGTTATCTCAAGAAATACCCGCTCGATACGTTGAAAATTGATCGAAGTTTTGTCAGCGGCATTACTTTTCATGAAGATAATAAAGCTATTGTGAACAGTATCATTTCTATGGCAAAGCACCTTGGCTTACATGTGACAGCAGAGGGTGTGGAGGACGAAGAGGAAATACGCTTTCTGGAACAAAGCCAATGTGACACCATACAAGGGTATGCAATTAGCAGACCGTTATGCGGTAAGGAATTTGAGCAGAAGTTCCTTTTAAAAACAGCTGAATAGTAAAGAATATATAAGCATGAAGAAACGTTTCTTCATGCTTTTTCTCATTTACGATAAGTATGCCGCTGTTTTGTCTTGTCAAAAATAATCACAAGGAAGTGATTATTTTGCTCAGGATAGGAGCCGCATGCTATTTTATTCTAATATTTATCTTTACTTGTACAGAAAGCTTGAACAGATTGTATAGAGAAAGAATTCCTCATTTTAAATGGAATTCCAATCCGGATTATTCAGCGTTTTTCGATTTCACCTCTTATTCTTTTACCAGTTATGCTTACATTTTTCAAAAAACTGGGCATGCACTCGCATTCTTTTTATTGGCTCTGATAGTTTTTGTAGTGGTCAATCGGATTGGAGTGACCTTGCTCATATCATTTTCATACGCACTCTTTACCGAGACTGCTCAGTTGTTTTTTCATCGAACCGGCTGCCTGGTGGATGTGGGGTATGATATGGCGGGGGCTTTTGTTTTTATGGTGGTGTTGTTCCTTATGAATGCTATTGGTGAGTTTATTCATTCTGAGCAATTTGATGTACGTTGAAAAATGAGGACAGGTACTTTTGGTATGGAGTGTCTGTTTTTGTATTTGGTTAGAAAACAAAATATTACTAATATATTAAAATATTACAATTATTTTACAAATAAATCCTCCAGAAGGGATAGGTGTTCTGTATAAAGAATTCAGAATATAGGAACTTATGTCTATGTTCTAATTATTTTAAGGGGGAATTAGTTTGAGAAAGAAAAGAAAAGCTGCGTCCGCAGCACTAGCTACACTGCTGGGACTTAGTACATTAGCAGTGGGTCCAGCTATGTCAACTGCTCAGACGGTTGATGTGAAAAGCGTCCTTAATGAGGTGACAAGTAAAGGTCATGCCGGTCATAGTCACCATGGGTCTCCGTTTGACTTGGGGATTGCCAACGATGAGCGTCTGATTGAGATGCTGAAGAAAGAAGGAAAGATTGCAAAGAATGCAACTCCTGCTGAAGCGGAGAAGGCACTGGCTAAGTTTTTGAATAAGAAGGCTGAAAGTGCAGAAAAAGAAGCGGGGGAGCTTGAAGATGAAGCAGCTGCTAGCAAAGCCAAGCTTCAGAAGGAAATGAAAGAGAGTGGCCTAAGATCCGGAAAGGGAAATAAGCTTGGCCAGGCGAAGAAGAATTCACCTGAGTCTGTAGTGAAGGAAGAATACGGTGGGGAAATGCGCACGGATAAAGTGCTTGTTCTCCTAATTGATTACCCGGATAAGCCTCATAATTCCATGACGGCCGATGAAACGGATATGTATTATGAAGGGGAAGATTCATACTCGCGTGAGCATTATCAGGACATGTTGTTTGGTACTGGCGGCTGGACCGGTCCGGATGGAAAAAACTATGTATCCATGAAGCAATATTATGAGCAGCAGTCAGGTGGAAGTTATTCTGTAGAAGGAGAAGTTGCTGGATGGTACACAGCTAGTCAACCTGCAACTGCTTATGGTGGGAACTATCCTACGGAAGATGATAGTGATGTTAATGCACGTGGTCTTGTAAAGGAAGCGTTAGCTCTAGCAGCCGCTGATCCAGAAGTAAATATCGCGGATTACGACAAGTGGGATCGTTACGACCTTGATGGTGATGGTGATTATTTGGAAGCAGACGGTCTCGTTGACCACTTAATGATTATTCACTCTGGTGTTGGTGAAGAAGCTGGCGGTGGATCCTTAGGTTCCGATGCAATTTGGTCTCACCGTTGGAACTTGGGAGGAGTCCATGCTCTTGAAGGGACAGAAGCAACCGTTGGTTATTGGGGAGGAGCAATGGCAGCTTATGATTACACAATCGAACCTGAAGATGGGGCTGTCGGTGTTATGGCGCATGAATTTGGACATGACTTAGGTCTGCCGGATGAATATGATACTCAATACTCAGGTGCGGGGGAAGCGGTAAGCTACTGGTCCATCATGTCAAGCGGAAGTTGGGCAGGAAGTATCCCTGGTACACAGCCTACAGGTTTCAGCCCTTATGCCAAGGAAATGCTCCAGACCACTGCTGTAGTTAATAGCAAGGGAGAAAAAGGGAATTGGTTGACAGGTAAAGAAGTGGAACTAGAAGATATAAATAAACAAGGTAAGGAATATCTTCTTGATGAAGCTACAACAAAAGGTACTAATAATGATGTGGTAAAAGTAAATCTTCCGCAAAAAGAAACAGTAATCAATAAGCCCGCAAGCGGTGAGAATCAATACTTCTCAGGAAGTGCTGATGGTTTACACACTTATTTGAAGACAACCGTTGATTTAACTAATGCTGAGTCTGCTCAATTCAATTTTAAAACATGGTACGACATTGAAACGGATTGGGATTATGCATATGTAACCGTTAATGGGGAACCGGTAGCGAGTGATATTACAACAACTACTAATCCGTATGATGCCAACCTAGGAAATGGTATCACAGGCTCATCCGATGGATGGCTTGATGCTTCCTTTGATTTGTCAGCATACACTGGGCAAGTAGTAGAGGTTGCGATTGAATATGTAACTGATGCTGCAGTATCAAACCCAGGTTTATTTGCAGATGATCTTGCAATTTTTGTAGACGGGAAAGAAGTTCTGTTTGATGATGCAGAGGGGGAACCGAAGTTTGATTTAGATGGTTTTACTGATAGTGATGGAATCAAACGCTCTGAACACTACTACCTATTGGAATGGCGTAGCCACAACGGTGTAGATGAAGGTTTGGCTAACATTCGCCGAGGAGCAAGCTTGATGGAATTCGATGAAGGTCTGGTTGTATGGTATGTAGATAACAAATACAGCGAAAACTGGACGGGGATCCACCCTGGAGACGGCTTCCTGGGTGTCGTAGATGCCGATCAACATGTTCTGAGTTGGAGTGACGGCACTGTAGGATCTACTCGCTATCAAATCCATGATGCGGCGTTTAGCTTAAACAAATCAGAAAAAATGTTCCTGGATTATCCTGGACAATTCACAATGAAAGACAATTTCACAAAACGCAACCCATTATTCGACGACAGCGCCGACTACAGTAACCCAGGCCTGGTCGACGCAGGACGTAACGTTCCTAACTACGGTCTGAAGTTCCGTGTAACTGGTGAAAGTGCTGATGGCACTGTTGGCAAAGTATTAATCTATAAATAAAACAATATTTCTAAAGGTTAAACTCCTTACTGACCCAGTAAGGAGCTTTTTTGTTTTTATAGAATAGAAACTGGACAATAAACTTCTCAACTTGTCCCAATCTGTCTCTTTTTGTCTATTAATATTTACCTAATTGTATAGATAATTCAGACTTTTTTATTGTATAATAGTACAAGATAAGGAATTAATTGTATTTTAGGAGGGGGCTCAGGAATGCCGGTTTATTATATGAAAGAGATATGGACTCCTTTGAAGTTGTTTGGGATCAAGTTTTTCAGGTGTGAGGAGAATCGTATATACATAAAGGTTCTTCAGTCTCACCGAAAACGAATCTTTGGGTAAAGGCTCATCCTGAATTAATGTGAAAAGGGCAAAGCCATCGAAAGGTGGTGACGCAAAGCTATAGGGGCTTCTGTTTGATGACAATGCCAGCCAGCTGCCGAATCTTTCTTTTAATATCGTAATTTGACATGAAAACCTTTAAGGTTTTTTTATTTTGTCTTTTTTACATATTCCCTCATCCGATCCGCAGCCCCTTTTCTCCACTTCTTAACTGCACCAATGGAAACCTCTTCTCTTTCTGCTATTTCCCTTATCGTTAACATATCGATAAAGGTATACATGACCCACTTTGTTTGGCAAACCGAAAGATCCTCACAATAAGCGAGCAGGGTTTCCTTTGAAAAAGGAACCTCCGTCCATTCATCCTCCACGAGTTCCCAAAATTCTTCTTTAGGATATGTTTGCCGATCAAGATCTTTATTTTTGCTATTCATATCGCTTAAAATCCTGCCTTTGATGTAGGAGTAGGCATAGGCAGCAAATTCACCCTTTTCACTGTCGAATTTTTGTGAGGCTTCCCAAAGGGCGATAAGCCCAGTTTGGAAAAACTCCTGTTGGTCTTTGTAGATGTTGAGAGAATGGATGATTCTGTGGATCATAGGTTCAAACTGACTTTGAATTTCATGGAATGAATCCAAATCAATGGTCCTTCTGAATGGCGCGCCTTTCGGTTATTCCCGGGTAGCTTTACCATACAGGGGAGAGAGAGGATTCAACAAAACGGGGAATTGTCTGTTTTATAGTAGATTCAGCGTTTTTCGTATGGTGGAAACAAACGGTTTGCGGCTGGAAAGCAATTGTTCGGGCTGAATTACTTTGTATTTTACGAAAAATTGTAAAATTGTGTAGAAATAACTGGAAATAACATCCTGTTAGAGTATAATAGGTATAAAGTCACTTATTTTTATGATTTTTCTGAAAAATAAGTTTCTACTTACATTTAAAGGATGGTGTAGTGAGTGAGAGAAAGAGAAAATCCTATTTCAATGAATACGATGGCGGTTTACCCGGCCTATCACGAGAGGTATCAATCCGTCATACTGAATCAGACGGGGGAACATATCTTCAGTAAAAGGCCGGTCTTGGATCTCCTGGATGATGTGTGCATGAGAAATGGAGCTTCGTATGATGGCAGGGTTAAAGCAGTGAAGCATGTTTTGCCTTATTTCAGGAAAACTCCCCTCATAATCAGTGAAGATCCACACATAGTTGCTTTTCCAACCATGTCTCCCCAACATTATGAATGCACCTGGCTTTTTTGTTCCCACATCGAGAATTTCTCCCACACTAATGGAAAAACATACGTCACCTTTAAAAACGGTTCTATGCTCGAGGTCTCTTGTTCAGTCAAGGTTCTCCGCACACAGATGGAAAGGGCATCTGCGACATTGAATTATTTTACGTCAGGTTTGGATTTGCCGCCTGCCGCCGGAAATCCGGAAGAATCCATGTTCACTCCATCGGTTTACTCGAGTATGCTCCCTTTGCAGCCGGAGAATCAGCCTCCCATCCAAATGTAATAGATTGAGAGAAGAAGACTTTTAAGAAAGGCTTCTTTTTTATGGGCAAAAAAATAAGCATGAAGGAGGGCCTTCATGCTTATCGTTATGGTTATTCGGTAATCCCGACAGAATCAAACCCGCCTGCCGCCGCAACAGCTTCCGCGCTTCCTGCACCGTATAGGTCCTCGGCGGATTGAATAATCGCCTGACGCGCATCACTGAAATCAGACAGACTTGTCAGGTAAGTAGTCAATGCACGGTAATAAATCTTACCAAGCTTCTCACGTCCGATATCCTGGGCCGTCAAGTAAGCGGCATGATTGATGATGGAGGAGTTGATATGAACGCCGCCGTTATCCAATTCGCGGGGGAGGTCATAAAACTCGTCCATATGGGAAGGGTACATGCCGTCTCCGTTTCCGTAAGGGACGTAAGCTGCGTTTACAGGATATTTACTAGGGTCACTCAGGCTTCGCAGGGATTCCCTTCCGCTTTCTTTGGCAGCAGGGGCCATGATGTCCTCACCAAGCTCCCAGTTTTCATCATCGATCAGTGCTCCAAAAATATCGGAGAATGCTTCGTTCAGAGCCCCGGATTGAAAGCGGTATAGAAGGTTGGCAGAGTTTGATGTCACCCCGTGAGCCATTTCATGTGCGGCAACATCGAGCCCGGCTGATAGAGGGACCATGAATTCACCGTCTCCGTCCCCGTAGACCATGTACGTGCCGTTCCAGAATGCGTTGTTGTAGTTGTTCCCGTAATGAACGACCGATTGAATCGGCATTCCTTCATCATCCAGGGAGTTTCGGCCGTGCTCATTAAGGTAGTACTCATAAACCTTTTCGGAATTATAGTGTGCGTCTACCGCCGGCCGGTCAAAATCAGAATGGAAGGCAGCATCCTTATCCTTAAATACTTCTAATCGGTTATTGGAATAATCGTACGTGATGATGCCGTCCAGCCCTTCATGGCTGAAGTCGGCCATCTGGAACATCGTGCCGTCATTCGGCTCTTTTGTTTGAGAGATATGAAGAAGACGGTGTTCTCCTAGAACCCCGATTCCGCTTCCTGTCTGGGTATTGATGTCTTCCGCATGCATGATGGCGTTGTACTGATCGACTACTTCACCTGTTTCAGCGTCTATGAACACAAACCAGTTGCCGGGTGCTTCTCCAAGGAAATTGACATTCACTTTATATGTAAGGTGATTTTCCCCTTCGAAAGGATAGATGACGAGTTCTGAGGTCGGTGCATAGGTTAATTTCTCCGGTGCTTCGACAGCTGATTGGGCTTTTTCGACCGCTTTACTGCTTGATAACTGAGGTGACAGGTTGAGGTCGGTTTCTTCCGCTGACTGGTGGTAAGATCCATTCACAGAAGTGATTTCATTGTTCTTGTTATAGTGAACGATGATTTCAGAACCTTCTACCGGGATGCCGTTTTTGGTTTGGCTAAAGCGGACATGGGTCATGCCCAGCTCATCTTTTTCTACTTTCTTTGCTTTTAAACTTGCTTTTGGGTTCTCCATGTTGAGTGTGGATTTCTTTTCTTGAAGATAATTGAGTGCATCGTTGGAGGTGGCAGCCATACGTTTTACAGCATGCCTTTCTTTTACGAATAGAGGGACATTTGCTTTTTCATTCCATTGCTTCACAGATATTGTCTGGGCGGCGGCAAGATCCTGAGGCTGCACAGCCAGTGCTTGTCCTTGAGGCAGAGTGGCAGCGATAAGAGCGGTAGAAAGTGCGATTGGTGCAATTAGTCTTTTCTTCAATTTATTTCCTCCCTTTACCATTTGATATTAAGTATAGATAGCAATCTAGTAAAATACATGAACATATGGAACGAACTTAACCTAGTGAAATTACTAGAGATAATAGACTGTCCTGGGTAGGTTTGATGGGGAATTTAGGATACCGAAAATCATCATTCGATAAATTCCGATAACCGAAATAAACCAAACGGCCCACCCTCTGTCGAAACCAAGAGAACCTTGTAACCGGGAATTCTTTAGTACTTTAGTAGAGCGAGGGACGGGCCTTCGGTTTTTGAGGGGAGGCTTGAAATTTTTAGAAAGTGTCTCAGAAGCAGTGTATTTCTGTTATGATATAGGAAAGAGAGAGCGTCTGAAAATAGGGAAGAAGGGATTGCCGGTAAATGACTAGTACTTCTGATAGACTCATAGATTTTTTAGAGGAACATTCAGCTGAGTTTTTACATAATTGGAGATCCAACATTGTCATTGCTGAAAATGATTTATATAAGGAGGAAGTCCTGCAGAATGGACTCCGGATGTTTCAGTTGGTGAAGCGTGCCATTCAAAACCCTTTGAGTGATGAGGAGGAAATCCAAGCACTTGCTTTTAAAACGGCTCATGAACGTGTGACAGCGAATGTCAATATCAGCGAGTTTGTATACAACGTCAATGTCGGGAAAAGTGAAATCATCAAATGGGTAAGCCGCTCCGGGATTGAATGGGAGGCCCTCCAGCCGTATCTCGAGGGAATCAACGCGTTATTTGACCGATTCTCCTATCTTGCCGTGAAACAATACACGGATATCCGGGACCAACAGTTGCAGGAGAAGGAGCTTTATATCGATCAGACTCACAAGGAACGGTTGACCATTCTTGGGCAGATGAGCTCTAGCTTTGTCCATGAATTTAGGAATCCATTGACTTCTATTATCGGATTTACGAAACTACTTCAGCACGATCACCCTGACCTTCCTTACCTTGATATTATGCAGCATGAACTGGATCAGCTGAACTATAGGATATCACAGTTCCTTCATGTTTCCAGAAAAGAAATCATAGAGAGTAAGCGGGAAGATATAGTGCTTTCTGACTTATTCCATGAATTATTGGAGTTCCTGTATCCCAGCTTATTGGCCGGGGAGGTCGCAACAAGCTTGAAAGTGGACAAGTCTTTACAAATTTCAGGCAACAAGGATGAATTCAGACAGGTTTTTTTGAACTTGATCATGAATTCAATCGATGCACTCCAAATCATGGATGGAGATCGCTTAATTCAAATCCACTCTGCTGTCAAAGCGTCGACTATGCATCTCTCCATCAGTAACAACGGTCCCAAAATACAACAAGAAACTATCAATGCTATTTTTGAGCCATTCTATACAACCAAAGAGCTTGGTACCGGAATAGGATTGTTTATTTGTAAGAAGCTGATTGAAAAGCATGGCGGTGAAATCACTTGTGCATCTACTGACGATAAGACTACCTTTACGATTAAAATCCCGTTGCGTTCCATTGTTCCTTCATAGGTAAAGGTCTGCCCCATTTATAAGGAACAGACCTTATTTTTTTACAGAATTACTGACATTCAATACAGTTGGCCTTCCAATGGAGTAATAGTCAACTGGCGCTTCATTTGCTTCTTCCAACGTAAAACAATTGCGTCCGTCAAATATAGCGGCATTATTCATGAGACCGGCTATGGTCCGAAGTCTGAGCACTTTATATTCTTCCCATTCTGTCACAATGAAGAGCATATCTTGATCTTCTATCGCATCTAAGCAATGTTCACCATATTTGACTGCGTTCCCCAGGATAGACCTGGCGTTTGTCATGGCAGCCGGATCGAAGACGGTCACCTCAACGCCATATGCCAGAAGTTCATTGATGATCTCAATTGAAGCAGCTTCTCGCATATCATCCGTATTGGGTTTGAACGAAAGTCCGAGTATGCCTGCTTTTTTATCTCTTAATGATTGAAAATGTGTTTTTGCTTTGGTTATGAGCCTCTTCTGCTGCTGGGTATTCACTGTGATCACGGATTTCAACAGCTCAAATGGATGTTCCACATTCCCTGCAAGCTGCACAAGGGCATTCGTGTCTTTTGGGAAACAGGAACCCCCATAGCCAATCCCGGCTTGCAGGAAATGAGGGCCGATTCTATGATCCATCCCCATGCCTTTTGCGACATCTTCAATGTTACCGCCTGTTTTCTCACAAAGTGTGGCGATTTCATTTATAAAACTGATCTTCGTAGCCAAGAAAGCATTTGACGCATATTTGATCATTTCTGCACTTTCCACAGAAGTATGCAGTATGGGTATATTGAAGGGTTTCACCATTTCTTCTAGCTTAGTTGCAGTTTGGTCACACTCCGTACCGATGACAATACGGTCGCCGTGAAACGTGTCGTGAAGGGCAGACCCTTCCCGTAAAAATTCAGGGTTGGAAGCTATGGAGAATTGAACAGGCACTGACAAAGAATCTTTTATCCATTCTTTAATACTTTGATTTGTACCGACAGGAACTGTGCTTTTCGTCACAATGATGGTGTCATGCCTGGTTAAATGGGCACCTATGCCATGGGCTGCCGCTTTTATTGCGGACAGGTTGCAAGTACCGTCTTCATTAGATGGTGTTCCTACTGCAAGAATGATGACTTCCGCCTGGGGAATGGCATCGTCATATTCGGTTGTGAACGAGATATTCCCTTTAGCCAGCTGCTTTTGGAGCATTTCCTCCAAACCGTTTTCATACAGTGGGGAGCGGCCGGACTTCAACATGTCAATCCGTAAGGCGTCAATGTCTAAAACTGTGACGTTATGTGAGATTTCTGCGAAAGATACGCCTGTCACCAAACCGGCGTAACCGGCACCAATCACTGAAATTTTCATTGGACATCCCTTCTTTATACATAATCTATTCCCTTATTTTATCAAAGATATATTTAGGCAGTGGTCTTAAATAGTAAAAGTTATCAGGAAAAAGATTGATTAATTGTAAATTTATATATGTGGATTCTATTATTTTGACTTATTATTTTTATGTGAATGATATAATAGTAGTAGAATAAGCCTACGAGGAGAGTTCTGATGGTCGTAAATGAAAAGGGAGTTACATTAATTGAAATATTGGCGGCTGTCACGATTTTGTCGATCATTCTTGTATCCATCTTTCGTTTGTTCCCGCAGGTGGGGATGATGAACCAACAGAATGAATTGAAGATAAAAGGGATGCATATGGCAAAGGGAGTGCTGGTTGAGTGGTCCGATAGGAGTGATGTCAGGTCCTTTCTTCTTGATGAAGATACGGGTTCATCTCCGGAGGGATTCCAGGCAGCAGAATCTGCTACTGAGGATTATTATCTTTTTATCATTGAGGAATCTTCCTTTGAGAAACATATAAAAATAAATAAATTGCCCAGCTTGGAAAATGGAGCAGGAAAGACTTACTTAATACAAGTTGAATTGCTGGATAAGAGAGGGACTCTGGTGAGTAAGACGTTTGGATATATCTCTCTGGAGGGGGAGCAGCCTTGACTGATGAAAAAGGGGTAACATTAATTGAAGTGCTGGCAGGATTGGCCATCCTCACCGTCATTGGTTTGGTCCTCTGGAATGTATTTTTTCAAGGTCTTTATTATTCCAAAAAAGCGGAGTCGGACATTTCCTTACAGCAAGAAGCGAACATTATTTCCATGAAGATGACCAGAATTCATCAAACATCTAAATCATATTCAGTTGAAAGTGAACAATGCAAAGTGAAAGTAGACTATACACCCTCATCAACAAACAAGCCTCCAAAGGAAACTACATTTTCACATTCAAAGCTGTGCATATCCGCAAACCAAGTGGATAAAGTGATTCCAAGTAATGAAGAGTTTGAATTGTTTCTCACAATATACGACAAGCAGCGGCCGGAAAATGAGTTTAAACTTCGTACGACGTTATATAGATTGAGAGAGGGATGACAGTTGGCTCGAATGAATAATAATAAAGGTTATGCTTTGGTTCTGACATTACTGATTCTAGTCGTTTTCATGGCTCTGGCCCTCTATCTCATGGGACGTTCATACAGCAGTACGAAACAAAATGAAGTAGTGGAAGAAAACTATCAATCTGCTGCCCTGGCGGAAATGGGGGTCACCCAGTATAAAATAGTGATTAAGGATGCTTATGAGAAGAGCAAAAGGCCTATTGAGAAGAAACTAGCTTCCGATCCTGATTTCGATTCCACCAATAGGGGGATTATCAATGAACTGGAATGTGAATTGAAGAAGCAGTTAAGGACAATGGTGTGTGGGGGAGAGGTAGAGGCTTATTCAATCACCGTTGATGAGAAGGGTCCTTCATCATTTACCATAAAAAATTTTGTATTCGATCAACAAGAGGAAGGCAAGCTTAAGGTTACATTTACAAGTACGGATAATCAAGAGGGAGAGGTTACCAGCTTGAATGTTACTATGATCATACCCATTGACGCGCAAGGCGGCTTTGGGGAAGGCGGTCAGCCGGTTGGATTTGATGTAATAAAGCTTCCCTCTGACATAAACCCGGATTGTGTGGATCCCAAAAACAAAGATGTCCATTGTGACAGGGTAGTAATGAAGGATGACTCCGAATATCCGGGGAACAATAAAAGTATTGAAAAAGAACTAATATATGCCCAAAACGATTTAGAATTGAGTGGAAATGCCAACAATTTTGAATATGCCAAAATACACGTAGAGAAAGATTTTACTTTAATGAAAAACATGAACAATGCTAAAAAAGTATATATTGAAGTAAAAGAAAACGCGTATTTTAAAGGGCATTTGGATACTTCATTATCCGATATATATGTTCAACAAGATATGTTTGTTGAGAAACAGCTTAAACTTTATGACCATTCAACCCTCTATGTAGGCGGCAGCTTGACGGTTGATAGTGAGGGTAATGAGAGTAGTAAGAATGGAAAGGGCAATGGGGGTAATGACAACAATGGAAATGGCAATAAGTTAGATGTCAGCCTTGATTCCACAATGTGTATTGGAGGCAGCTTGCATGGGTATCCAACTGCAGACATCGATGGAAAAATATATATGAAAGGGTCAAAAGAGAACGGCAGAATTGAGCTTGATTCTAAAAGTAGCGGCTTGGAGAATATTGAGTTTTTGGATGAAGAAACTTTCAATAACAAATGTGGGCATAAAAATATCTGGGGAGAAATCGAAACCCAGGTGGAATATGAATATAATTAGGAAACAGTATGCTAGAAAAGAACAGGAAGTGAGATCCTGTTCTTTTTTTATGCATTAAATTAAAACGCGTTAGGGTATAGCAGACTTTTGGCAAGGCTACACTAGTCCTAAATACTAAAGGGGTTTGGAGAGGTTTGATGAATGAAAATTTGAAAGGCAATTTTTTTGTAGGGTTGATATGGGGAACATTGCTAAGTGTACCGTTGTGGCTGTCGATAGCAGGGTGGATAAAGATAATTATCAAGTTTTAGGAAATAAATCTCAAATTTGATGTTTAGATGGGATGTTTCGTGGGTAAAAAATACTATCTGGTTCATTTTAACTACAAAAAGATTGAGGTGCTTCCTATGAATCTTTCAACCAAACAGGAAATGTGTTTCTTCTATCATCCAGCTTCCGGGAAAGATCTTTTCATCAGTATGGGACATACTCGTCTTTATACAAAGCGTTTAAATATAGAGATTGCTTCGTATTCTGGAACGATGCAGGTCGCTCTATCCGGGCATCTCGGTTCCTCCACAGTTGAAAAATTAGATGAGTTCCTACTTGAATATAGAGATTATTTTAATAATCATCGAAACATTACCATCGATATCAGTCAGCTTGATATCATCAACCAATTTGGGATTTCTGCTTTGGTTGATTTGGTTTGTGTATTGAAGCAGGAGGGGCTCCAGGTCTCTTTTCGCCGTGGAGGGAACAAGGCAGACCAAGTTCTGAGTGATGCCGGATTTTATGAGTGGCTGTAACCAAAATAGAAAAGCTTGATTTCCATCCGGTTTGTTTTCGGGTGGGAATCAAGCTTTATTTGTTAGTTCAGCTTTTTGATGTCCTGGATGATTTCTTCAAACGGCGGATCTGATACTCCTTCGTATTTATTGAGGAGTGTGCCCGATTCACCCACCAGGAAAAAGGAAGTCGCGTGGACGAACTGATTCGAGCCTTCGACTTTAGAGGCTGGAGTTTTGAAAGAGACATTCGCGAACGATTCAATTTCTTCACGGGTGTAACCGGTGAGGAACGTCCAGTTACTGTAATCCGCGCTGTGCCGCTTGCTGTATTCGGTTAATGTCTCAGGGGTGTCCTGTTCGGGATCAATGGAAATCGAGACAAGCTGAACTTCTTTTTGAAGGCCGGCTTTGTTGATTTCTCGTTGCAGCTCAGCCATATTGGCTGTCATCGGAAGACAGACCGTATCACAATTCGTGAAAATAAAATCCGCAATCATGATTTTGTCTTTATTTAACTCAGACAACTTCACATCTTCTCCCTCTTGATTCACCGCCTCAAGTTCCCCGACTTCCACACTCATCGGAAACGACTCTTCTGCATCCTCATTTCCGCACCCAACAAGTCCAGCCGAAAAAAATCCAGCCAATACAATCAACAAAAATCTCTTTATCTCAATCTCCCCCTCTTTACAACAAAGGTCCGCCACTTCACCACGTCAAAGCAGCGAGGGACGGGCCTTCAAATTAGTCGATGAATTGTTTGTCGATCAGATCGGTGAATTCTGGTTTTTCTTTTAGAAATTTAAGTTCGTAGGATGAGTCGGCGAATGCCTGCACTGCCTCTGAGTCAACCTCGTAAGTGAATCCGATGCGTTCCCAAGCTTGGTCGACGACTTCTTTGCTTAGTTCCTGTTTTGTTGTTTCTTTAATATCGTTGATTGTAATTTCTTTCGCTTCTTCAGGATTTTCAGCGATGAATTCTGTTGCCTGTTTGTGAGCGTCGACAATCTTTTGAATTCGTTCAGGGTTATCTTTTACTGATTTTCCAGATGCGACAAGGACGGATGCCGGAAGTGTTTCACCAAATGCAATTTCGTCGTGATCGATAATGACTTTTGCTCCTGTTTCCTGCTGGATGACCGCTGCCCAAGGTTCAGGAGCGACTGCGATATCGACTTTTCCTGACTTCAGCATTGCTGCATATTGAGCAGGGTTTCCGGTCACGTGCTTCATCGTTCCGCCGATACGCTGTGATTCGATGCCGTGTTCCTGAAGGAATGTTTCGACTTGGACGTCATGTGTACAGCCTACTGCAGGGGTGATGAATGACTTGCCCGCAAAATCTTTTACAGATTTGACACCGCTTTGTTCACTGGCGAGTACGACCGTACCGCCTGTTGACGCACCGGCGATGATTTTCACATCCGCACCTGTCATGTAGTTGTTCATGGCAGGTCCCGGTCCGACTAAGCCGGCGTCGATATCGCCTGTTTTAAGGGCGGTCATGAATGATGAACCGTCCGGGAATGTTTTGTATTCGATCTTCGTGCCGTCACCAAGCTGCTCTTCATAGTAGCCTTTTTCTTTTGCCACCATCGCCGGGACGTGGTTGATATTCGGGAAGTAGCCGATGACGATTTTTTCTTTGTCCGAAGATGATCCGGACGTTTTGTCAGACGTTCCGCATCCGGCTAAAATACCGGCGAAGAGAAAGAAAATCGCTGTGAAAAGAAAGATTTTTTTCATTTTGGGGCCTCCTAATGTTTTTTTATGGGTGTTTTTTTGTAACTTAAGGGAGTATCGCTTTACTAAAAAATTATTTTTTCAAAAACTCATGCCTTATTTTCAAAAATCCGGATATTTTATCAAAAACTCTAAATCTATTAAGACTCCAGACCCCAACGCTTCATAACCGACTTCTCAATACGCTGGAAAATCAGCTGATCCACGATTGCACCGACAACACCGATGATGATCATGACGGCAATAACGAGACTCATGTCACCAAAGTCCGATGCGTAGCGGAGGGTGTATCCAAGTCCCGGTCCGGTGCTTAATAATTCGCCGGCCATCAATGCTCTCCATGCGAATGCCCATGCGAGGCGTGAACCGGTTACCACGTAAGGAATCGAAGCAGGGAAGATCACCCTGATAAACAGATCCAATCCCCGAGAACCCATCGTCTGTGCTGCTTTTATAAACAGAGGCGATACATTTTTGATCCCCATTCGGATGTTCAGTGCCATGACAAAAGTTCCACCGAGAATGACGACGAAAATAACGGATTTTTCATTCAAACCGAACCACATGATCGCGAGCGGCAGCCACACGATGCTCGGCACGCTTTGCAAGGCTAGTAATACCGATCCAAGCGTGTCATCAGCCGTTTTGGATTTTGCCAAAAGGACACCGATGCTCGTTCCGATCAGTAAAGCAATGCCGAGTCCGATCAGCAGCCTCTTGAAGCTTGCGATTAGGTCAATAATGAGCGTCTGATCCTGGATACCGGTAAACAGAGCTTTAAAAACTGAAGTAGGAGAAGGGAGCACGACCTCCGTCCACAGGCCGAAGCGTGAACCTGCTTCCCAGAAAGCAATGATGAGTGCAAAAAAGATGATTCGTTTAAGAGCTGTGTTCATAGGCCAATTCCTCACTAATGACTTTGTCTATTTCTTTCTTCAGGTAGCTCATGATGTGCTCCTCGATCTTGACCATTTCTTCTTTATGAGCTTCCCTTGGCCGGGGGATATCCACTTTGATATCAGCGAGTATTGTCCCGGGCCGGGTGCCCATTACGATGATCCGGTCTGATAGTTTGATGGATTCCGAGATGCTGTGGGTGACGAAAAGGACGGTCTTCTTCGTTTCCATCCAGATCGTTTCAAGCTGGCCGTGAAGGCGGGAACGGGTTTGTTCATCGAGCGCGCCGAATGGTTCATCCATTAACAGGACTCCCGGATCCATCGCCAGTGCCCGTGCGATTGCGACCCGCTGCTGCATGCCCCCGGAAAGCTCGTGGGGATAATGATCCTGATAGTTTCCGAGCTGGACCATGTGGAGATACTTTGCAGCCTGCTGTCTCGCTTCGCTTTTTGACATCTCTTTTTTCAGTGGGAAGGTCACGTTATCGCGAACGTTCAGCCAGGGAAAAAGGGCAGCTTGCTGAAACACCATACCGCGGTCTTTTCCGGGCTTCTTGATCGGATTTCCTCCAACCGTGATCCCGCCGCTAGTAGATTTGGTCAGTCCTGCCACAATCGAAAGCAGTGTTGACTTCCCGCACCCAGATGGACCGAGGATCGAAACGAATCCCCCTTTATCGATCTCCAGGTTGATGTCCTTCAACACATCCACAGGTGTACCGGTTTTATCATTATATTGTTTGTTAAGATGTTCGATTTGAATGAACAAATAATCACCTTTTCTTATTAATCATATTAAACTAATCGGAATTAATGAATTTAATTATAGTATATTAGTAGGGATTGTCAAGGTTGCTAATTATTTTAAAGTCCACATCTTTTGAAAATTAGCCGTTGTTCAGAAAATAATGGAAATAAATTTTGAAAAAGTGAAATAAAAACTTGCCGGGAATCGTCTAATCTACAAAAGCAAAAAAAGTGGGGGAAATAGATGTTCAAAAAAGGTAAATTCGTTGGTATAGCTTTGGGTCTCGTCGGATTGGTGCTTTTTTCTTTCCTGACGATGTACGTTCTTTCTCAAGCAGAGAAGGGAAAAGCCGGAGAGGTGTTTGCTTCGGCTCAGGGGAGTGTATCTTCCTTATATGAAACGATGGAAATCCATTTGAAGGACGCAAAGGAAGACGGTTTGCTGACACTTATGGATGAAAAGGCGGTAGCGTCAGCCCAGTTAACATTGAATGATACGGAGAAACGCCTCTCAAACTTGAACGGAGCCCATAAAGAAAACGTGGAACAAGAATTACTTCCTAAAATGAAGGGGATTGAAGAGTACAACAGTATCGTTCCAAGTGCCAATCAGCTGCAAAGCAGGATTCATGATGTTGGTAAAAAAGTTAAGGAAGATCCGCTCGATCCGGGTTTATCAAAGCAGTTTACTTCAATAAAGGAAGAGTTAGCTGATTTTACAAAGCTGACCTCCAAAATAGAAAACCCCGCCATCCAGGAATTTTTTCAAAACAGATATAAACCGCAAATCACTCATTTAGAAGATCAGGTTACAGCATATAAAGGTGTTTCTGAGAAAATTGCAGAACTCAAGTCAATTGCTGAAAAACTGTCTCTTCCTCAAGGAGAGTTTGATCAAAGGGTTTCAAAGTTGTCCGAGGAAGTTGCGCATTTACCGTACAGTAAGACAAATGCTGTGATTCAAGAAGAAATCGAAAAGGCATCAAAGGAATATGAAACAAATATAATAGCGCAGGAAGAAAAGAAACGTGCTGAGGAAAAACGTCTTGCAGAAGAAAAGAAACGAGCAGAAGAAGAACGTCTTGCAAAAGAGAGGAAAAAAGCAGAGGAAGAGATGACTAAACAACAGGAGGACGAAGCTTTTCCAATGACGTTTACCGTGACTTCTTCAAGCGGGCATGAAACAATTTTTAGCCGGGAACCTTATGGTGACCGTTACCACGACATTGATGAAATCGCCAGAAGGCATGGGGGAAGGTACTATTACATCCCAGAATCAGACGTGGCTGCTATTTTTGATAAGAATAGGAATGCAATTGCAGGACTGAATTATGGATTCTCGACGGGTGTTGAATCCAAAGAATTGTTCGTCGATCTGTATGTTTATTACACAGGGACTTCTACGAAAGAAGCTGCATCACTTGTTGAACAGGTTATTGAATCAGGAGAACCGATTGAAGCAGGTGAAGGAAATGGAGAAGGTTCCAAGCTTTGGACGGAGGCTGGAGAATTACATTATGATTTGTGGTAAAAGCTAAACCATGCTTTTAATCTAACTACTTATATTAAAGATTCCTGTCATAAAATCTTAATAATCCAATAAAAGAGGGAGCCAGCCGGCTCCCTCTTTACTTTTAGTAAAAACCTCCAGTAAAAATATCAAAAAAATTTTACTAAAATGTTTACTGTAAGAGCGCTTTCATTTATACTAGCTTTAAAGTTTACTAAATGAGTTGTGAAAACATTCTATTAGATCACTAAAAGGAAGTTTCGAAGAGAGAGGAGTTTCATCATGGTATTTACAGTTGTATCCTTCTTATTATTTACATTGCTTGTAGCATTTATCTCGTATTGGAAGACGAAAGATGAGGATTTGACCACGAAGGATGGTTATTTCCTTGCCGGCCGCAGCTTGACGGGCTGGGTCATCGGGGGCTCTTTGATGCTCACGAATTTATCGACGGAGCAGCTGATCGGGCTGAATGCTCAAGGGTATTCCGACAATATGTCGGTGATGGGCTGGGAAGTCGGATCCGCGATTGCGCTGGTCATTGTGGCGTTTTACCTGCTGCCCCGTTATTTAAAAGGTGGCATCACGACGATTCCGGACTTTCTGGAAGAGCGCTTTGATTTTGGAACGAAGCAGATCGTCACCATCCTTTTCTTATTCGGTTATGTATTCAACCTGCTTCCGCCGATTCTTTATTCAGGTGCGGTGGCGCTGAGCGGAATTTTCAATGTCCCTGAAATGCTCGGGGTCGACCGTACGACAGCACTTTGGATCACGGTGTGGACGATCGGGATCATCGGTTCGCTGTATGCCATTTTCGGTGGATTGAAAGCGGTTGCTGTATCCGATACCATCAATGGGATCGGACTTCTGATCGGAGGATTGATGATTCCGGTTATTGGATTATTCGTTCTTGGTAACGGCTCGCTGTTCAGCGGGGTGGACATCATCATGGAGAATACGCCAGAGAAGCTGAATGCGATCGGTAAACCGGAAGATCCGGTGCCGTTCAGTACGATGTTCACGGGGATGCTGCTGGTGAACCTGTTTTATTGGGGTACGGCACAGCATATCATGCAGCGTGCGATTGCCGCGAAGAACCTGAAGGAAGGACAGAAAGGGGTCCTGATTGCGGCGGGATTCAAGCTGCTCGGCCCGTTCTTCTTGATTCTGCCTGGGATCATCGCATTCAACATGTTCGGTGAAAATCTTGAACCGACGGATGCGTATCCGAGACTCGTAAATGAAATCCTGCCGACACCGCTTGTCGGATTCTTCGCAGCGGTATTGTTCGGGGCGATCCTGTCTTCGTTCAACTCGGCATTGAATTCATCTGTCACTCTATTTATCTTGAATATTTACAAGCCTTACATGAAACCGGGGGCATCCGATAAACAGCTTGTCAAAACAGGGAAGTATTTCGGGACGCTCTTAGCAGTATTTGCAATGGTATTGGCGCCGCTTATCGAAAAAGCGCCTCAAGGGTTCTTCCAATACCTCCAGATTGTAAACGGTTTCTATAATGTACCTATTTTCACGATCATCATCATCGGGTATCTGACGAAGCGGGTGCCGGCGATTGCGGCTAAGGTTTCCCTCTTTGTATTCATTTCGATTTACGCCGTGACGCAGCTGTTCTGGGATACAGGCCTGCACTTCCTGCACATCTTGGGGATTCTGTTCGTTCTCTGTTCAGGACTCATGCTGATCATCGGAAAGATCAAGCCGAGGGATACAGATTTTGTACTTGAAGAATCACATAAAGTCGATATGAAACCGTGGAAGCTTGTGTACCCGATCGGGATTGCCGTGACCATTGCGATGATCATCATTTATATGATCTTCTCTCCGGCAGGTATCGGTGCATAGGAAACTTACAATCGAACAGTCAGGTGACTTTGCCTGGCTGTTCTTTTTAAAAAGCGGCACTGCAGCAGGCTGCTTAGGTTTTCCATTCCCCTCACGCCCACCAGTGATTTTAAGGAAAATAAACCCTTAGTAAAACTTTTACTAAAAGTTTATTGACGGACAAAGGTGCTTTGAATTAACATGAAATTGGAAGCGGTTACGGTTCATTTGACAGAATCGGCCGCAGGATGAACGAATGATAGATTGACAGATTTGGATTTATAGGAGGAATCACGATGGAGTTTCAAAAGCTTTCAGAGAGCTTTCAGAAGATATTCGGTCAAGCGGCGGAAAGGGCATTCTTTGCACCGGGCCGCATCAACTTGATCGGTGAACACACGGATTATAATGGGGGGCATGTTTTTCCAGGTGCGATCACGTTCGGCACATACGCATTTGCACGGAAAAGGGAGGACCGGCTTGTCAGGATGTATTCGCTGAATTTTGAAGAGAAGAGCATCATCGAATTTGACGTCGACTCACTTGACTTTGACAAAAAACATGATTGGTCAAACTATCCGAAAGGGATGATCCGTTATTTAAAAGAAGCAGGCCACAACATCGATACCGGGATGGACGTCCTTTACTTTGGCAATATCCCGAACGGGGCTGGGCTGTCATCATCGGCTTCCATCGAACTTGCGACCGGGGTGCTACTTCAAGGAATGTTCAGCCTTGATACGGAACGCCTCGAGCTTGTGGAAACCGGTAAAAAGGTGGAGAACGAGTTCATCGGTGTCAACAGCGGGATCATGGATCAGTTCGCCATCGGCATGGGGAAAAAGGGAACGGGCATCCTGCTTGATACCCATACCCTTCACTATCAATATGCCCCGCTCGATCTCGAACACCATAAAATCATCATCATGAATACGAATAAACGCCGCGAGCTGGCAGGCTCGAAATACAATGAGCGCAGGAAGGAATGTGAATCCGCGCTGAAAAGTCTGCAGGAGGTGGTCGATATCAGTTCTCTCGGCGATTTGACCGAGGAAGAATTCGAACAGCATAAACGGGTGATCGCGGGTGAAACCGAACAGAAGCGGGCAAAGCATGCTGTTTACGAAAACCGCCGGACATTGAAGGCGCTGGCTTGCTTGAAGAACGGACAGCTCGCAGAATTCGGGAAGCTGATGAATGAATCCCACGTGTCGCTGCGTGATGATTACGAGGTGACGGGAAAAGAACTTGATGCCCTCGTGGAAGCAGCCTGGAACCAGCCGGGCGTTGTCGGGGCGAGGATGACAGGTGCCGGGTTTGGCGGCTGCGCGATTGCGATTGTGGAAAATGAATATGTGGAACGTTTTATTGCAGAAGTAGGGAAAGAATATAAGGAAGAAATCGGCTATGAAGCGGCATTTTATACAGCAGACATCGGTGACGGTGCAAAAGAATTAGACAAAGAGGTGATCGTATGAACGTGTTAGTGCTTGGCGGTGCAGGATATGTAGGTTCCCACGCAGTCTATCAGCTGGTGGAAAAGGGATACCGTACGATTGTGGTGGATAATCTTCAGACAGGTCATGAAGGGGCCATCCATAAGGATGCTGTCTTCTATAAAGGTGACATTCGCGACAAGCATTTCCTTCGCTATGTTTTTGAAAACGAAAGCATTGACGGCGTCATCCACTTTGCAGCAAACTCGCTTGTCGGCGAATCTATGGAAAATCCGCTGAAATACTTTGATAACAACGTGTACGGCACTCAGGTGACGCTTGAAGTCATGAAAGAATTCGGCGTGAAGAACATCGTCTTTTCATCGACTGCCGCAACATACGGTGAACCCGAGCAGGTGCCGATCACGGAGGACATGGTGACAAACCCGACTAACGCGTACGGTGAAACGAAGCTCGCGATGGAAAAGATGATGAGATGGTGCGACGAGGCATATGGCATCAAATTCGTTTCGCTCCGTTACTTCAATGTGGCAGGTGCGAGAACGAGCGGTGAAATCGGCGAGGATCATGACCCGGAGACCCACCTGATCCCGATCATCCTCCAGGTTGCCTTGGAGCAGCGTGAGCATATCACGATCTTCGGTGAAGATTACGATACACCGGACGGCACATGCATTCGTGATTATATCCATGTCGACGATCTGATTGAAGCTCATCTATTAGCCTTGAATTATTTGAAGGAAACCGGGGAAAGCAATATCTTCAACCTTGGCAGCAGCCAGGGCTTTTCTGTAAAAGAAATGATCGATGCCGCGCGCAAGGTGACCGGGCATCCGATTCCGGCAAAGGTCGGGGAGAGAAGAGCAGGTGACCCGAGCAAGCTGATCGCTTCTTCTGACAAGGCAAAGAGCGTGCTTGGCTGGCATCCTTCAAGAACTTCGATTGAAAGGATCATCGGGGACGCCTGGAATTGGCATGAAAATCACCCATACGGCTACAGAGACGGAAAGGGAGAGTGATGGAGATGACCATTTTCCAAAAGGTTGACGCACTGATCGCAAAAGCGCTTGAAGCCGGACTGATTACAAAAGAAGATGAAGTGTATGCGCGGAACCGGGTGCTGGCCTTACTGAAGCTGGAAGACTATCAGCCGGAGTATGCAGCAGATTCCGGGGACATTCCGGACTTGCTCCAAGGGCTGACCGAATATGCAGTCGAAAAAGGCATCATCGACGATCTGTTCGATAAGAAGGAAATCTTCTCTGCAGAAGTGATGGACTGTTTCATCGCGAGGCCATCCGTCATCAATTCAGAGTTCTTCACCCGATATGAACGCGATCCCGGGGAAGCAACAGATTATTTTTATAAATTAAGCCGGGACAGCAACTACATCCAGACGAAGCGGATTCAGCAGAACATCAGCTACAAGGCCCCGACTGAATACGGGGAGCTCGATATCACCATCAATCTGTCGAAGCCGGAAAAAGATCCGAAGCAGATTGCCATGGAACGCGCGATGCCGAAGAAGGATAACCAATACCCGCAGTGCCTCCTGTGCGTCGAGAACGAGGGATATGCCGGCCGGATCGGACACCCGGCACGGGCGAACCACCGGATGATCAGGCTGAACCTAGGGGATGAAGACTGGATGCTTCAGTATTCCCCGTATGTGTATTACAACGAACACTGCATCGTCCTGTCGAAGGAGCACCGTCCGATGGAGATCAACAAGAGCGGATTCGAGCGCCTGCTTCATTTCGTCCATCAATTTCCGCATTATTTTGCCGGGTCGAATGCAGACCTGCCGATCGTTGGAGGCTCGATCCTGTCTCACGACCATTATCAGGGCGGGCGCTATGACTTTGCGATGGCGAAGGCGGAAAGCGAGTACAGGTTTTCATTGGATGGGTTTTCAGGAGTCGAAGCGGCCATCGTAAAGTGGCCGATGTCTGTCATACGGTTGAGCTCGGATGAAATGGCGAAGCTTGCGGATGCCGCTGATGATATCCTGTCGCAATGGAAGGAATACAGCGACCCTGAAGTCGACATCATCGCTTATTCCCGGGACACCCGCCACAACACGATCACACCGATCGCACGCATGCGTGACGGCAAATACGAACTGGATCTCGTGCTGCGGAACAACCGCACCAACGATGAGCATCCGATGGGCATCTTCCATCCGCACGCCGATGTCCATCACATCAAAAAAGAAAACATCGGCCTCATCGAAGTCATGGGCCTAGCCGTTCTGCCGGCACGCCTGAAGGGCGAACTACAAGAAGTCGAAAAAGCCCTATTGGGAACAGACCATAACGTCGAAGACATCCACCTGCCATGGGTCCAGCAAATGAAAGACCGCCACGGCAGCGAAGTCAACAAAGAAAACGTAAGCGGCATCGTCCGCGAAGAACTCGGCCACAAATTCTCCCGCGTCCTCGAAGACGCCGGAGTCTTCAAACGAGACGACCAGGGAATGAACGCATTCAGAAAGTTCGTGGATGGGTTGAGTGGGAAATAGACAATTCTTTCGGTGGTGAGAATTGCAGGCGGAATCAGAGGACAATTTCATGTGTCGAGCTAGCGTCTTGTAAAAATTATTTATTGTTTTAACCCGTTCCAGCTTTTGATTGGAGTGGAAGACGAAGACTCCTGCGGGAGAAGTGGCCAATGTGAGACCCCGCAGGCAAAGCCGAGGAGGCTCACGGGTCACCCGCGGAAAGCGAAGTCTTCCACGGAAATCAAAAGCGGTAATTAGCAGCGATTCTAAAGATTACTTTATAAATTTATATTAAAGAAAGCCTACAGAGGAGAAAGGTGATAAACATGTACCTAGGTGTTGATTACTACCCCGAACATTGGGACAAATCACTCATCGATGAAGACCTTACCCGCATGAAAGAAATGGGCGTCAACATGATACGGATCGGCGAATTCGCCTGGCACCTCATGGAAAAACAAGAAGGAACCTTCGACTTTTCATTTTTCGATCACGTCATCAAAAAGGCAAAACGCCAAGGAATAAGCGTCATGTTCGGAACCCCGACTGCCACATTCCCGGCATGGCTTGCAAAAAACCATCCTGATATCCTGATCGAAGATATCAACGGAAACAAAAAGGCATTCGGCGGCCGCCGCCAATACTGCTTCAACTCAGAAACCTATGAAGCATACTCCCTGCGCATCGTCGAAAAACTCGTGGATCACTACAAGGACGAAGAAGCGATTGTGTCATGGCAGATCGACAACGAGTTTGGACATGAAGGCAGCGACATGTGCTACTGCGGCCAATGCCAGGATGCGTTCCAGCGTTTCCTTGAAAAGAAATACGATTCAATCGATGAACTCAATGAGCGATGGGGGACGATTTTCTGGGGGCAGACGTATAATGACTTCTCTGAAATCCCTGTCCCGAAAGTGACGGTCACCGTCCATAATCCGGCGATGATGCTTGATTGGGCTCGCTTCCGCTCAGCGTCACTTGCAGGCTTCGCCCATAAACACATCGAACTCGTCAACAGACTGAAAGGCAATCACCAGACCGTCACGACGAACCTGCCTGGCGGATTTTTCGATAAATGGTTCGACCACAACGAATTTTCAAGGGAGCTCGATTTCGTGTCCTATGACAATTATCCGGTCTGGGGCGGCTTGAAGGAGCCGATTTCACCTGCCCACCTATCGATGACGCTCGATTATGTCCGGGGCTTGAAGAAGGAGAATTTCTGGATTGTAGAGGAATTGATGGGGGCACAGGGTCATGACATCATCGGTTACCTGCCTCGTCCGAATCAGGCAAAGGCATGGGCATGGCATGCGTTCGCCCACGGCTGCTCCAATATGCTATTCTTCCGCTGGCGCGGGATGAATAAGGGCGCCGAGCAATACTGCCTGGGAATCCTGGATTCCAACAACCGGACGACACGCAAATACAAGGAAGTCCAGCAATTTTTCAGTGAAGTGAAAGAGCATAAGGCGCTGTTTGATGCACCCGTCAAAGCGGATGTTGCGCTTGTATACGACTTTGATACCATCTGGTCATGGAGGAATCAGCAGCAAAATGCGAGCATCGATTACACGGAGGAAATTCTTCGTCTTTATGAACCCTTCCATAAGCAAAATACGTCCATCGATGTGATTAAATACGATCAGGACTTCTCCGATTATAAGGTGCTTCTTCTTCCGGTGGCAAAAGTGATGGATCCTGAATTGGCCGGTCGTCTCGAGGAATTCACAAGGAACGGGGGAACCGTCGTCATGTCCTACCGTGCAGGTGTGAAGGACCGCGACAACAACCTTGTATTCGGAAAAATGGTTCCAGGGGAGCTTTCCGGACTTCTGGGCATCGAAGTCGAAGAATCCGAGTCCCTGCAGGCGGGTGAGTCAGCTCCTGTTGTCCCTGTCGACGGCGGGGAGGCAACAGAGGCGGTCTACTGGCGCGATCTCGTGAAGCCGCTGACCGCACGCACGCTGCATCGCTACGATGACCGTTTCTACAATGAATATTCCTGTGTGACCGAAAATGATTTCGGCAAGGGTAAAGCCTATTACATCGGTGCAGGTGTTCAGCAGGAAATCATGCATTCACTGGCCAAAACGATCGCATCATCCTCTGGTCTTCATACAGTCGAGTCCAACCCTGGAGTTGAAATCATCACGAGAACGGCAGAAGGAAAAGACTATCAGGTGATCGTGAACCATAACGGATACGAAGAGACATTCAATGGCATCGAGCTCCAGCCGTATGAATGCCGCATCGTAGAGGTGTAATGGATTGGATATCAGAAAAGAACTATTCGGAGAAATCGAAGGAAAGCAGGTCGACTCCTACACGTTAAAAAATGATCATGGAATGGAAGTGTCCTTCATTACGTATGGAGGAGCTGTGACCAAGATCCTTGCGCCTGACCGGCATGGCCGTCTTGAAAATGTCGTCCTTGGATTCGACACGCTGGACGAATATATCAAACACACCCATTATTTCGGTGCCATTGCCGGAAGGGTCGCCGGCCGGATCGGTAACGCCCGGTATTCCTGGAATGGGAAGACAGTGGAACTGACTCCGAACGAAGGGCGCAATCACCTGCACGGCGGGAGTGTTGGTTTTAACCGTGTGATTTGGAATGAGGAAAAAGTCAGTGTCGCAGGTGACAGGGCCAGCGTGAAGATTTCCTATCGCAGCCTGGATGGAGAAGAAGGCTATCCAGGCAACGTGAAGGTTGAGGCAGCCTATACCCTGACGGATGAGGGCGATTTCATCATTGAGTATCAAGCTGAAACCGACCGTGATACACCGGTCAATCTCACCAATCACAGTTATTTCAATCTTAGCGGTGACGCCAAGAGTCCTATTTTGAATCATACCCTGCAGATGGAAGCGGACGCCTACCTACCATTGACAGACACAAATCTGCCGACGGGAGAAATCCGCCCGGTAGAAGGGACGCCGTTTGACTTCCGCCAGCCGCGCACCATTCTGGATGGGATGGAAGAGTCCCAAGAAACGAAAGATGGATATGACCACCCCTTTGTTTTAAAGGAGGATGGAAGTGTCGTTCTTTCACACGGAGGGAGCGGCAGGACGATGACCGTCGAAACCGACCAGAAATCCGTCGTCCTCTACACCGGGAACTTTCTAACAGGTGAGCGTCTGAGCGGTGGCGGCACAGCCGGCAGACATATGGGGCTCTGCCTCGAAACCCAAGGCTATCCCGACGCCGTCAACCACCCTCACTTCCCATCGGTGATGGTCAAAGCGGGGGATGTGTACAGGGCTTCCAACGTATATAAATTCGCAATAGTGAAGTAGAAGAATTAGGAGGGACTGGCCTTTAGAGAGATAAAGGACAGTCCTTTTTGTGTTGGTAAGTGGGGATCCGGCAGGTGCTTGGGCTCAGGTATCTGGATTGAGTGCTGGGTATTGGGTGCCAGGCACAAATCAGCGCTATTGTGCCAGGCACCGAGTGAAGGCACCGAGTAAGGCGGAATAACCTCTGCCCCCTGCAAAAAGTGAAAGGGTTTTCACCTAATTAAGTGGTTTATCGTTTTATCCCGCATAAATTGGGTAACTTTATACTAAATACCAATAACTACTTATACTGAGCAGGAGGGAAACGATGATCAGCCAAACACGTGACATTGTCCAGAAATCGCTGGACGCTTTACTGGAAGATGAACACTTTTTACCGGAATTGCAAGGGGATGCGAGGGAGCAGGCTTTCACTTCGCTGACAGCCATTCTGTCCACCCCGAATCATGTACATAAATCTTTCCTGAGGGTGCCGCTGGAAAATGGGCGGGTCGACCGCATTCCCGCTTTCCGGGTGCAGCATAACAACGCATTGGGCCCGTATAAAGGAGGGATCCGTTTCCACGAGTCCGTCAATGAAGACGAAGTGGTGAACCTCGCGTCGCTCATGACTCTCAAGAACGCCCTTCATGACGTTCCGTTCGGGGGAGGGAAAGGCGGTATCATCATCAATCCGCGGGATTACACGGACAAAGAACTGAACCTGATTGCCAAGAAGTATGTCCAGTATTTCAGTGATGTCATCGGACCCGACAAGGATATCCCGGCGCCCGACATGGGGTCAGGGGAACGCGAGATGGACTGGATGATGTCCGAGTATAAAAGCATCCATCCTGGCTATCCCTATAGGGGCAGCTTCACGGGTAAAAGCGTCATAAATGGTGGTTCACTGGGGCGCAGGGAAGCGACCGGTAAGGGCGTATTTTTTACGTTCCGTTATATGATCCATGATTTTATTAAAAACCAGAAGAATCTGCTGACGAAGACGGATAATGTGTTTGCCAAGACTGCCTTGAAATACGAAGATAAGCCGCTTACCATTTCCGTGCAGGGATTCGGAAATGTCGGGTCTGTCGCGGCTCTTGAAGCCTACCAGTCCACTCATCTGAAGAACAAGGTCGTCGCTGTCAGCGACAGGAACGTGACGCTTTACAACAGTGACGGGCTGGATATTCCCGCATTGATTGAATTTACGATGAGAAATAAAGGAGACCTGCCGACAACCCCTGAACAATTGAAGGAGATTGATACGAAAGCCGAAATATCAGATCGCGAAGATGTCCTGTATCTGGATGTGGATGTCCTCATCCTCGCCGCCCTGGAAGACCAGATCCATAAAGACAATATGGAAAAAGTGAAGGCTGGCATCCTCGTCGAAGGAGCGAACGCCCCTGTCACCACGGAAGCCGACAAATTCCTGAGTGACAAGGGAGTCATCATCGTACCGGATATCCTCGCCAATGCCGGCGGTGTGATCGTCTCTTATTTCGAATGGCTGCAGGGAAGGGAAACCCAGTTTTATTCAGAAGATCAGGTATTCAGTCGCCTATACGAAAAAATGCAGGCAACTCTGGATACGGTCCTTCCGCAATTCTTCGGAGACCCATTCCCACTCCGCCAGAACTGCTATATCCACTCCGTCACCAAGTTGTCGACCATCTTATACAGACAGGGGAAACTTTATTGAATTAACGCATCGAGGGACGGGCCTTTAGCGAGCTAAAGGCCCGTCCCTCACTATGTTTAGTTGAATTTCTAACGGGAAAAGGATTGATAGAAAGACATTCATTACTTTGAAAGGAGAGATGCCGGCATGGCAGAACGAAATGTGAAGAAGCTTCCATACAAAGGAATCAATACAGAGAAGAACAATGGACTGACGGACACACAGGAAGTTTTATGGGCGAAGGAATTTAAACGTGCAACAAAAGCTGGATATCCCGACGAAGTGAAGAGTGACCGCGGATAGGATCTTTGGATTGTGACCCTGTGGACCGGGCTGTTAATGTGCGGTTTATGGGGTTTTTTGTTTGTAAATAAGTACAAAAGCTATTTAGCTTTATCAACATCTCCATGGAGCTGAAATTTCACTCTCGAATAAGTGTAGTCTTTTTTATTTTTTCCAAGTTAGTAAAATCACTTCATTATGACCTCAAAATGAACTTCTTAAAATATCCCCAAATGGTGAAAATAAATTACCCACAAATCCCTTTATATCAACCTTTATCATCAACCCCCCTGCACTTTACTAAAATAATAAAAATTTTAGTAAAAATACGATTGACTATTTTCTGATAATTTACTAAAATCTTAAGTAAGATGTAAACGCTTTCTAATGGGTGTTTTTATTTTTTGACGGAACAAGAAAACGATTACAACTCTTTTAATCTAAGAAACTAAGGGGGACAAAGGGTATGAGGAAATTATTCGTAATGATGAGCATCATTGCTGCATTGATGATCGCCGGCTGCAGCTCCAGCAGTTCGGGAGGCAGCAAGGATGGAGAAGTGACGTTGACGGCCTGGGCCTGGAACGTAAACGTGGGGGCCTTGAATGACGCCGTGAAGGAATATCAAAAGGAGCATCCGAATGTGAAACTGAAAGTGGAAGACATCGGGCGTTTGGATGTGTATGACAAACTGTCAACTGGTCTTGCAGCAGGCGGCGTCGGGCTTCCTGACATCGTATTGGTGGAAGATGACCGCATCCAGGGATATGTTCAGGCATTCCCTCAAGGATTCCTGGACCTTTCAGAAAAAGGATTTGACGATCATAAAGATAAGTTCCCTTCTTTCAAAAATGACCTGGCACAGGTGGATGGAAAATACTTCGCCATGCCATTCGATGCGGGCCCGGGGGGGATGTTCTACCGCAGAAGCCTGTTTGAAGAAGCGGGAGTGAAAGCAGAAGACATCGAGACATGGGATGACTTCCTGGAAGCAGGTAAGAAAATCAAGGAAAAAACAGGTTCATATGCGATGCCTCTGGACATGTTCAAAGATGATCCGACTTTCCGGATGATGTTGAACCAGCAAGGTGTTTTCTATTATGACGAAGAAGGAAACATCGATCTGACAAGTCCTGAAGCCGTGAAAGCAATGGAAATGCAAAAGAAATTTGCCGATGCAGACCTGATCAAGAATGTAGACGGATGGAACGGTGTCGTTTCTTCTACGGTCGACGGATCTGTCGCGACGATTCCGTTCGGCGCATGGTATTACGGAACGATCATCGACCAGGCGAAAGATACAAAAGGGGATTGGGGAGTATTCAAGCTTCCTGCCTTTGAAGAAGGCGGAAACCGCGCTTCGAACCTCGGCGGATCCAGCTGGATGATTCCTGCCGCTTCTGAAAATGCGGATGCTGCTTATGATTTCCTTGAGTATTTCTCAACGGATAAAGAGACACAGATCATGGCGATGGAAGACTACGGCCTATTCCCGTCTCTGAATACTACTTACGATTCTGACGTTTTCACTGGCGAAGACGAATTCTTCGGAGGTCAGAAGATCTGGGAGCTGTTTGCAGACGAGATGAAGGATGTGCCGACCGCATATTACACAAAAGACTATTCAGTGGCACTTGATGAAGCCATCAAGGCACAGGCAGATACATTCAACGGTACAGATCCTGAAAAAGCGCTAAAAGAAGCAGCGAAACGATTGGAAGATCGTACGGAACGTAAAGCAAACTAGATTCAAGTTTTCCTAATTAAAAGAGAGATTTAGAGCCAAGAGGTTCTTCTGGTGATCTAGGTCTCTCTTTTTCTATCACATTCTGCGGGGCTGAACGAACCGCATCCGCTAATAAATTCCGCAAGAGAGAAGGATGATGTATGAAGTCAAAGACATATATCCCATATTTATTCATAGCACCAGCCGTCATTCTGTTCAGTATCTTTATGCTTTATCCGATCATTTCATCGCTGATCCTCAGCTTTCAGACCGGACAGGGCGCGAATCTGACATTTGTCGGGCTGGATAATTACAAACGGCTGTTATCGGATGAAATTTTCCACACCGCACTTAAAAATACCTTTATTCTATTAATCATCCAGGTGCCGATCATGGTCCTGCTGGCCCTTGTGCTGGCTTCATTATTAAACTCGGCTTTGCTTCGCATGAAAGGATTCTTCCGGGTGACCTTCTTCCTGCCGGCCGTCACGTCATTGGTCGCCTACTCCATCATTTTCTCCATCATGCTGATGAATGACGGGGTGGTCAACCAGCTGCTGACGTCCCTTGGATTCAAGGCCATACCGTGGCTGAACGACCCGTTCTGGGCAAAAGCGTCCCTGATCATCGCGATGACATGGAGATGGGTCGGGTATAACATGGTCATTTACCTGGCCGGCCTGCAGAATATTCCCGAGGAGCTTTATGAAGCGGCAAGCATGGACGGGGCATCCCGGGTGCGTCAATTCTTTGCCATCACCATCCCGCAGCTGAAGCCGGTCATATTGTTTACCGTCGTGCTGTCGACGATTGGAACGCTTCAGCTATTCGACGAGCCGTTCGTATTGACGAAGGGCGGACCGAGTGATGCGACACTGACGATCGGGATGTATCTGTACCAGACCGGGTTCCGCTTCTTTGATTTTGGCTATGCTTCAACCATTGCATATGTGATTGTGGTCCTGATCGCAATCATGACGTTCATACAATTCAAAATAACGGGTGATCAAGAATGAGACAGTCTAAAGTAGGAAAGAAAATCGGTTTATATAGTGTCCTGGCCTTGGGTGCCCTCGTTTCCCTGTTCCCGTTTTACTGGGCGGCGATCGGGGCGACGAATGAGAGCGGCAAGATGTTTTCAAAGCCTCCGGTCCTAGTACCGGGAGAGAAACTTGCAGAAAACGTCCAAATTTGAATGCGTCGATTGATATTGGGAAGGTCATGTTTAACTCCCTATTCATCGCGATCGTCTACACCGTATTGAGTTTATTGATTTGTTCGATGGCAGCCTACGCGTTTGCCAAGTTTCGTTTTAAAGGCAGAAACATCATCTTTGGTGTGTTCCTGCTTTCGATGATGGTCCCTTACCACGCAACCATCATCCCTCTGTTTAAAATGATGGCGGGCTTCGGCTGGCTGAATACGTATCAGGCAGTGATCCTGCCGAACCTTGCGTATCCGTTTGCCATCTTCCTCATGAGGCAGAATATGCTGGCGTTCCCGACTTCCTTGATCGAAGCGGCGAGAATCGACGGCTCCGGAGAGTGGAAGATTTTCTTTAAAATTGTCCTGCCGTCCATGAAGCCTGCACTCGCGGCAACGGCGATCTTCTTGTTCCTTTATCAGTGGAACAGCTTCCTATGGCCATTGATCGCATTGTCGTCCAATGATATGTACACATTCCCGGTTGCACTGTCCAGTCTTTTCGGACTTTCCCGGATCGATTACGGTCAGGTCATGGCAGGGGTGACGATTGCAACGATTCCAATCATCATCTTCTTCCTGGCACTTCAGCGACAGTTCATTTCAGGGATGCTTGGAAGTGCGGTGAAATAATTTTTTGCTGAAATACCGCTGGTGATAAGAACGAAAGGAAAGGATGACTCAACATGCCAATCTATGTGTCGGAACAGACGAAACAATTTCATCTTCAGGGGAAAAACGTCAGCTATATTTTCTCCGTCATGGAAAATGAACAGCTCGGACAGCTTTATTTCGGGAAAAAAGTGAAGCAACGCCACGACTTTTCCCATCTGCGCCAGCTTCCGGCAGAGCCATTGGGGAACGCTTCGTTCCCTTATGAAGGAAATCAGTTTTTTTCACTGGAATTCTTGAAACAGGAGTATCCCGGTTTCGGGACAAGTGATTACCGTGAGCCTGCGTTTGTTTTAAAATATTCGAATGGGAGCAGGACGTCTCACTTCATTTTCAAAGGTTATGAAATACTTGCAGGGAAACCTGGACTGGAAGGGCTGCCCGCGACCTATGCAGAACGTGAAGATGAAGCGGAGACGCTGGTCATCACATTGGAAGATGCGACGGCCGGAATCCAGATGGATGTGTTCTATACGGTGTATCATGAGCGGGACGCAGTTGTTCGCAGTGTGAAGCTCCGGAATGTAGGGGCTGAACCCGTGGTGATCGAGCGCTTACTCAGCGCATCGGTAGATTTGCCTCATTCCGATTTCGAATTCATCCATCTTCATGGTTCTTGGATACGCGAACGCCATGTGGCAGCAAGCCCGCTCCGAAAAGGGCTGCAGTCGATCGACAGCAAAAAAGGGGTATCCAGCTCGCTTCACAATCCATTCTTTGCGCTGAAGTCCCCGGAAACGACCGAATCACAAGGTGAAGTATATGGATTCAATCTGGTGTACAGCGGAAATTTCTTCGGCGGTGTCGAGGTTGATCTCTATGATACATCCAGGGCATTGCTTGGAGTGAATCCATTCGGGTTTGAATGGAAACTGGAAAGCGGAGAGGCATTTCAGACGCCTGAAGCCGTCATGGTGTATTCCGATCAAGGTCTGAACGGTATGAGTCAAACCTTCCACCGCCTCTATGAATCCAGGCTAGTCAGGGGCGAGTGGCGCGGGAAGGAACGCCCGATCCTCATCAATAACTGGGAAGCGACATACTTTGATTTTAATGAAGAAAAGATCCTCGAGATCTGCCGTTCGGCCTCAGAGCTTGGAATCGAATTGTTTGCACTGGATGACGGGTGGTTCCAGGGACGCAATGACGATACGACGTCGCTGGGTGATTGGACGGTTGACCGGAGCAAGCTGCCGGATGGAATCGCTGGCTTGAGTGAAAAAGTCTCGGAGCAAACCGGCATGAGCTTCGGTCTTTGGGTGGAGCCTGAAATGATTTCCGAAAAGAGCGACCTGTACAAAGCCCACCCGGACTGGGTACTCGGCGTGAAGGACCGGCCGCTTTCACACGGCCGGAATCAATTCATCCTTGATCTGTCCAAGCAGGACGTGGTCGATTATTTGGATGAAACCCTGTCCGCGATCCTTTCTTCATCAAGGATTTCGTATGTGAAATGGGACATGAACCGAAATATGACGGAAGTGGGGTCCGACTCTGTTGGCAGCGACCGTCAGGGAGAGGTCGCCCACCGGTACGTGCTCGGTCTCTATCAGCTGCTTGAAAGGCTGACCAGCAAGTTTCCGCATATCCTGTTCGAATCCTGCGCAAGCGGGGGGAACCGTTTTGATCCGGGCATGCTCTATTACATGCCGCAAACGTGGACGAGTGACAACACCGATGCCATTGAACGCTTGAAGATCCAATGGGGCACTTCGCTTGTGTACCCGCTGTCATCGATGGGCGCACACGTATCGAGCTGCCCGAATCACCAGACAGGCAGGTCGACGCCCCTCGATACCCGGTTCCACGTCTCCATGTTCGGGGCGTTCGGCTACGAGCTCGATGCCACTCGATTTTCAGAGGAAGAACAGCAGGAAGTAAAGAAGCAGGTTGAATTTGTAAAAGAAAACCGCCAGCTCCTCCAGTTCGGTTCATTTTACCGCCTGTTAAGTCCATTCGAAGGCAATGACACTGCCTGGATGGTCGCGGATGCCGAAAAAGGTGAGGCCATCGCAGCATTTTACCGGACATTGGCCGTCCCGAACCCATCCCTGAAACGGATCAGGCTGCAGGGGCTGGACCCGGATGCCCTGTACGAAATAGAAGGGACGGGACAAACAGTTCACCGGGCGTACGGAGACGAGCTCATGAACATCGGGCTCTTGATCCCCCCAATGTTCAGCGGCACCGTCGTCACTGAAAACACTGTGATAAAAGGAGACTTTCAATCATTAATCTGGAAGTTAAAGGAAGTCTGATAAGAAATCCCCATATTGATGGAAATTCAGGCTGATTTGTTTTAAAGTAAAGAGTGGTATGAATTTAAGTACAGGGTTGACCTACTTTTTTTCAAAGAAAATGTACTTTTGAATAATAAAACCGGCTCCAGCTGTTGATTGGAGTGCAAGGCGAAGACTCCTGCGGGAGAAGTGGCCAATGTGAGACCCCACAGGAGCGCAGCGACGAGGAGGCTCACGGGTCACCCGCGGAAAGCGAAGTCTTGCACGGAAATCAACAGCGGCTTTAGAAGAGCATTCAAAATAACAATCAAAATGCAAGAGAGAAGTAAGTCGAGCGGCCCGCTTCTCTCCCAGGTAAATAGCAATAAAGGGGGAAGTGGGATGGCCACTTTAAAAGACATAGCACAAAAAGCGGGAGTCTCACTCGCGACCGTTTCAAGGGTCCTGAACTATGATGCTTCACTGTCCGTAACGGACGAAACGAAGAAGAAGATTTTCCAGATCGCCCAGGACATGAATTACAAAACCCTGAGGAACCGGAAAGACCCTCAGCAAATCAGCGACCGACTCCAGTTTGGCCTGGTTTATTGGTACTCCGATCAGCAGGAAATGGCCGACCCATACTACATGGCCGTCCGCAACGGGGTGGAGCGGGAGTGTCAGGAAAGAAACATCGACCTCGTCAAGCTGTTCAAGAACGGTAACACAATCGACCCGACCAGGCTTTCAGAACTCGACGGCATCATTGCGGTCGGGAAGTACAGCCAATCCGAAATCGATGCTTTTGAAAAAGCAGCCCGCCAGCTGGTCCTCGTCGATTACTCACCATCGGATGACTACGACTCCGTGGTCGTCGATTTCAGGAAAGCGATGACCGAAGTGCTCGACTACCTCTTGAGCCTAGGCCATAAGAGTATCGGATACATCGGCGGAAAGGAATACGTCCTCGATGAAGAGCCGATCCGGGACGAACGGGAAGTCACGTTCCGGGAGTACCTTTCATTGAAAGGACTCCATAACCCCGCCTTCATCTGGACGGACGGGAACTTCACGTCGGAAAGCGGCTACAGCCTCATAAAGGAAGCCCTGAAAAAAGATGATGTCCCGTCAGCCTTCTTTGTCGCATCGGACTCGATGGCGATCGGAGCGATCCGTGCCCTTCATGAAGAAGGAATCGCCATTCCGGACGAAGTGTCTATCGTCGGATTCAATGACATCGCAACATCAAAGTTCCTTCAGCCTTCCCTGACGACTGTGAAGGTCTACACGGAATTCATGGGTGAATCAGCGGTGGAACTCCTTCTCGACCAGATTCAATCAAAGCGGGAATTGGCGAAGAAAGTAGTGGTACCGGTTCATTTAGTGAAGCGGGAGAGCTGCAGCGAAGCGGCTGATAAATAAGGAGAAGCTCTTTTTGGATCGTTGGTCCGGGAAGGGCTTTTTTTTGTTTAACAGTGGTTTTGCCAAAGATTAGTACAAGTGAGCCTGGCTCAAAGGGTCTGGTTTGAGCCAAGCTCGATCTCTATGTTTTGAACCATGCACCGAAGCAGCGCCTTTGAAGGAAAGGCTTCAATCCATTCGGGTGCCAGGCACAATCCGGCTGTTCTGTTCCTGGCACAATTAGCCCCTTTTGTGCCAGGAACAATCACCCCCTCGTGTGCCAGGCACAACCATAATCCAACCTACCCATTCCCCGTTCCCAACCTCCCCAATAAAAATATTTCAAACCAAGGTGTCCTTTTCCTCCCCCGATCCCTATATAAAAGGTGAAAGGAGGTGAGGCACCATGGCAACAGCGGATTTGAAAGGAACAAAGCTGAGGTTTGCATACAACGACGGGATGGATGAGAAAGGCAACCCGAAGTACAAGTACAAATCATACAGCTACATCAAAGGCTCGGCTACTCCGGATGAGATGCACAGCGCAGCTCAGTCACTCGCAGGTCTTTCAGAGAAAAACTTATTCAACGTAGAAAAGATTCAAAACTTCGATATCAACGCGTAATGACGTTGAAATTTAAGAGGGAGGAGGAGATCTCAACATGGCAAAGGTACTTGAATTAGAATTTAAAACCGAAACTGGCAAAACAGCGAAAATCAGCGTCAACGATCCCATCGACCCGATCGATACAATCCAAGTCAAAGCAGCAATGGACAACTTGATCACAACCGGCGTATTCGGAAGCTCAGGCGGCGCGCTAGTAAGCGTAGACGGAGCACGTGTGGTAGAACGTAATGTGACGGATTATGAAGTTTTATAATAAGTGACCCAAGCCCACCTCGTAATCTCAATACGAGGCGGGCTTTTCAATTTTAATTAAACGTTTGTTTAAACCTTCAAAACCTTTCTCCATCGAGGATTTGAGACGTTAATCAAACGTTTGTTTAAAAGTTAAGTGCTTCCTCCAAGGAAGGTTTTTGTCTTAATCCATGGTCAACCGTAACATTGATTAATTGTCTCACTCCAGCGTTGATTGTAGTAGAAGACGTAGACTCCTGCGGGAAAAGCGAAGCAGTGGAGACCCCGCAGGCAAAGCCGAGGAGGCTCCACGCTCGCCCGCGCAAAGCGAAGTCTTCCACGGAAATCAAAAGCGGTATACAAGGAAAATTTTTCAGTTCAGCCTATCCCCTTTAACCACAGCAAAGAAATCGCTTACATAAAAAACAAACTCAAAATCCCTTATTGACTTCCCAAAACAAACCATATATCATCTCCTATAAGATTAAAAACTTCGAAAATTAAATACTTTCAAATTATCAAGAGCGACCGAGGGATCAGGCCCTGTGACGTCCGGCAACCTCCAATTATGGAACGGTGCTAATTCCTGCAGAATGGATTTCATTCTGAAAGATAAGTCGATGACATAAACGCGATGCTTCTTTCAGTAATTGAAAGAAGCATTTTTTATTTGGCCAAACATCAATACATAAAGAAAAGGGGTGTGAATGATGATCCAAATCAGAAATCTAGTAAAAGAATACAAAACAAAAAAGCAAACGGTGCTTGGTGTGGATAATGTCTCCGTCACCATTCAAAAAGGAGAAATTTTCGGTATCGTCGGTTACAGCGGGGCCGGAAAAAGCTCGCTTATCAGATGCCTCAATTTACTGGAAAAGCCGACATCAGGGGAGATCATCATCGACGGACGGGACTTGACGAAGCTGAAATCCAGAGAACTCCGCCTCGCACGCCAGAAAATCAGCATGATTTTTCAGCACTTCCACCTCATCAAAGCGAAAACGGTATACGAAAACCTTGCTTTTGCCTTGAAAGCAGCGAGGGTGCCAAAGGCAAAGATCGAACCAAGGGTGACAGAACTGCTCGAGATGGTGGGGCTGAGCGACAAAGCTCAAGCCTATCCGGCACAGCTGAGTGGCGGCCAGAAGCAGCGGGTCGGCATCGCAAGGGCACTCGCGAACAATCCTTCCGTCCTGCTGTGCGACGAAGCGACTTCGGCGCTGGATCCGAGCACGACCAAGTCGATCCTTAAACTTTTAAAAGACATCAACAAACAACTGGGACTGACCATCGTCCTCATCACGCACGAAATGGAAGTTGTAAAAGAAATCTGCGACAGGATGGCCGTCATGCAGGACGGCAGAATCGTGGAGGAAGGCCCTGTGTATGATCTTTTCGCCAACCCGAGACAGCCGCTTACAAAACAGTTCATCGAAAACATCCTGCAGTTTGAACTGCCGCCTCACTTACTGAAGAGCCGGACGGGCAAGCTGATCAAAATCCAGTTCAAGGGCTCTATCGCAGAAGAGAGTGTCGTATCTGAAGTGTTCCAAAAATATAAGGTCCGAGGCAATATCCTTCATGGGAAAATCGAGTATATCCAGGAAACGCCGCTGGGGATTTTCATCATGGAGCTGATAGGAGAGGATGCTGAAATACAGGCCGCCATCCGCTACATAACAGCTAAAACACAAAGTCTGGAGGTGCTCGACCGTGCTGCCTGATTCATTGATTGCGATTTTACCAGAATTAAATAAAGCATTCCTGGAAACCGTCTATATGGTCGGGATTTCATTGGCCATCGCGATCCTGCTGGGCCTGCCGCTCGGTGTCCTGCTTTTCGTGACAGACAAGGGATTGTTCCTGCAAAACGGCTTCATTAAAAAAATCGTCGGCTTCGTTGTCAACATGGTCCGCTCGGTTCCGTTCATCATTTTATTAGTTGCACTATTACCTCTTACAAAAATATTGACGGGAACGACGATCGGACCGACGGCGGCATCCGTTTCGCTGTCTGTAGCGGGGATTCCGTTTTTTGCAAGAATGGTAGAAACGGCCCTTCGCGAGATTGATAAGGGAGTCATCGAAGCCTCGGTGTCGGTGGGGGCGAGTCCATGGATGATCATCAAGGACGTCCTGCTGCCGGAAGCGAAGCCGGCCGTCATCCAGGCCATCACCATCACAACAATCAGTTTGGTCGCCTATTCCGCTATGGCAGGAATCGTAGGCGGAGGCGGTGTCGGTGACCTGGCCATCCGTTTCGGCTACTACCGTTATGACAATACGGTCATGATCACCACGGTCGTCGTCTTGATTTGCTTGGTGCAGCTCATCCAGTATACGGGCGATGTTTTTGCAAGATTAGTAGATAAACGATAAACAACCTAGGGGGAAGATTTCATGAAAAAGTGGTTTTTACTTTTAGTAGCAGCATTGACAGTAAGTTTGCTTGCGGCGTGCGGTGGAGAAGAAGCAAGCTCGGAGGATAAAAAAGAAATCACGATTGGGGCGACATCAGGTCCGTACAGCGACATGGTGACAAAAGCCATCAAACCAGGGCTTGAGGAAAAAGGATACACCGTTGAAGTAAAGGAATTCAGCGACTACATCCAGCCGAACAACGCACTCGCGCAGGGGGACCTCGACGCGAACCTGTTCCAGCATAAAATCTATATGGAAACATTCGCAAAGCAGCACGGCATGGAGCTTTCGGAAGTCATCGTCGTACCAACAGCACCGATGGGCATCTACTCGAACAAATTTGATTCGATCGAAGACATCAAAGAAGGAAGCGCCATCGCCGTTCCAAATGACCCGACAAACGCTGCAAGAGCGTTCCAAATCCTAGAGGATGCGAAGCTGATCACATTGAAAGAAGGAACAGATCCATTAACGGTTTCTGAAAAAGACATCGACAAAAACGTGAAAAACCTTCAATTCAAACCGATCGAAGCGGCACAGCTTCCACGGGCAGTGGAAAGCGTTGACCTGTCGGCAGTCCCAGGGAACTATGCACTGGCTGCAAAAATGGATCTGCTTGACGCACTGCAGCTTGAAAACATGCCCGACCAATATCGCAACCGTGTCGTCATGAACACCAAAGACGTCGATTCCCAGCTTGCTAAAGACATCAAAGCAGTCGTCGAAGCAGCTGAATTCGAAAACGTCATCGACGAAGAATTCAAAGGCTTCGGGAAGCCGGAGTGGATGGAATAATTTCATACTTTAATGTAGTGAGGGACGGGCCATTAGCTTGCTAAAGGCCCGTCCCTCGTTGCGTTAGTGCATGAAAACCCCGGAAGTTTTGTTCATACAACCTCTTACCCTTTCATATACTTTACTCACGTTGGTTATTCATTTCCAATTTGGAATTTCAGGAAATTAGAGCATACAAGTTAATACCTTTGTGTAGAGACCCGGAGAATTCACATCATGAGCTTAGGCACACCTAGGTTATGTTTGTGATTCTTTTTTTTGTCCAGGATTGCTTTGAATTGTACCAGGTACACCGGTTGTATTTTGTACCTAGTACAGGATCGACGTGCTGTACCAGGTACAACAGAGACGATTTACACCTGGTACAAAACTGATGAAATGCACCAGGTACACTGGCTGTATTTTGTACCTGGTACAAAACCGATGAAATGTACCAGGTACACAAAAGAAAGCAACCCATAAATGAAAACGCTGTATATGTATCAAAGCCAAAGTGAACAAGGAATCGGCGAATGCAAGGGGGAGAAAATGTGAAAAAGGTTGAGCTCATTGATGTATCAAAATCATACGACAAAAAGAATGAAGTCATCACCAATATTAACGTGACGGTCGAGCCTGGCGAATTCTTTGTGCTGGTCGGGCCGTCCGGCTGCGGGAAGAGTACGATGCTGCGGATGATTGCGGGGCTGGAGGATATTACGGCGGGTGTTCTAAAAATAGGAGACGAGGAAGTGAATAACCTGCCGCCGAGCAAGCGGAATATTTCGATGGTTTTCCAGAACTATGCCCTCTATCCACATCTGTCTGTTGAAGAGAATATCGTTTTTGGCTTGCACGTAAAGAAGATCCGGAAGGCAGAGAGGAAGGCGCGGTGTGAAGAGACGGCGAAGATGCTTGGTCTTTCTGACTATCTGAAAAGAAAACCCCGCGAGCTTTCCGGCGGGCAACGACAACGGGTGGCACTCGCCCGCGCCATCGTCAACCAGGCCCCGATCTGCCTGATGGATGAACCGCTCTCCAATCTCGATGCCAAACTGAGGGCACATATGAGGTCGGAAATCAGGCAGATTCAACGAAAGCTTGGAATTACGATGATTTACGTCACCCATGATCAGGTCGAAGCGATGACGATGGGGGACCGGATCATGATTCTTCACGACGGAAAGATCCAGCAGATCGGGAAGCCGATCGATATCTATAATAACCCTGCCAATCCTTTCGTTGCGACCTTCATCGGTTCTCCTCCGATGAATATCGCTGAAGCGGAGTATAATTCGGAAACTTCGCAGCTCCATTTTGGGACCGATGGTAAAATCGCCATTCCAAAAGTAGATGAGAAGTTCATGAAATCTGGCCGCATCATTGTCGGCATCCGCCCTGAACATCTGAAAGCGGCCACAAAAGAAACCGAAGAAGGGGACAAAATCAATGTTGAAGTCATCAATGTTGAGGTTCTTGGAAACGAAACAATTTTCTCCTTCATGCTCGGTGAAAAAGAATGGATGGCCAAGTGGACCGGTCAGTGGCGGATCAATGTGGGGGACGTGATCCCTGTTGTCATCAATTACGAGTCTCTTTGCTTCTTTGACAGTGAGACACAGCAGATCGTCAAAACCCCGACGGATATTGAAAACTATATGTTTGACCAAGAGGTGCTCAAATGAAGGCCGGCCTGAATGCAGCACCGCCAAGCCTTTGGAAGAGGTCGCTGAACGTCAGGACCGCCATGCTCTATCTTTTTCCTTCTATCTTATTATTTGCTGTGTTCATTTTTTATCCAATGTTCCGGACACTGTATCTCAGCTTTTTCCTGACCGATCAGCAGGGGACTGCCGCGTTGTTTGTCGGCCTTGAAAACTATGCTTATTTACTCGAGTCGCCAGAGTTCAGGAACAGCATCAAGGCGACCTTCCTATTTGTGCTGTATACAGTCCCTATCGGAATCATATTGGCGCTTTTCCTTGCCCTCATTGCCAATGAAAAATTGAAAGGGATCGGCTTTTTCAGGACGATGTATTCCTCGTCCATGGGGATATCGGTAGCGGCTTCCTCGGTGGTATGGTTATTCCTTTTCCATCCGAGTGTCGGAATGTTCAACCGGCTGCTGCACCTCCTGCATCTGCCTCAGGTGCAATGGCTGCTCGATCCCGAATGGGCGTTGATATCTGTGTCCATTTCGACCATCTGGCTTAACACCGGATTCTCATTTTTAATCATCCTCGGTGGTCTTCAGAACATCAATGAGTACCTCTATGAAAGCGCACGGATCGACGGGGCGGGGTATTGGTATCAGCTGAGGAGGATCACGATCCCGATGCTGTCGCCGACGCTCTTTTTCATCATCACGATATCGCTGATCAACGCGTTCCAGACATTCGGCCAGATCGACATCCTGACCAAGGGAGGCCCTTCGCAGTCTACCAATCTCATCGTTTATTCGATTTACCGTGAAGCCTTCATCAACTATCAATTCGGAACGGCGAGCGCGCAGGCAGTCTTCCTGTTCATCTGTATCCTGATCGTGACGATCCTGCAATTCAAGCTCGGGGAAAAGAAGGTGCATTATCAATGAGTATGCCGAAGAAAATATTGCTGTATGTCCTGCTGACAGTATCAGCTTTTCTTGTGTTTTTCCCGGTGCTGTACGCATTTATGATCAGTTTCATGACGGGTTCGGAAATCCTTCAGGGTAAATTCCTGCCGCAGTCATTCACTCTGGAAAACTATTTTAAGGTGTTCGAGCGGCTGCCGCTCATGAATTACCTGATCAATAGTTTTGTCGTGTCATTCGGTGTAATGCTCGGGCAGCTCGTTGTCTGCAGCATGGCTGCATATGCGTTTGTCTTCATCCCGTTCAAGGGGAGGGACTTCATTTTCTTCTTATTCATATCGACGATGATGATCCCGTGGGAAGCGACCATGATCCCGAATTTCTTTACGATTCAAAAACTGGACTGGATCAATACGTATCAAGGGCTGTCGCTGCCATTCTTCGCGCTGGCTTTCGGGACGTTCCTGCTGCGCCAGCATTTTAAAACGATCCCGAAGGAACTGCATGAAGCGGCACAGGTTGCCGGCTTGAGCCGATTCGCCTTCTTCTGGAGAGTGATCCTGCCCGTTTCAAAAACGAGTCTCGTGACGCTCGGGGCATACGGGTTTCTGACAACCTGGAATATGTATCTATGGCCGCTCCTCGTGACGACCAATGATTCGGTCCGAACGGTCCAAATCGGTCTGAAGCAGCTGCAGACACAGGAAATGGCGACCGAATGGGGAGTCGTCATGGCAGGCGTCATCATCGTCATCATCCCGACCCTGCTGCTCTTGTTCCTCGGACAGAAGCAGCTCCAAAAAGGATTGACTCAGGGGGCATTGAAGTAACGGTGTTTCACATGCCTGCTGCTCTCAGTGAGTCCGGGCATGTTTTAGCATAAATAACAAAAAGGGGTGTTACCGAAAATGAAAAAGAAACTGAGGATGCTGTTCATTTTTAGTGTGCTGGCTGTCATGCTTTTCACGACGGCCTGCTCGAACAGTGAAAGTGAAAAGCCGAAAGAAGACGGTTCAGATGATGGAAAGAGTTCGGGACCAGTGGAGATCAACTTCTGGCATGCCATGTCAGGTGCCGGACAGGAAGTGCTTGATGGGATCGTTGCTGATTTCAACAACTCTCAGGATAAGTACAAAGTAAACGCGGAATTCCAGGGGACCTATGAAGAGTCTCTGACAAAACTGAGGAGTGTCGGCGGTACCGAGAATGCTCCTGCGATCACCCAGGTGTTTGAAGTCGGGACGAAGTACATGATCGAGAGCGGCTTCATCGAACCGATGCAGACGTTCATCGATAAGGATAATTATGACGTCTCACAGCTTGAGGAGAATATCCTGAATTACTATACGGTGGATGGAAAGCTTTATTCCATGCCGTTCAACTCCTCCACACCGGTGATGATCTACAACAAGGACGCCTTCAAAGAAGCGGGGCTCGACCCTGAAAGTCCACCTCAAACCTTTGAAGAAGTAAAAGCCGCTGCTGAAAAATTGACGAAAAAAGATGAGCGTTTCGGCTTCTCCATGCTCACATACGGCTGGTTCTTTGAACAGCTGGTTGCCACACAAGGCGGGTTGTATGTAAATGAAGAAAACGGCCGTGAAGGAGATGCGACAGAAGCAGTCTTCAACGGGGAAGAAGGGCTGCGCGTCTTCAAGTTCCTCGATGACATGAACAAAGCCGGTACATTCGGAAACTACGGAACTAACTGGGATGACATCCGTGCTGCTTTCCAAACCGGGAAAGTCGCCATGTACCTCGACTCATCCGCAGGTGTAGCCAACGCGATCAATAGCTCCCCGTTCGAAGTGGGCGTAGCGTTCATTCCGTATCCTGAGGAAGTGGAGCGCCAGGGAGTCGCCATCGGCGGAGCGTCCCTATGGATGTCAAAAGGGATCTCTGAAGAAAAGCAGGAAGCCGCTTGGGAATTCATGAAGTACCTGCAAACACCGGAAAGCCAGGCGAAATGGCATATCGGAACAGGCTACTTCGCGATCAACCCGGCTGCTTATGATGAAGACATCGTGAAGCAGGAGTGGGAGAAGTACCCTCAGTTTAAAGTGACCGTTGAACAGCTTCAGCAGACGAAACCTTCTGTTGCCACTCAAGGAGCACTGATATCTGTCTTCCCTGAATCCCGTCAGCAGGTGGTAACGGCACTTGAGAATCTGTACCAGGGAACCGATCCACAGGAAGCATTGGATCAGGCCGTGGAAGGGACGAATCGGGCGATTGAGATAGCGAATAAGACGAAGCAGTAAGATAGGTAAGATATAATTGGCCTTCGGTTTCGGCACCGCTTGTAACAATGAGCGAACCCAACCGAAGGTCTTTTAATGCATTAACGCATCGAGGGACGGGCCATAAGTTTGCTAAAGGCCCGTCCCTTGTAGTTTATATCGTTTCATTTCCCATAGAATAGCGATGGGATTTCAAGAAACCTTTTATCATCTAACATTCTTAAATTCTCTATTAATCTCTTGAACTTTAGAGCAGAGAGCCATTAAATAAGTCGAATAACCTCTTTTTTTACATAAGTAAGTAGAATAATAGTGCTTTTTGCTCAAGGAAAATAAGCCTCTTTAAATGAATTTCTAGTAATGTTATGAAAATTTGTGTAATTAAGGAAGGTGAGGGTTTAGATTACAAGTAACAAAAAATAAAAGGAGATGAAACGCTTAAATGAAAAAACGTCTATTTCATGCTTCACTTTTATCTATCATTCTAGTATTTATTCTATCGACAATTAGTGTTGGTGCTGCCCCTCAGGCGAATAAAGTCAGTACACCTCAAGCCCAGACACCTCCTGAACTAGCAGAAATCTTCGGTAATCTGGATACCACGTCTTCGAAAGTCACCAGCGTCATTGTAGAGCTGGAGGAAGAATCAGTTGTAGAAGCAAAACATAAAGGAAAAAAGCAGTCCAAAGCCAACTTGGCAAAAACACGCAATAAGGTAAAAAAAGATGTTAAGGATGCAGCAAAATCAAGTAAGGTGAAACGTGAATATGATCATGTGTTCTCAGGTTTTTCCATGGAGCTCAAGTCAAATGAAATTCCGAGTTTACTGGCTGTACCCGGGGTGAAAGCAGTATACCCGAATGTTACATACACCGTGACAGGTTCTGAGGGTGTAACCATCGAAGAGGATGCTTATCACCCTGAGATGCTGGACAGTGCACCTTTCATCGGAGCGGATGAGGCATGGGAATCCGGTTATACAGGTGAAGGAATCACAGTCGCTGTCATTGATACTGGTGCAGATTACACACACCCTGATTTAGCTCATGCGTTTGGCGACTATAAAGGATATGATTTTGTCGATGATGATCTAGATCCGCAGGAAACACCAAAGGGGGATCCACGCGGAGAAGAAACGACTCATGGAACGCACGTATCTGGTACAGTTGCAGCAAATGGGCAGATAAAAGGGGTTGCACCTGAAGCGACTTTGCTGGCTTATCGTGTGCTGGGCCCTGGCGGCAGCGGTACCACTGAAGACGTTGTGGCTGGAATCGAAAGAGCGGTTCAAGACGGTGCCGATGTCATGAACCTGTCCTTGGGTAATAGTTTAAATAACCCTGACTGGGCGACGAGTATTGCACTGGATTGGGCAATGGCAGAAGGTGTCGTTGCAGTTACATCCAACGGAAATGCAGGACCTGATAATTGGACGGTCGGTTCACCTGGAACTTCACGTGATGCCATTTCTGTAGGGGCGACTCAGCTTCCTTATAATGTATACACTTCCGAGATTACGACGACAGGCGGAGTTGCGTATGAAACGGATAAAGTGATGGGCTTCGCAAGTGATGAAGAACTGCTTGCCCTTAATGGAAATGAGTATGAATTTGTTTATGCCGGGTTAGGGACACCTGAGGAATTTGAAGGAAAAGATGTAGAAGGAAAAATCGCACTCATCAAACGCGGTGCCATTCCTTTTGTTGATAAAGCATCAAATGCCAAGGCTGCCGGTGCTATAGGTGCAATCATCTTCAATAGTGCACCAGAAGAATTCGAGTATGAAATTCCAGGGATGGCGGTTCCGACTTTTAAGATGTCAGGGACTGACGGTCAGAAAATGCTTGATGAGTTAGAAAAAGGAAATAATACAGTAGCGTTTGATTTGGAGTTCGACCGTGAAATCGGGGAAACGGTCGCTGACTTCTCTTCACGCGGACCGGTCTTGGATACCTGGATGATCAAACCGGACGTTTCCGCTCCTGGAGTAAATATTGTGAGTACAGTTCCGACACATAATGGAGAGAATCCACACGGATATGCTTCTAAACAAGGAACAAGCATGGCATCCCCGCATGTTGCCGGTGCTGCTGCCTTACTGCTGGATGCCCACAGTAATTGGGGTGTGGATGATGTAAAGGCAGCCTTGATGAATACTGCCGTTAATCTTTATGATAAATCAGGTGAAGCATACCCTCATAATACACAAGGGGCAGGGAGTATCCGTCCGGTGGATGCAATCAATGCGAAAACCCTTGTCACACCTGGAAGCCATTCGTTTGGTGTCTTTTCAAAAGACAAAGGAAAGCAAGTAGAAAAACAGCATTTCATGATCAAAAACCTTTCGGATAAACATAAGAAGTACAGTTTTGATGTTGAATTTGAAGGGAATCCGGTTGGAATCAAAGTGAAGACCAGCAAGAACCTGAAAGTCAAAGGGAATAAATCACAAAAAGTAAATTTTAAAGTCCAAGTAGACGCAAGTAAATTAGAGCCGGGCTACTATGAAGGGACTGTCACAGTCAGTGACGGTGAGAGTGAAGTAGAAGTTCCGACCATTCTCTTCGTTAAAGAACCCGATTATCCACGTATCGATGGGGGTGTAACGGTAACTGAGACAGAGAACGGATATGACCTTGAAGTTTATCTGCCGGGCGGAGCAGAGGAAGCAGGCATTTGGGTATATAAAACTGATATGACTCATGTTGGGGACGGTCCTGTTTATACAGACTTACCTAAATACTACAACACGTTAAGCTGGGACGGCAAAATAAACGGTGAAAACCTGGCACCCGGCGACTATTATTTCTTTGTTTATGCAGTTAAAAATGGACAGATGGACTACACTAATAGTGATGTCATTACTGTAGAGTGAAATATCAATTAAAGCGTTGAGAGACGGGCCATGTAGAAAAGGCCTGTCTCTTTTTGTTTTTACTAAGGATGAATGCAAACTATAACCTATAAGCAAACTAAAAATGGGTCTAATTTCATATCTTATGTAACATTTGTAAGTCTAAAGTTCTGATTTTGTAAAATAATTGAAAATATCTTAAAATTCGACGAAAAGATGCTATATTAAAAAGGAAGCTTAGTCAAAATTCTACATACTAAGCGGTTATTGGAAAAAATTCGTGGAGGTGTTTTCATAGGATAAATAAATATCCGCCTGAAAATCTTATGGGGAAAAGGACGGGTTTTCGCGGAGAGAAATGACATCTTATGTAAGCGTTCGCATTATAAGGTTGGACCAAATTTACTGTTAAACAAAGAAAGAGGAGGAACCAGTTTGAAAATCATGAAAAAACAGTTGTTTATTTTGACAACGATCTTTGCCATGCTGGTTGGATATATTGCTCCAATCGGTTCGACAGCTTCTGCTGCCGACTATATGTCGGTTCAGGAAGCGATTGAGAATAATGAGGGGACCGGAACGGTTACTGGTTATATTGTAGGTCATACAACATCGACCAATAGTTACGATTTCGAAGCGCCTTTTAACAATGACTATAACTTTGCTATTGCCGATAGCATTGATGAAACCGACCCTGCTAAAATACTGCCGGTACAAGTTCCGTCTGTTTTCCGACCGGCTTTTGGCCTCCAGACAAACCCTGATATTATTGGTAAAAAAGTAATTGTTACTGGAGACTTAACAGCATATTTCAATGTCCCTGCATTAAAAAATGCTTCTGCCATGTCCTTCGAAGGTGAACAGCCGGAAGAACCAACCCCATACGAAGGCATTGAAGGTTTAAGCATCCATGACATCCAGGGAGAAAGCCACACATCTCCTTATGTCTCTGAAAAAGTAAAAGAAGTGGAAGGGATCGTCACACATGTCGACGATGCAAGCAACTTCTACATGCAAGACCCTAATCCGGATGAGAACCCTGAAACGTCCGAAGCATTGCTTGTCTATAAGCCCGCTCACGGAGTACAGGTCGGTGACCATGTAAAGGTTGACGGCCAGGTGAAAGAATGGGTACTCGATGGTTATAGTGAAAAATTAGATACAGACTTGGCGATGACAGAGCTGAACGCTCAATACGGAAACGTTGTTGTTGTCTCAAGCGGAAATACTCTTCCTGAAGCTCTTGTAATCGGTGAAGATGTAACACCGCCAACTGAAGTGATCGACAATGATCAATTCGCTGAATTCGATCCGGAACAAGACGGGATCGATTTCTACGAAAGCCTGGAAGGAATGCGCGTAGCCCTGGAGAGTCCTACTATCACAGGACCTCAAAAATATGGTGAACTTCCAGTCATCACAGAGCAAGTCGAAGGAAAAACCTATACAAAAGAGGGAGCACCTCTACTGACAAAAGAAAATCAAAACCCTGAAAGAATGTTCCTATTATTGGATAACCGTGATTATGTTGCGAAAACGGGCGATCAATTCAACGGAACAGTAAATGGTGTAGTCAGCTATGGCTACAGTAACTTCAAGATTTTAGTTAACGAGGCAGAACTTCCGGAATTGAATGAACGTGAATTCACTCCAGAAGTGACGACGATCGAAAAAGATAACGAGGAATTATCCATTGCTGCATACAACATCGAAAACTTTGCAGCTTCGGATACAGATAAGCGTGACAAGCTTGCCAAATCAATGGTGGAGAACTTGAACTCTCCTGACATCATTGGCCTTGTGGAAGTGCTGGACGAAAGTGGAACGACTGACGATGGTACTGTTAAAGCAGATGCCAATTACAAAGCATTAAGCGATGCGGTTGCGAGCTTCGGCGGTCCAACGTACGCATGGACTGAAGTTGCTCCTCAAGATAAAGAGGACGGTGGAGTTCCAGGAGGAAATATCCGTGTCGGCTATCTTTACAATCCTGAACGAGTGACTCTTGCTGAAGCTCAAAAAGGCGATGCAACTACAGCTGTTGCTTATGAAGATGGCTCTCTAACGGTCAACCCGGGCAGAATCGATCCGACAAACCCTGCTTTTGATGACAGCCGTAAGCCATTGGCTGCTGAATTCGATTTTAACGGTGAAGAAGTGATTGTCATCAACAACCACTTCAATTCCAAAGGCGGAGACCAGCCGTTATTCGGTAAGAACCAGCCGCCTGTTCTGGGCAGTGAAGCACAACGCCTGGAAATCGCACAAATTGTTAACTCTTTTGTATCAGATATTCATCAAAAGAATGCGGATGCAAATGTAGTAGTAATGGGAGATTTGAATGACTTTGAATTCTCTGCTCCATTACAAACACTTAAAGGCGATGTTTTAACAAACCTTGTTGAAACACTTCCTGAAAACGAAAGATACACGTACACATACCAAGGAAACGCACAAGTTCTTGATCATATACTTGTTTCCAACCATTTAGCTGCTGGTGCTGAGTTTGATATCGTCAACTTCAATTCTCCATATATGGAAGAGCACGGCCGCGCAAGCGATCATGATGCACTAGTTGCCCAGCTTGATTTTGCAGATGAAACAAATGGTGAATTCGATCTTTCCATCATGCACACAAATGATACGCATGCCCATGTTGAAGGATATCCACGTTTATTCACAGCAGTAAACGAAGTTCGTGCAGAAAAAGAGAATGCCCTGCTATTAGATGCTGGTGACGTATTCTCAGGCACACTTTACTTCCGTCAATATGAAGGTCTTGCTGACCTTTGGTTCATGAACGAGCTTGGGTACGATGCAATGACATTGGGGAACCATGAGTTCGATAAAGATTCAGAAACACTTGCTAATTTTATCAAAGAAATGAACTTCCCGATGGTATCCTCAAACGTTACCGTGACTGGTGATGCTGACTTGGAACCACTGGTAAAAAATGAAATCGGACAGCCGGGAGAAGGCGGAAACATCTATCCTGCGCTTATCAAAGAAGTAGATGGAGAAAAAGTTGGGATCTTCGGATTGACGACTCCAGACACAGCTTTCATCTCGAATCCTGGAGAAAATGTTGTATTCGAAGACGCGGTTGAAAGTTCGACTGCCACGATAAATATGCTCAAAGAAGAAGGCGTAAATAAAATTATCGCACTTTCTCACTTAGGCTACTCCCATGATTTAGAGCTTGCTGAAGCCGTGGAGGGCCTCGATATCATCGTCGGCGGACACTCTCACACGGTTCTTTCAGAACCTGTTGTAATTGAAAAAGAAGAGCCTACGGTCATCGTGCAGGCTGGCGAGTATCTGAACCTCCTTGGTTTATTGGATGTAACGTTCAATGCTGAAGGTGTTTTGACAAGCCACGCTGGTGAAGTGCTTGATCTTGAAAATTACGAAGAGGATGCAGAAGCTCTTGCAAAAGTACAAGAGTACAAGGCTCCACTTGAAGAATTGAAAAGTGAAGTTGTAGGTTCAACGGAGGTTGCACTGAATGGTGAGCGTAATGACGTCCGCAGACAAGAAACGAACCTGGGTAACCTGATCACTGATGGAATGGTTGCAAAAGCGAACGAATTTGTAGAAACCTATATCGGGCTGCAAAATGGCGGAGGAATCCGTGCTTCGATTGATGCCGGGGAAATCACCCTTGGTGAAGTTCTCACTACAATGCCATTCGGTAACCAGCTTGTAACCCTTGACCTTACTGGACAAGAAATCCTGGATGCCCTTGAGCACAGCGTATCCCGCGTGGAAGGGGAAGATGCACCGGGTGAATTCCTGCAGGTATCAGGAATCAACTTCAAATATGATGTAAACAAACCGGCTGGCGAAAGAGTATGGTCTGTCGAAGTGAATACGGCTGACGGATTCCAGGAAATCGATCCGGAACAAACATACCGTGTAGCGACCAACGCATTCACTGCGAATGGCGGAGATGGGTATGATATGTTTAAACAGGCAAAAGATGAAGGCCGTCAAACAGATCTATTCCTAGTGGATTTTGAAGTATTTACGGATTATCTGGCTAAAAACAGCCCTGTTTCACCTGAAGTGGAAGGAAGAATCGTCCAAGAGGTTGAGCCTGATGAAGAGCCAATCTTAACCGGATGGGTTTACAGTGATGGTAACTGGTACTTCTACAACGAAAATGGTGAAATGCAAACAGGTAAAATCGAATGGAACGGCAAGAAGTATCACTTGAATGAAGATGGAACCCTTAAATTTGGAGGGGCTAATTCGAATGCGAAGTGGCTGCGACCTAACGCAGAAGATAAAAAAGGTTGGATTAAATCCAATGGAAAATGGTTCTTTATGAGTGAAGAGGGACCTGAACAACCAGGTAAGAAGGGAAAGAAAAGCTAGATAAATTAATCACAAATGAAAGGAACAGAGTCTCTCTGTTCCTTTTATTTGTAATCCTATTGATAAGACCTAATATCGATTAATCGATATATTGTACATAATAGATAAACGCGCTGCAGTCGAAGCCCGCTGTTGAGGAACTTCCCCATAATAGGGACCTCCCCCATGTGTTTTGAAAAAGTCAAAACTCGCCACAGTGAGTTTTCTTTATCAATGAGGGAATAAAATGTCTTTTGTTTTTAATAGTTAATTAGTCTTTCTTTAAATTCCCTTAAAACTTTCCTTCGTTCTTCATATTCTTTAGAATCAGCGTCTTCCCAGAGCTCAAGGTCTGCACCTCGTTCAATTAAGTTTATAGCAGTTTTACGAACTTGTTCCTGGAGGCATTTTTTCTCCAATTGTATAGATGAAAGACCAATATAAACTAGAGACATTACCTCCAAATCCTCTTCAGGATCAAACTCTTCTACATATTCCTCCAAGATTAGCTGTGTAGCTTCTTCAGGTGTATTTCCTTCATCTAAGTAGTCAATAAAACTATCTCTCACATCATTAGTTGTATCATCATCAAATAGTCCTGTTCCCCAAGCACCCATATTAACACCCCTTAATTATTAAATTACCTTTTTTAATAATTCTATAAAAAGAAAGAATTACCTTCTTACCTGCAAACCCAAATACTTATACAACGTCAAATAAAAAGAAAATCACGTTGGCCTTAATCAAACGTCATTATTTATGCCATTTATTAAGAAAGCCCCTAATAGAGAATCGTTTATGAAATTTATGGAGTATTTTCTTGGGGAAGACTGTGTAGATTACTATTACTCTTTTCTATCCCTAGAGCGGAAAAATTTATTAAAGTTGTAAGTACAAAAAAAGAACCGGTCTTTAAAAGACCCGTTCTTTTTAAGAAATTAAGCGTTAGCTGTCTCTTTCTCAGCCTCAATCACTGCCAAACGCTCAGCCACTTCTTCCTCAGTCAAACCGTGTTCGATGATATAACGGTTTTCTTCGCTTCTGCGGCACTCATCAGAGCAGCTTCTCATATATTTATGCTCGTTTTCTTCTGAGCAAAGGATTTTCTTGTTACATGGCGGGTGTGCACAATTCACATAGCGCTCACATGGCTCGCCGTCAAAGTAGTCTTTACCGACAACGACATGCTCTTTGCGGTTGACTGGCACTGCAATACGTTCATCAAATACGTAAAGCTGTCCGTCCCATAGATCGCCTTGCACTTCTGGGTCTTGTCCATACGTGACAATTCCACCGTGCAGCTGAGCAACATTCTCGAAGCCTTCTTTCAATAACCAGCCTGAGAATTTCTCACAGCGGATACCACCTGTGCAGTAAGTGATGATTTTTTTGTCAGCCAATAGTTCTTTATTTTCACGGACCCAATCCGGCAGGTCGCGGAAATTGCGGATATCAGGTCTGATCGCACCGCGGAAGTGACCAAGATCGTATTCGTAGTCATTACGGGCATCAAGAAGAATTGTATCTTCACTTTGGATCTGCTCAAAGAAATCTTTTGGCGCTAGATATTCACCAGTGATCTCATGAGGGTTCACCTCATCTTCTAGACGAAGTGTCACAAGCTCTGGACGATGTTTCACTTTTAATTTTTTGAAAGCATGCTCGTCTGCTTCATCAATTTTGAAGACAGTATCGTGAAAATGAGGATCATTTTTCATAGCTTCCATGTATGCATCTGTCTGCTCGATTGTACCAGAGCATGTTCCGTTGATTCCTTCTGAAGAAATCAGGATGCGTCCCATTAGACCCAGCTCCTGGCATAATTCCTTATGCTTCGCAGTCACTTCCTCAGGGTTTTCGATTGTTACATAGTTGTAGTACAGAAGAACTCTGTAAGGTTTTTGACTCATATTAAATTCCACCTATCGATTTATATTTGCAAGATATAATCTTAGGATCTTGTTCCTTATTACTCTTACGACAGTATATTATATCAAAAAATATACCTCGTGCACCAGTTTTACTGAAAAAAGTAAGGGGAGTGGGAGGAAAAGAAGGTGTAATATGGAAAGGACTAAAGGGCTGAATCTTCTATATTGGACATACATCTTGGAAGAGAGAATACATTTAAATTGAAATTAATTCATCAATTTGAAATAATTAGAAATAAGAAAACCAAGGGGGCTCACATTACATATGTTTAAAAAAATGTTCTTGCTTAGTCTGGTTGCTGCGGCGGGAATTTTGATGGCAGGCTGTCAGGAGAAAGCTCAGCCTGATGATCGATTGAAAGAGTATGTCGATCTTTGGAACGACAAGAAGTTTGAAAAAATGTATGATTCATATCTTTCATCTTCCGCAAAAGAAACCTATAAAAAAGAAGATGTCGTAAAACGGACAAATGACATATATGAAGATTTGGCTGTTACGGATCTGAAGGTAAATTTTAAAAAGCCAAAAGAAGAAAAAGAGTGGGATAAGGAAAAAGAGGCAGATTTCCCTGTCACTATCACAATGAATACATTGGCGGGCGAGGTTTCTTATGAGGAAACTGTCACCCTTCGGAAACAGGAAAAAGACGATGAAGAGAATTGGTATGTCGATTGGAAGCCGGCATTCATCCTCCCTGAATTGGAAAAAGGGGATAAAGTCGGCGTTGAGAGTATCCCTGCCAAGCGGGGCGAAATCTATGACCGGAATGAAAATCCGCTGGCAATAAACGGTGAGGCTTTTCAAATCGGCATCGTGCCAAAGGAATTTAAAGACAGCGATCTGAAAAAGCTGTCATCCCTCTTGGAAATATCGCCTGAAGCGATTCAGAAAGAATTAGATCAAAGCTGGGTCCAGCCCGAATATTTTGTACCGGTTAAGAAGCTGCCGATATCCGAACGGCCGCTAGCACTGGATATCATCGAGCTGCCTGGCCTCTATTCAAAAAGAGTGGAAGCCCGCCAATATCCTTACGGTGAAGCGGCTGCCCATATTACAGGGTATCTCGGAAAAATTAACGCAGAGAAGCTGGAGAAATTAAAGGATGAAGGGTATACGGCGCAATCCTTACTCGGTATAAGCGGGGCGGAGGAAGTATACGAGGAGAAGCTCCGCGGTCAAAGCGGTCAGCGAATCTATCTGACTAAAGTGAACGGAGAAGAAGTGACGGTCGCTGAACAGGAAGTGGAAGACGGGAAAAAAATCATGTTGACATTGGATGCCGAAATGCAGAAAAAACTGTACGACCAGATGAAGGATGAAGTCGGGACGGCCGCGGCTGTCAATCCTGAAACTGGAGAGGCATTGGCACTTGTGAGCGTCCCATCCTATGATCCGAATGAATTTGCACTCGGGATGGCCGGTGATAAGTTTGACAAGATTTATAACGATCCCGATCAGCCGTTGCGAAATCGTTTCAACAAGACGTATTCACCAGGTTCTGCGATGAAGGGAATCACCGCTTCGGTTGGCTTGAAGTCAGGGAAGCTTGATCCCGACAAAACGTTTAAGATAAATGGAAAGACGTGGAGAAAGGATGAATCCTGGGGAGGTTACAAGATTGTCAGGGTCTTTGATAATGACAGCGTAGTGGATCTCGAAAGTGCCATGAAGTACTCGGATAATATTTACTTTGCCAGAGTGGGAATGGAAATGGGTGCTGAAACCTTTATCCAAGGTCTGAAGGATTTCGGGTTCGGTGAAGAGATTCCTATGTCTTACCCCGTTACGAAATCGCAAATTTCTAATGACGGCAGCATTTCCAAAGAAATCCTGCTTGCGGATTCAGCCTTTGGGCAAGGAGAGGTCCTGATGAGTATTGTTCACCTGGCCAGTGCTTATGGCGGCATCATCAACGATGGCACCATGATGAAGCCGGTTCTCTTGAAGGATGAAGAACAAGGAGTGTGGAAAGAGGGGCTGTTGAGTCCTGAGCAGTCTCAGCTGATGAGAACGAACCTCCGGAAAGTCGTTTCTGAGGGAATCGCGGGTAAGGCTCAGGTTGCCGGTAAAGAGATAGCTGGTAAAACTGGCACAGCCGAAATTAAATCGGAACAGGGAACGACAGGGAAAGAAAATGGATTGTTCGTTTCCTATGACCAGAAGAATCCTGAGTTTGTACTCGCGATGCTTCTTGAAGGTGTGGAAGACCGCGGCGGAAGTACGCATACGGTACAGGTGGCGCAGAAGTTCTATTCGAATTATTGATTGGACTTAACTTGATATTTTGATTTGGCCTGCCGGGTGGTTCTCGGCAGGTTTTTAATATTTGTGGGTGTCAGGGGTTTTGGTTTGTTCCGTATTTTTCTAAGTGACGGAATTATTGGCGGAATCGAAAGATTAATGTTGAAAACTCGAAGAATAATGGTTAAAACTAAAAGATTATAGGCCCAAACTCGAAGATTTTCGAGTGAAACTAAAAGACTTTTTTCTAACCTCATACAAACAACTCTTGAACTCATAGATTTTGACCGCGTATAATCTATTTCTCCAACAAAGCCTGCCCATCTCCCTTTAATTTACTACATGAACCTAGGATTCCCGACACTTTTACCCTTAAAACCATTCCGCCAATTGGAAATATCTTAAACACCCTCCCAAACGACATACCGCCTGTCGAATTATGCTATGATAGGATAAACCAATGTGGCGAAATCACAACAGGAGTGATTATCTTGAACCTATTTCTGACAGGCTCGACAGGTTTCCTTGGCGGGAAACTTATCAAGAACCTTTTACAGGATAAACAGAACGAAGTCTATATTTTAGTAAGGAATGTAGAAAAGGCGGAGACCCTCAGAGACTCATTTGCATCAGCCGACCAGCAGCGGATCCATATCTACCAAGGGGACATTACTTACCCTAAGGGAGGGTTGTCGGATGAAGATATCGAGTGGCTTACAAATAAAATAGATGCCGTCTACCATTTAGCAGCTCTCGTAAAATTCGATCTTAATTTAAGGGACGAATTGTTTGCAGCAAACTACGACGGAACAAAACATATACTCGAATTGGCATCCATCATGCAAGTCAAAAAGTTCTACTATGTTAGCACGGCATACACAGTAGGAACGTTGACTCATGGGATGGAAGAGCTGTACCCAACAAACAGACGCTTCAACAACCCTTACGAGGAGAGCAAAGTGAAATCTGAACATCTAGTATTCTCGTACAGAGACAAAATGGATATTTCCATATTCAGACCGGCCATCATTGTCGGCGATTCAAAGACAGGGGAAGCCGATTCGCAGTTTACCCTGTACGGATTCATGCGTGCCCTCGCTGTCTTTAAACGTAAATCAGCTCGGAAAAATGACAACAACCGAACATATAGGCTGCTGGCTGCCAAGAACGGAACGTCCAACCTGGTGCCGGTCGATTATGTTGCCGACATTCTCAGCCTGGCACCTCAGAAAGCAGAAGCGGATAAAATTTATCACATTACAAATCCGAACCCTCCGACAAACTTTGATTTGTTGGAAATGCTAAAAGAAGCATTGGAATTCCACAGCTTGTCTGTTGTGGAAAGTTCGGATGAGCAGCTTGATGTAGAAGAAGTGAAATTGAACAGTTTGATTGATGTTTTTAAAGTCTATCTTGAGGGGAACCTTTCATTTGAAGACAGGAATACGCAAGAGCTTATTCGGGGGACAAATATTTCTCATTTAGATATGTCTGAAGATACGATTGAAATGATAATCAAGGCTGGTTATAAAACAAAAGAGGTAATATAGAGAACAAGAGGCTGAGATTAGTTGTTTTGGTCTATGTAACCCGAACTGATTTGCATTTTATGAGGCAAATCAGTTCGGGTTTTAGTTTTGTTAAGTATACAAATAGATTTTGACTCTTACCAGCGGTTGATTGGAGTGCAAGACGAAGACTCCTGCGGGAAGAGTAGCTAATGTGAGACCCCGCAGGAGTGAAAGCGACGAGGAGGCTCACAAGCTACCCGCGGAAAGCGAAGTCTTGCACGGAAATCAATAGCGGTAATTAAGCTCCTATACTTCAATTATTCGTCTTATGTGAGTATTGTTAGCTTTGTCTCAGCCCTTTATTCTGAAAGAGAAATCACCACATATTTTGCAGTCTCTTTAAATGGAAGCTTTCTTCCTTTCATTTGTGTTTTACCACAACATTTAATAAGATAAATCATGAACCATTCCCTCAATTTTCTTGCCTCCAAAAAATTAACAAACTAGCGAAAACCACGATGAAATATGGTACTATAAGAAAATGTAAAGAGAGAAATTCCTAACATTAAAATACATAGAGTAAGGAGAATGATCATGAGTAAAACACTTATTTTCGGTCACAAAAATCCTGATACGGATACAATCACGTCAGCACTAGTGTATGCTGATTTAAAATCAAAAATCGGTATGGACGTGGAGCCTGTCCGTTTGGGAGAAGTGAACGGTGAAACACAATACGCGCTGGATTATTTCAAGGTAGAAGCGCCTCGTTTGGTAGAAACAGTGGCAAACGAAACGGACACAGTCATCCTTGTCGACCACAACGAGCGTCAGCAAAGTGCAGATGATATCGAAAAAGTACGTGTTCTTGAGGTTATCGACCACCACCGTATCGCAAACTTTGAAACAGCGGATCCTTTATACTACCGCGCAGAGCCGGTTGGATGTACGGCAACGATTTTAAACAAAATCTATAAGGAAAAAGGTGTGGAAGTAACGAAGGAAATGGCCGGATTAATGCTATCAGCAATCATCTCGGACTCCTTGTTATTCAAATCACCCACTTGCACAGACGAAGACGTGGCAGCAGCGAATGAATTGTCTGAAATCGCTGGCGTAGACGCTCAGGAATACGGTCTTGAAATGCTGAAAGCAGGAGCGGATACGAGCTCGAAATCGATCGCTGAGCTTGTGACCCTTGATGCGAAAGAATTCTCAATGGGTACGGCGAAAGTGGAAGTCGCTCAAGTGAACGTGGTAGACACGAATGATGTTCTTGGACGCCAGGCTGAAATCGAAGCGGCGATGGAAACATTGATCAAAGAAAAAGGATTGGACCTTTTCCTATTGGTCGTGACAGACATCCTTGAAAACGACTCGACTGCACTTGCGCTTGGAAGCAAGCAGGCTGAAGTTGAGAAGGCATTCAATGTGAAGCTTGAGAACAACACAGCAGTGTTGAAGGGTGTAGTTTCTCGTAAGAAGCAAATCGTACCTGTTTTGACGGATGCGATCAAGTAATAAAGGTATGAAGGGAAGCGGTCTTAGGGCTGCTTCTTTTTTATTTGAATAGTTCTCATTAGTAATGCGTATTGAAGGGTGCCAGGCACAAAACGGCCTTATTGTTCCTGGCACAAAACTCTTAAAATGTTCCTGGCACAAAAACGCATAATTGTTCCTGGCACAATCCCAAGTAAAAAACCATAAGAAAGAGGGCTCAACATGAACCTTAAACGAATCCATCACATCGCCATCATCTGTTCAGACTATGAAAAATCAAAAGAGTTCTATGTTAACAAGCTGGGGCTCCAACCATTAAGAGAAGTCTACAGAGAAGAAAGACAATCATACAAACTGGACCTTGCTTTAAATGGTGAGTATGTCATTGAACTTTTTTCATTTCCGGATGCACCTGCGCGTCCAAGTTATCCGGAAGCAAAAGGGCTTCGCCACTTGGCATTTGAAGTAGAAAATATAGAAGAATCGGTGGTTGAACTTAATAAGCATGGGATTGTTCCTGAAGAAATCAGATTGGATCCTCATACACAAAAGCGATTTACCTTTTTTGAAGATCCGGATGGATTGCCATTGGAGTTATATGAAAGATAGAGTTTAATAAAATAAAAAGAGCACTTCCCACAAAGAGAAGTGCCGTCAACAGGTATTGTAATTTGTCGTTAGGTATATTAAATCATAGATGGAAAATGTGTGTATTTCCGTTCTGGGGCTATAATGTGGACTTATCCGGGCAGAACCTAATGAGATGAACGTATTTCTTAGAAAATATTAAAATATTAATATTCAAGTTGCTATCCCAAACTCCCCTAAGCTCTCCAAACCAACCATCACACAAAAAAGAGCACTCCCCATAAAGAGAAGTGCCGTCAACAGGTATTGTAATTTGTCGTTAGATTTATTAAACCATATACCAAACATTCGTGTAATTTCAGTCTCGGGCCATTCTCATGTAGAAATACCGGGAAAATTGAAGTTTTTTAAACGTTATCTGTTAAAATATAAATATATTAATATTTGGCTATAGGAGGGATGAATGTGGATTACTCGGCAATTGGGACAAAGATCAGAGAGCTTAGAAAAGAGATTGGATTGACGCAAGGGGAGTTGGCAGAAGACATATGCACCCAGGCGTTGATCAGCCGTATTGAAAAAGGAGACATCTATCCAAGTGCCGCATCCCTCTATCAGATCTCGAAAAAATTAGGGGTTGATGTGAACTATTTCTTTGAAATTGGATCAACTCCCAGATTGGATTATGTCAAAGAGGTTGAACGGCAGTTGCGGAAACTGAGGATTAAGTTGAAATACAACGAGATGATGGATGTAATCAAAGTGGAAGAGAGCAACCCTCTTTTTTATAAGGACTCTACCAATCTGCAGCTTCTTTATTGGCATAAAAGTATTTATTTATTCGAAGTTCAAAAAGATCATAAGAAAGCCATTGAAATTCTAAAGGAAGCCTTTCATCTTACTGCTTCCCCCAAAAAAGTACTGACGGAGAGAGAGATAGAAATCCTCATGACTCTGGGGGTCTTTGAGTTTAACTTAGGAAATCATGAACAATCGATGGAGTACTATGCTCAAGTCAAAAGTGCTTTAAATACTCTTGAGCATCTCAATGACAAGTCGATAAAAACAAGGCTTCTATACAATATCGCCAGAAGCTTAACCCGTTTAGGAAACTACAAAGAGTCCACCGGATATTGCGAACAAGCCATAAAATGGTGTGTGGAAGAGGAGCATCTCTGGGGACTTGGAGAACTTTACTATCACATAGGACATAATTATGAGCAGGAAGGCAAACTGGAAGAGGCATTGCCATATATAGAAAAGTCGATGATCATATTTGAAATGCGCAATAATAACAGCTACCATTCCTATCTTTTGAAGAAAAAAGAACAGATCATCGCTAAAAGAAAAGAAAGAAACAGAAATAAAAAAGAGCACTCTCCTTAAGGAAAGTGCCATCAACAGGTATTGTAATTTGTCGTTGATTCTATTAAAACATATAGTGAAAAAACATGTATTTGAACTCTGAGGTCCTGACAAGTAATGATAGCTTGTTTTTGTGAAAAATCATGCCGATTTCTGATAAAATATAAATATATTAATATTTCGTAATTCAAGTATGCAAAAGGACGGTGAGCAATTGGACTACTCCTTGATAGGCAAGAAAATCAAAGAACTCCGTAAGATTGTCGGCTTGACTCAAGGGGAGCTGGCAGACGGAATATGTACCCAGGCCTTGATCAGCAGGATTGAAAAAGGGGACATATACCCGAGTGCCACTGCTCTTTATCAAATTTCCAAAAAACTTGGTGTGGACGTCAACTACTTCTTTGAGATCGGTACGACTCCTAGGCTTGATTACATACAGGAAGTGGAGCGTCAATTACGGAAGCTGCGCATCAGGCTTAAGTATGAAGAGATGATGGAGATGGTAAAAGCGGAAGAAAAGAATCCTATCTTTTTCAAAGACAATCAAAACCTGCAACTTCTCCTTTGGCATAAGGGAATCTACATGTTTGAAATCGAAAAAAAGAGGGAGGATGCAATCGCTACTTTTTATAAAGCCTTCCATCTCACTTATGATAGTAAAAAAGCATTGTCCGAAAGGGAAATGGAAATTCTCTTGAGTATCGGCGCCCTTGAGTTCACAGGCGAAAATTATGATAAATCTTTAGACATTTACAACGAAGTCAGACAGGGCTTGAGAATGTTTACTAAACTGAACGATAAGTCGATCAAAACACGGATGCTTTATAATATCGCCAGAGTCTTGACGCGGTTAGGAAAACGCCAGGAATCCATCGAGCGGTGTGAAGAAGCCATCAGGTGGTGTCTGGAAGAGGAAAATCTGTACGGATTGGGACAATTGCACTACCATATCGGCTATAATCATGAGTTGGAAGGATCTTATGATAAAGCACTGGACTATATAGAGAAGTCCATCCTGATTTTCGATATGCTCCAGGACGACAAGTATCTATCCTATCTGATGAAGAAAAAGGAAGAAATCCTATCCAAGCAGGAAAACCTTAAAGAAGGGACCATACAATGAATACAACGACCTACTCACTATCGGAGCGATATGAAGTCGCATTCAATCAAATTCATGAGGCGTTGAAAAAGCAGGTGAAATCAAGGTCTGATAAATTCACCAGCCTCGTACACTCGGGACGGCATCACCGGGTCATCAGTACGTACCAGGATGAACTCTTTCAATATGCTAAACTGCGAAATGCACTGGTTCATGAAAAAACGGAATTAGGTTACTACATTGCCGAACCGCATAAGGAAGTAGTCGAGAGAATCGAAAAGATTGCACGTGTTCTTACCAATCCCAATTATGCTTTGACCATAGCAACAAAAGACATCATCTTCTTCCAGCTGGAAGACAGTATCGAAGACGTCATCAATGGTATCAGAACATATAATTATTCTCAGTACCCTGTTTATCAGGATGGGGTCTGCATGGGTTTAATGACCGCAAAAGGAATTGTAAAGTGGCTGGCAGAACGGATGATGGGGAGTATTGTAGACCTGGCCCATGTGAAAATTAAAGACGTTTTTCAACATGAGAAAGAACATCCATTAGCTTTTACGGCCAAATCGTCTACCATATTCGATGTGGAAGAATTATTTGAGCGTTATCATCAGCGTAAAGTTGATCTTGAAGCGGTCATCATAACGGAAAATGGACGGAAAGATGAGGTGCCGCTTGGAATCGTAACGGCGTGGGACCTGATTGAAATTGACTATGCAGCAGACTAGCTTGAAGCCTTCATGTAAGATCATGAAGGCTTTTCTCATTTAATCCCCTTGAAAATCACATACAGGGAGGCAGGCTTTCATAATAATGGTTGTATAGGGTTCAGACAGGGGTGAAAGGATGAGGAGACGAAAAAATCCAGTTCCTCTTTTACTTATTGGCGTCGTCGGGGGTATTCTCCTTTTTCTTTTCGTAAGCGTGCTCGGAAGTGGAGGAGGGGCATCCCCGGAGCAAGTCATTCAGGAATTTTATGAATATGAACAGAAAGGCGACTTCGGGAATTCATGGGAACTTTTTCATTCTGAAATGAAGAAAAAGTTCGGGAAATCTTCCTATATTCAAACAAAGAATCATGTGTTCCTCGGTCACATGGGTGTGGATACCTTCGAAGTGGAGGTGGGGGAGATTGAGGAAGTGAAGAACTTTGAGTTCAGTAAGGATGGTCCGACCTTCAAGGACGTGAGGTCAGCCGATGTGGATTTGCTGTTTGAAAGCCAGTTTGGAGAGATGACGATCAGTCAGATTTGCTATGTTGCCCAGGAAAAAGGTGAATGGAAAATTTTGTGGAACTATGATTTTTAATTTTCAGGTTTTAGAAAGAAAAGTCGGGGTATTTAGAAACTAATTAACCATTCTAAAAAGGAGGGCTAGGCTGTGTCCCTACTATACGTGAAGGCTCGAGAAATGATGGAATTCGATGCAAAAGTCCAGCAGTCTCAGAACACGAATATCCGCCTGTTCCGTAAACCAAAGCCAGCACCTGTTCAGAAAAACAGATAAACACCTCCCATCTTCCATTCCGGCAGTCTAATTATTGATTAGGCTGTTTTTTTATTTATAAAAAGGTGATTTCTATTGTTAAATAGAAGGTTAGTATAGCGAATGGAGATGATGAAAATGTATGAAGATACGGAAATCCGCGTTGTCATCGGAGCAGGGGAATATTCGAATAACCCGACCTGGATGCAGACACAGGAAAATGATCTTAACCTGTTGAATCAAGGGGATTGGGACGCCTTGTTTTCTGAGAACAGCATCAAAGCAATCTTGGCAGAGCATGTGTGGGAGCATTTGACCTATGAAGAAGGCGTACAGGCTGCCCGGAACTGTTATACCTATCTGAAATCAGGGGGATATGTACGATGTGCGGTACCCGATGGGAATTTCCCTGATAAAGTATATCAGCAGATGGTACAGGTCGGAGGGCCGGGTCCAGAAGATCATCCCGCTGCCAGTCATAGAATCGTACATACTTATCAAACCCTTACCAAGATATTTGAAGAGGCTGGATTCGAGGTTCGCCTTCTTGAATATTGTAATGATGCGGGGGAGTTCGTTTTCAATGAATGGGATGAGGAAGAAGGATATATCTATCGTTCCAAGCGTTTTGACCACCGGAATTCAAATGGAGAGTTAAGGTTTGTGTCTCTTATTGTTGATGCAGTGAAGTCATAAAAAAATCAGGGGCCTGTTATAGGGAACCCTGATTTTTAAATTTACTCCAAATCTTCACCGATGATCCGGACTTCTCGCTCAAGTTCCACATCAAACTTCTCTTTCACCGTTTTCTGCACGTGCTCAATCAAGGAGATATAGTCTTTTGCGGTTGCATTATCCTTGTTGACAATGAACCCGGCATGCTTTGTTGAAACCTCGGCACCGCCAAAGTTCGTTCCCTGCAGCTCGCTGTCCTGGATCAGTTTACCTGCAAAGTAACCGGGAGGGCGTTTGAATACACTTCCGCATGATGGGAATTCAAGCGGCTGCTTGGATTCTCTTTTATACGTCAGGTCGTCCATTACTGCTTTGATATCCTCGTATTCACCCGGCTTCAAGCTGAAAGTTGCCTCAAGGACGATATCGCCATTTTCCGAGATGTTGCTGTGGCGGTAATCAAGTTCAAGGTCAGCAGCCGTACGTTTGACGAGTTCACCATGACGGTCGACCACATAGCAATAATCCAGTACATCCTTGATTTCCCCGCCGTAAGCACCAGCATTCATGAACAGGGCACCACCGACAGTTCCTGGAATCCCGCAGGCAAATTCAAGTCCGGACAGGCGTTCTGCCAGTGCACGCCTTGATACATCGATGATCGCTGCCCCGCTTTGCGCCACGATCTGCTGGTCGTTTGTTTTAATATCATCAAAGTTCTTCAGATGAAGAACGATGCCGCGGATACCGCCGTCTTTCACAATCAGGTTTGACCCGTTTCCAAGCAGAGTGAACGGTACGTCCACCTTATTGGAAAGCTTCACGATGTTCTGTACTTCCTCATAGGTTGTCGGGGTCAGGAAGAAATCCGCTTTTCCGCCGAGCTTTGTATAGAGGTGGTCCCTCAGCATCTCATCGCGCTTGATGTTCTCTGTATGCATCACATTCAATAATTCTTTATAAACATTTTCTTTATTGTACATTCATGATCAGTCCCATAAAATATTTTTCTCTGGTTATAAATTCTACCCTCCCATTATATGATGAAAACCCATGAAAGTTAAATGGTTTCCGTTGACAGTTTAAAAACCACCCCGAAGGTAGGATGTTCATTTATAGTCCGTCAGAAAAATAATAAGCCTCATTGATGAGGTGTCTAAAGGAAGTATTGCCGTCAAAGAATCTCGATTTCAGCCCTTTATCAGCTTCCGGGTCCTTCCCGTTTCGGGTAATCGCAATCCCGCTTATAGATTGGAAGGCTGCTCCGTGGCTGAAATAGATCACATCCCGATCTGCTATGATGATAGAGTAAACTCCGCCGGATTCCCTTAAACGATCCATCTTGTCAGTTGCCCTCTCAGATAAAAAGGGCTTTAGTTTTTCCTGGTCATATGTATGTGTGGAGAATTCAGCTCCAACGTTAATCTTCCCATTATCCACTGCCTTGAACAAGGCATCGGAAACAATATTATAGTCGGTTTTATGGAAAATGAATGTTGTCTCCTGGTTTAAACCGATCAAAAATAGGATTGGAGTAATAAAACAAAAAATGGTGGTCCGCAATAGCTTTTTTCCAATCCCATTCTTTGCCACACTCAAAATAAAGAGCCATATGGTGGATAATCCAAGAATGCCGAGGGCTGGAAGCATGAGCAAAAACGTTAAAAAGAAGTCCCCGACAGCCAGTTTTGCATACAGCAGCAGGAAGGTTCCGCTCATGTAAAGAAGAAGGGGTACTTTGATTCTTTTCCAGTCGTTCTTTCCGTTAAGTAAAAACGAGATATATCCAAGGAGCAGTGTTGTGAACAAGATCAATACTACAATCATGTTTCTACCTCTCTCATATAATGTAGTGTTTTTTCCAGTTTAACAGTTTTACAGGAGACAAATGTAAAAAGAACCCCCACTCAGGAGGTTCTAAGACTTTACTTGATGAAATTGAACGTCTGTGCAATCGATGAAATGAAGTTCGTCAAAAAGTTTCCTTTAGACTCCTTCTTTTCCTGTCCGGGATTCGTTGCATCACTCTGCTTGAACTTGATTGAATACTTGGCGAATCCGCTGTCTTCGGTGCGGATGTACTCGTATGTTCTTGAATCATGGAGGTATTTCTGAGCTTCAGGAGAAGTCTCGAATACGACATTGACATCCCCTTTGATTGCAGCGAAATTCCAGTTGCCGTCTGCTTCAGGGTTGATTGTCCCTTTTTCCATGATGTAATCGATGATGACATTGCGGTTCTCATCCGGTGATTGGATGATGATGTTCGATCCGTCGATGCCAGGGAAGTGTCCGCCGCCGCTTGCACGGTAATTATTCGTTGCCACGATGAACTTTTGATCCGGATCGATTGGCTGACCATTGTACTTAAGATTTTTGATTCTGTGGGAATCCTCATTGAACAGTTTGCCGTCTGTTCCGTAACGAACAGGTTTTGTCACATCGATTTCATACGTGACACCGTCAATCACGTCAAAGTTATAGGAACGGAAATTTCCATTCACAAGGGACTGCTCTTCAGAAGTTGCTGTATCGATCTGGTTGAATTGTCCGGCCGACATCTCCAGCCATTCTTTCACTTGTGTCCCATCAATTAATACAGCCTGAAGGGTATTAGGGTACAAATAAAGGTCGGCAACGTTTTTGATTGCAAGCTCGCCTGCGGGGATGTCTGTGTAATAGGAAGCGTCCCCACGTGTTCCTGCTTTGAACGGTGCGCCTGCGGATAATACCGGAAGCCCTTCGTATTCAGTGCCCTTGATGTATTTTTCCACATACCATTTTTGTGCGTTCGTCACGATCTGAATGGAAGGATCATCTTTAACCTGTGCAAAATAGCTGTTGATCGGAGCGGTTGTTTCACCGACTGCACTTCTGACCCAGTCTACTGTGTGGTTATGGTCTTCCTCGATAGCTCCGAAAACTTCTTCATCGCGTTCAACTAATGGGTTACCGTCCTTATCCGCGATAGCCCGCGTGGAAGATTGGGAATTGACAACTGACCACTCTCCGTCTTTCAGTTCCAGCTCCAGGTCGACAAGACCAAGGTGGCTTCCCCAGTAACCTGGCATAACGGAAGCGACACCATTGATCGTTCCTTTGTTTACGTCTACCCCTTCGATGCCAGCATACGATTCAGAAGGGAAGACCCCGTGGGAATGACCGAACAGGATGGCGTCGATCCCTTCCACTTTTGACAGGGAATAAGTAGCATTCTCTTCGATACCTTCATCAGTTACATTTCCTATTCCGGAGTGAGGAATGGCGACAATGATATCGGCACCTTTTTCTTTCATCTCAGGAACGAATTTATTTGCTGATTCCACGATATCTTTTGCAATCACTTTTCCTTCAAGGTTCGCTTTATCCCACTGCATGATCTGTGGAGGGGTGAACCCGATGACACCGACCTTAAGGGTATGTTTTTCCCCGTCTTCATCGACTACTTCACGGTCAAGAATTTCATAAGGTGTAAAGTAATTCTCATCGTCACTCGGATCGCTATTTCCGTCATCTTTATAAACATTGGCGTTTACATATGGAAAACCAGAGCCTTTTAAAGAAGTTTGAAGAAAATCCAGTCCATAGTTGAACTCGTGGTTTCCGATGTTCGCTGCATCATAATCAAGCAGATTCATCGCTTTATATACCGGGTGAGTCTCACCGTCTTGCAGCGGATCCACTTTTGCCACGTAATCCCCCAGTGGGTTCCCTTGAATCAGGTCGCCGTTATCGAATAACAGGCTGTTATTTACTTCTTCACGCGCGTTTTTTATAAGAGTGGCTGTTTTGACAAGTCCATAGCTGTTTGTTTCTTTATCTTGATAATAATCATAGTTGGCAAGGTTTACGTGTATATCCGTTGTTTCCAAAATACGAAGCTTCACCAAGTCCTGATCCATGACATCAGCGTACGTAATGGAAGGAGCGGCTTGAGGGATGAGAAGTCCTAGAGCTAAAGCAGTACCAACGACTTTTTTCTTATTCAACAGTATCTCCCCTAAAATATGTATTTTATTGCAAACACTTACATAGTAGCACTTAATTGTAAAAATAGAATGGTTGAAAAGTAGTGTTTTTTTGAATAGTGTAATAGTTTGTAAAGGAAAGCAATGTGCTAAATAGGGGACTACCTTTTCATGTAAAAATAAGTTAGGATTGAACGTATAAAAACATCTGTTATAACATCTTTTTATCTATTAAATTGCACAACTCCTTCATATAGTATAAGAGGGGAGAGGAGGAAACGAAATGGCTCGCTTGTATATGGCCCTGATCGGGTTAAGTCTGATCTGGGGAATGTCCTTTGTCTTCATAAAGTGGTTGATCGAGCCGGCAGGCGTATGGGGAACGACATTTCTGCGCTGCATCGCCGGGGCTCTTGTGCTGCTGCCGATCTTTTTCATTCAAAGACGCAAAGGGGAGAAGAAACCGCTGCCGATATGGAAGCTGATTGTTGTCGGCATCGGGAACGCGGCTCTACCCTGGACCCTGATTGCATTAAGTGAAACACAGATTAATAGTAATACAGCCTCTATTCTGAACGCGACGACTCCAATATGGACGGGGCTCATTGGCTTTTTACTGTTTTCAGTCGTGCTGACAAGCTTTCAGTGGATCGGGATCTTGGTTGGTTTCATTGGAATTTTAGTATTGATGAATTTTGAAGTGAGCGGGATTTTCAGTTCTGACTTTGTCGGAGTGGGTACGATGATCCTTGCGACTGTGAGCTATGCGTTTTCTTCTCAATTTACGAAAAAATATCTGGCAGGAACGAGTGTCGTCACCATTTCGACGTTTCAACTGTTGATTGGTGCAGCAATCGGCTTTATAGGAATGCTGGTGACTCAGCCAATTGAAGTTGGAAGCCTGTTTACTGGTGAAGCTTTACTTGGAATCATCGGTCTTGGCTGTTTCGGATCTGGAATTGCGACGCTGCTTTACTTTTATATCATGACAAATGGAAGCCCGGAATTTGCCTCCACGGTCACCTACTTGATTCCGGGGACTGCAATGATTTGGGGATTTGTGCTGCTCGGAGAACCGGTTACGCATAATTTGATTCTTGGTCTTTTGATCATTTTTGCGGGGGTATTTTTGTCTTCGAGAAAGTCTAAAAAGGCGCTTGCTTCCCTTACCGTAGGGACCAGGTGAGAATTTAAACAAACGTTTGATTAAGATTTGGGAGCCCAGTGCTGACAGGGTTTCCTGTACTTAAACAAACGTTTGTTTTATTTTTGGGGAAGTGATTTTTCAGGTGAAGTGGTGCAATCGAAAGAACTTTCATATAAAATGAGAAAGATACATAGGTTAGAGTAGACAAGTTATCAGCAGGGTCTGATGAGGTGCCGGATGCTGATTGAATTTAAAATAAAGAAGTAGAGGGGTAACAATTATGAAAACGGCAATTGTAACGGATAGTACAGCCTACATCCCGAAAGAATTGCGCGAGTCTTTAAACATACACATGATCCCGCTGAGCGTCATCCTTGGCGGGGAGACATACCGTGAAGAAATCGATATTACTGCCAATGAATTCTATGAAGAGGTTGTCAGTCAGGACAAGCTGCCGACCACATCCCAGCCGCCGGTCGGTGAATTTGTGGAGCTGTTTGAAAAACTGGCGCGTGACTACGATGCGGTCGTGTCTATTCACTTATCCAGCGGCATCAGCGGCACCTACCAGGGAGCGGTGCAGGCAGGAGAAATGGTTGAGGGAATCAAGGTCTATCCATATGATTCGGAAATCAGCTGCATGATACAGGGATTCTATGCTCTCGAGGGTGCCAAGCTTGCCCGTGAAGGAAAAGGTGCAGAAGATATCGTCAGGTTGCTGGATGAAATGAAGCGGTCGGTTCAGGCATACTTCATGGTTGATGATTTGGCTCATCTGCAACGCGGCGGTCGTCTATCACAGGCGCAGGCAATCATCGGAAGCTTACTGCAGGTAAAGCCTTTGCTGCATTTTGTTGATAAAGTCATCGTGCCATTTGAGAAAATCCGAACTCGCAAGAAGGCATTGAAGCGGGTGGAAGGATTGTTGGAAGAGGCAGTGAAGGACGGCGGTTCTTATCAAGCTTCGATTATCCATGCTAATCGTGAAGATGAAGCGGTGGTGTGGATGAAGGAGTTATCTGAGAAGTATCCGAATGTGGAGTTTGATGTGAGTTATTTTGGCCCGGTGATCGGTACTCATTTGGGTGAAGGCTCGATGGGGATGGGCTGGGCTAGGAAGATTAGTGGATAATGGTTGGGAGGTCAGGTGCTGGTTTGGTGCCTGGCTTTTTTTGTGGGAAAATTTGGACTTGAGTTGAGATGAGGTGATTTAGATTGTGCCAGGAACAATGTGGCCTTAATGTGCCAGGAACAAATAAGTAGATTTGTGCCAGGTACAATCGGGCTTGTTTGTGCCAGGAACAAATAAGTAGAATTGTGCCTGGCACAGGTTTATTATGTGAAATGCAGGAAAATGAAAAAGTTTGTCGAATATATTTTATGAATTCAATAATAAATAGAAAGGAAGATTCAATGGGAAGAGAACCTCGAGTTTGGTTCCCTGGTGCGGTTTTTCATATTACTGCCAGGGGGAACAGGAAAAATAATATTTTTAGGGACAGCAAGGATTACCACCATTATTTATCACTTCTATTAAAAGCTAAGCTTCGAACCCCTTTCATCTTACACTCGTTTTGCCTCATGCCTAACCATATCCACTTAGTGATCGAAACCATCAACCATTCCCCAACCGAGATCATCCATTATATTCACTCCATTTATGCAAGGTATTTCAATAGAAAGTACAACTATATTGGTCATGTATTTCAGGGGCGCTACTACTCCAAGATGATAAAAAACATGAAACAGCTGTTGGATACGTGTAGTTATATCCACTTGAATCCAGTTAAATCACGTAGCTCAAAGTTGCCAGAGGATTACCGGTGGAGTAATTACAAGTCCTATGTCAATATGGTTAACGACAAAATAACGGATAAAGAAAAAATTTATCAAGCATTGGGTGATAACCCCCAACAAAAATATCAATTCTATGTAGAATCAAAATTGAGGGTAAAGGATTGGGAGAGACCGACTTAAACTTTCTTTGAATCACCTGGTGCCAGGCACAGGAGACCCTTTTTGTTCCTGGCACAATAAGACCGGTTTGTGCCAGGAACAAATCACTATTATTGTGCCTGGCACCGCCTGTCAACATAATCCACAAATCATTAAACAGATCCTAAGGAGGTCTATAATTGAGATTTGAACTATCAAACACCCACCTAACCCCGGAACAACTACTAACCAATCAACCAGCAACTCTCCAAAAAATATCCGAAATCACCCTACCGCCAGCAACACTACCAAACCCATCATTCAACTACTCCACCGATCTTCAACACTACCTTTCAGGTCGATCCCTCCTCCTAGACGAACTCCCTTTCTCGCTACAAATCCTCCAAGAACATCAACTAAACGGCTATCTCGCTTACGGCAAAGGAGTCGACAACAACCACTGCAACCGCTGCGGCAACACAAAAAAACACCTGTTTTCCACATTCAAATGCTTCCGCTGCAAGGAACCCTGTACCTACTGTCGAAACTGCATCATGATGGGAAGAGTGTCCGAGTGCACACCACTAATAACCTGGAGCGGACCATCGCCAACCAATCACAACCAGCCGATTTTCGACTGGCAGGGTACTCTCTCCCCAGCTCAGCAGGAAGCCTTCAATAGAGTAGTAGAAACCGTGCGAAAGAATGACAATCTACTAGTCTGGGCAGTCTGCGGAGCCGGGAAAACAGAAGTCCTTTTCGAAGGCATTCATGAAGCTCTCACTCAAAACAAACGGGTCTGCATCGCCGCACCCAGGACCGACGTCATCCTAGAGCTCTCACCAAGACTCCAAAAAGTTTTTCCTCAAACACCAATCACCACCCTTTACGGAGGGTCCGAAGACCGCCACAATTACGGCCAGCTTGTCCTTTCAACGACCCACCAGCTATACAGATACCAGCATGCGTTTGACTTCATAATCATTGATGAAGTAGATGCCTTTCCTTATTCCTATGACACGTCTCTTCAATACGCAGTAGAGAAAGCACGTAAACCCGAGTCGGCCATCGTCTATTTAACAGCCACTCCTGACTCAAAGACCCAGAAAAAGTGCTCATCAGGAAAACAAAATCATATCCGAATCCCCGCCCGTTATCATCGCCACCCAATCCCTGCTCCTCGCTTAGCCTGGTGCGGCAATTGGGAAAAATCATTTGAGAAGAACAAAATTCCCGCAGCACTTAAAAAATGGACCCTTCAAAGACTCCAGCAAAACAAACAGGCACTCATCTTCTTCCCATCAGTAAAAGCCATGGAAAAGGCTCTGCCGCTGTTCCGGGAACTCAACCCGGCAATAGAATCCGTCCACTCAGAAGATCCAGGCAGAAAGGATAAAGTCCAAAACATGAGAAACAATGAAACACCGATTCTTCTTACCACCACTATTTTAGAAAGAGGCGTCACAATCCCAAATATCGATGTTGCTGTATTAGGGGCTGAAGATAAGATTTTCACCGAAAGTGCACTTGTTCAAATTGCCGGAAGGGCGGGAAGAAGTGCCGATTATCCAAAGGGTGATGTCGTATATTTTCACCATGGCCGGACAAGGGAAATGATTAATGCGATCCTTCACATCTTTTTTATGAACAAGGAAGCCATGAAGCGAGAATTGATCGATGGCTGATTTCTGTCTTTATTGTGTGAACCCCATCAAAGAAGTGATTTCATGGAAAGGATTGTTTTACAACGAACCTGAGTATCTTTGTGAGCAATGTCTAAAGGGACTTCAAGCAATTTCAGGACAAAGGTGTTTGCATTGCTCACGCTCGTTTGAGAATCTAGCCAGTGAGCTAGTAAAAGGGGATATTTGTCTGGACTGCTACCGATGGGAGAAAGATCCGAAGTGGAAAGGCATACTTGAAAGTAACACCTCCCTCTTTGAATACAATGACTTTCTGAAAGAATACCTTGCCCGCTACAAATACAGGGGTGATTATGCTTTAGCAAAAGCATTCGCGCTTCAAATCGCAAACTGTCTTAAGGGGATGCATTATCACCACATCGCCACGATTCCCCTGAGCCAGGAAAGACACTATGAAAGAGGATTCAACCAATCGACGGCACTTTTAGAAGCTGCAGGCATAGCGGCATCTCCTTTACTAACAAGGATCCACTCTGAAAAACAGTCGAAAAAATCACGCCAGGAACGATTGGAGCAAAAACAAGTTTTTATATTACCAAAAGCAGATCTCAAAGGCCAATCCATTCTTCTCTTCGATGACATCTATACAACCGGAACGACGTTAAGACAAGCCGCCAAATTGTTAAAAGAAGCCGGGGCACATGAAGTCTCCTCTTTAACTCTTGCCAGGGGTTAAAAGTTCGCGTGTTTTCTCCGATATAAGGGATAACAATGAGTACCGCCCAGGAGGAAGATCAAGATGTCAGAAGTTATGAACTGTCCACGCTGTAATGCGCTGTTTATGAAAAATAAATTCAGGGACGTATGTGATAAATGTTTTAGAGAAGATGAGAAAATGTATGAGACGGTGTACCAATTTTTAAAGAAAAGGGAGAACCGTGCTGCGACGATGGAGACGGTCATTAACCAAACGGGTGTGGAGGAAGAACTTCTTTATAAATGGGTAAAGAAGGGACGAATTCAGACGAAAATGTTCCCTAACTTGGGTTATCCATGTGATAAATGCGGGAAGATTATCACTAGCGGCAAGCTTTGTCAGGGATGTACGGATGGCTTGAAAAAGGACTTGCAGCAGTATGAGGCGAATAGTGAATGGAAAGAAAAGATGAAGGAGCAGCGAACGTATTATACGACGCGTGACAAGTGAACCAGAAGAGAATTAGGAAGAACTAACCAGTGAAGATCACTAAACAATGCAGCATTCTATCCGATATACTTATATAGAGACACTTTGAACGTGATGAAAGCGAGGGAAACAATATGAAAATCAATAATATTGGGAACCAGAATATCAATCCGTATCAGCGCAGCCTGAATAAGTTAGGTTCAGCAGCGAAATCCGGGAAAACACCTTCTGATAAAATCGAGATTTCTTCCACTGCAAAAGAAATGCAGGAAGTCTCGAAAATGACGAAAGAACGCCAGGCAAAAGTGGAAGCACTGAAGGATCAGGTACAGAGCGGGAATTACACAATCGATCCGAAAGCCATTGCCAAAGGATTAAAGAATTTCTATCAAAGCTAGGAGAGAGCAAACATGTCAGCAACTGTTTTAATCGCAACGCTTGAAAAACTATATAAGCTGAATAAAAGTTTGTTTGACCTTTCCGTAAAAAAAACACAGGTGATCAAAAGGGGTGATATGGCAGGGCTCGACAACCTGTTAAAAGACGAGCAGAAGCATATCGCCGCTATCAATACGGTCGAGAATGAACGTCAGCGGCAGTCTGCCGGCTATTTAAATGGACTCGGCCTGCTGACAGAAGAACCGCCGACCCTTTCTCAATGCATCGAATACAGTGCGCCCGATGATCAAACCGTTCTTCGGGAATGGCAGAATAAAATGACAGAGTTGATTTTCGAATTAAAAGAACGAAATGAACTGAATCAAAAATTGGTCTATCAATCTCTTCAATTTGTGAATATGAACCTATCGATGATGCAGCCGCAGGATCACCAGTCGACATACGCACGTCCGAACGGCGAAAAAAAAGCACCGCCACAACGATCAATCTTTGATTCCCAGGCTTAATTAATTGAAACGGAGGCACCACCATGCGATCTACTTTCCACGGCCTTGAAACCGCCAAGCGCGGCATGTACACACAGCAAGGCGCCCTTTATACGACAGGTCACAATATTTCCAACGCAAACACGCCGGGCTACAGCCGCCAGCGTGTGAACTTTGAACAGACCACTCCATATCCTGCTCCTTCAATGAACCGTCCAGATATCCCGGGTCAAATGGGAACCGGGGTAGAGGCGGGTTCCATTCAGCGTGTGCGCGATTCGTTCCTGGATGTTCAATACCGCGGTGAAAATAACAAGCTGGGATATTGGGAATCGAAAATGGAAGCGATGAAAAAGATGGAAGAAGTCATGAACGAACCATCGGAGTCAGGTCTATCCAAGACGATAGATATGTTCTGGCAGTCGCTCCAGGATCTTGCGGTCAATCCGACGAACGCAGGTGCAAGGTCAGTTGTTCGTGAGCGTGGAATCGCGGTGGCGAATACGTTTAATTATTTATCATCCTCGCTGACCGGTGTTCGCGGTGATTTGAAAAATGAACTCAGCGTGACTGAAAAGCAAATCAACTCCCTGACAAGACAAATCGATAAAATTAATAAACAAATCGCAGATGTTGAGCCTCATGGTTACCTGCCTAATGATTTGTATGATGAACGTGACCGCCTGATTGATGAATTATCAAAGCACGTGTCGATTCAAACAAGCTACCAGTCAAGCGGAGGAGCATCTTCCCCGATTGCAGAAGGCCAGGTGACCGTTAACCTGGTTGGCAAGGACGGGAATTTTGCCATCAACCTGGTCGGGAAAAGCGGAGCAAACGAACTGAAGCTTTCCATGAAAGGACCTCAAGATACGGTCGATTCCGTCACAATCGGAAACCAGACGCTTGATGTGAACGACTTTTTATCACAGGGTGAAGGGAAATTAAGAGCCCTCATCGATACATACGGTTACTCAGACAAGAACGGCAAAGCACAAGGCTCTTACATTACGATGCTGAACGAACTCGACAATATGGCGTATGAATTTGCTAAAGCATTTAACGAACAGCACCAAAAAGGTGTGTCCCCTGCAGGAATGGAAGATCCGACCGTTGAAACACCGAAGTTCTTCCAGGATGCCGCGGATGCTTCTGCAGACTTAGGGAACATAGATAGATCAGGGTTTGCCCAGCGTATGCAAATTGCGGATGAACTGGAAAACCTGGACATGATTGCAACAGCAAGTGCAGGCAATCCTACACTTGGTGACGCAGCCAACGTAAGAGCACTTGCAGATATTATTACCACGACTGAACTTTCATACGGGGAAAAACCGGCAACCTTCAGGGCTCACTTCGAATCGGTCATCGGTGCAATGGCGGTTGAATCTCAGGAATCCGTCCGGCTTTCACAAAACTCCGGAGTGCTGCGTTCAGCGGTTGAAGAACGCCGTATGTCTGTAAGCGGGGTTTCACTTGATGAGGAAATGACCAATATGATCAAATTCCAGCACGCCTACAATGCTTCTGCGAGAATGATCACCCTTCAGGATGAAATGCTCGATAAAATCATCAACGGCATGGGAACCGTGGGAAGATAGGAAGGTGAAGCCTAAATGCGCGTAACACAAAGCATGCTAACCAATAACTCAATGAGAAACCTTAGCTCATCCTATGCGAGGATGGGACAGCTTCAGGACCAACTGGCTACAGGTAAAAAAATAACCAAGCCTTCCGATGATCCGGTTGTTGCGATGAAAGGGATGTTTTATCGTTCGAACTTGACGGGGATCGAGCAGTATAAACGGAATCTTTCCGAGCTATATCTTTGGATGGATAACTCGGAAGCGGGAATTGACCAGGCCAATCAAGGATTGCAGCGCGTTCGTGAGCTTACACTGCAAGGTAAAAACGGTACGTTAAGTGAAGAGGACAAAAAGGCTGTTGCCGTTGAAATTGAACAAATTAAGATGGACTTGGTTGGAGTAGCGGAAACTAAGGTTGCCGGCCGTTATATTTTTCACGGGACAGATGTAGGGAATTCTCCTGTCAAAGATGGGAAACCTGCAGACGGCAGTGCACCACAGGTTGCTGATAATCTGATTAGTGCAGCCATTGGAAATTATAATATAGAAGTTTCGCAGGGAGTATCTCTAAAAGCCAACGTGAATCCTGGCAATGTATTCAGTCAGAAGCTATTTGATACGGTGCACAGTATTCAAAAAGCATTGAAATCAGGCGATACATCTACACTTGATACAGAATTAGGGAACTTGGATGATGTCATGGAAACCCTGTCGGCTGAGCGTTCAGAACTGGGTGCCCGCTATAACCGTTTGGAAATGATCGACGACCGCCTAGGTCAGCAGGAAGTAGTCGCTAATCGGATCCTTTCTGATAACGAGGATGCCGATATCGAAAGAGTCATTACCGATTTGAAGACCCAGGAGAGTGTACACCGGGCTGCGTTAGGAGTCGGTGCGAGAATCATCCAGCCTACTTTAATGGACTTTTTACGATAAAAATGCAAGGGGACCAACCCTTTAAGGTGTTTCGTCACCTTAGGGGACGGTTCCTTTTTTAATAGAGGTGAAAGGATATGAACTTTCCACAGATACGATTGCAATCCACCCCTGCTTCCATCGGGATCAAAACGACTCCCGGAAAACTGGAAGTCGAAACACCCCCGCCGTCACTGGATATCCAGCAGCCAAAAGCAAAGATGGAAATCGAACGGAGACCTTCGAAGTTGACCATTGACCAAACCGAAGCAAGGGCAGACATGAATTTGAAATCAGTGCGCCGGCGGATTGAAGATTTTGCGAGACAGGGACATGAGGATTGGCTGGCCGGGCTCGCTCGTGTTGCTCAGGATGGAGACGAGCTAATGATGATAGAGAACGGGGGTAATGCCATTGCAGCACAAGCCGAACGAAACAGCGAAAATCCGATGTATGATTTCAATATTGGCTGGATCCCTTCAGCAGGAAGCGTAAAAATTCAATATGATCCCGGCGAGGTGAACGTGAAGTTTGAGCCGCAAAAAGTCATCAACAATACACAAGTTGTGAAGCCGCACATCAATGTGTCAAAAGCTCAGGTGGACATCAGTCTTCAAAAATATGCCGATTTACAAATTGATTTTGTGAATTTAAACCATGTCGGAATTAATTACGAACAGGAAATCTAAAAAGAAGGAATGAGAGCATGAACATAAACACTAAATACCACGGAGAGATTGACGTCAAAGAGGACGCTGTATTGAACTTTGAACAGGGGATCCCCGGGTTCGCCGATGAGAAAAAATTCGTCTTGCTGCCTCTGCCGGAAAATGATTGGTTTCATATCCTGCAATCGGTTACCACCCCACAGCTCGGATTCGTAGTGACGGACCCATTTTTATTCACGAAAGAGTTTGACTTCGAACTGGATCAAGGCAGTGTGGAATCATTGGGATTCACTGATGGGAAAAATGTAAAAGTACTGACCATCCTTACAATGAGGGAAACACTTAATGATTCGACTGCCAACCTGCAAGCTCCGATCGTGATCAATCTGGCAAACAACAAAGCCAAACAAGTGATTCTGAATGATCCAAACTACAAAACAAAACATCTAATCTTTGCTCAGCCAGAGCAAGCTGGTAAGGAGTGAGACGATGCTGGTATTAACGAGAAAAACCGGAGAAGCCATTCAAATAGGGGAAGATATTGAAATCAGTGTGATATCGGTAAAAGGAGATCAAATAAAACTTGGCATCAACGCACCGAAGAACGTCGAAATCCACCGAAAAGAAATCTACCTGACCATCCAGGAAGAAAATGCCGAAGCCTCCAAAGGAATCGAAAACCTCTTCAATATTTTGCCGAAAAAACAATAATTTTTATACTAAACTATTAAACCCTAGTAAAAACGACCGATATTAACCATGTAAGCAAGGAAAAAAGGGCGGCCGACCTTTCTGTTCTTTGTAAACCAAATAATGAACAGTTCACAAGGATGTGGACTTACTTTCAAGGAGGAAATTTAGTTATGAGAATTAATCACAATATTGCGGCTTTGAATACTTATCGTCAGTTGAATAGTGCTTCTACTGCACAATCTAAATCTATGGAGAAGTTATCTTCAGGTCTTCGCATCAACCGTGCTGGTGACGATGCCGCAGGACTTGCTATCTCTGAGAAGATGCGTGGACAGATTCGTGGTTTAGATCAAGCTTCTCGTAATGCTCAAGATGGTATCTCACTAATTCAAACTGCTGAAGGTGCCCTTAATGAAACTCACTCAATTCTTCAACGTATGAGAGAATTAGCGGTACAATCTACTAACGATACTAATACATCGTCAGACAGAGCTTCATTACAAGCAGAGGTAGATGAATTAATTACAGAAATTGATAGAATTGCCAACCAAACAGAATTTAATACAGCTACGTTACTTAATGGCACTGGTGGTAATAATGGAGATGGAACGTTCGATTTTCAAATTGGTGCTAATACGACACAAACAGTTACTCTAACAGTTGGAAATATGACAGCTGGAGGTGCTAATTTAGGTGTTTCAGGATTAGATATTTCTACAGATTCTGCTACAGCTACAGCTGCGATTGCTACATTGGATACTGCTATTACTAATGTCTCTACTGAGCGTAGTAATCTTGGAGCATTCCAAAATCGGTTAGAACATACAATTAACAATCTATCTACATCTTCCGAAAACCTAACTGCCGCTGAATCTCGTATCCGTGACGTTGACATGGCAAAAGAAATGATGAACCAAACAAAGAACTCTATTCTTGCTCAAGCTTCTCAAGCAATGTTAGCTCAAGCAAATCAACAACCTCAAGGAGTATTACAATTACTTCGTTAATAGAACCTTTTATAGAGCGAAGGGACTCTGGTCATATCCAGGGTCTCTTTTATAAATGAAAAATAGGTATAAAGTAATGGTCGAATAATATCAGGGAGCAATTTGAGTATGAAAAAAATCTTTTATGTAATTCTTATATGTCTACTATTATTTTCTCAAACAAAAGTCTTTGCAGTTGACGTTATAATCGAGGATCCCACACCAGACCTACAGGCCCCATACATAAAAATTATAAGTGTGTCGAGTAATGAACTGACCCCTACTACTCCAATTACTATTAATGCTGAAATTTCAGATGAACTTTCTGGCTTTAATAAAGGATCTATTACTTATAGAAAACCCTCAAATCAGATTGTTACAGTCCCATTTGCTCAAAATTCTCAGACCGGAACATACGAAGCATACATGTCTGTGTCAGATATTGATGTACCGGGTGAATGGAAGGTAGCGGACATATTCCTTCAAGATAATAAAGATAATTCTGTTCATTTATCTCATTTATCCACTCAATCCAACGGTGAGCTAATCGATTTTTCTGGATTAAACTTAAATGTAAGTGGAGTAAGCACTCCGATGTCTACCGATAAAGAGGCTCCGATACTTAATTCATTATCAATAAAGTCTCAGGAGTTAAGCGTTAATGACAGCATAGAAATTACAGCAGACATCTCGGATAATGAGTCAGGAGTTTCCATGGTTAAAGCTTACTATAAAAAGCCAAGTGGACTTTCCCAAACTATTTATTTATATAAGGATGCAGTTGGTACTTTCACGGGTACTCATTCGATAGGAAAATATGAAGAAAGCGGTGAATGGATACTAACTTCTATATATATTAGTGATAAAGAAGGAAATTCAAAAACCTATTCTGACTTCATAGACAAAGATGGGAACCTTCAAAGTTTTGAAAACTGCAAATTAACCATAACTGGTACGACAATTGACTCTGAAGCTCCGGTACTCAATGAAATTTCTGTTACTTCAACCAAGGTAAGTCCAAACGAGAAAATTGAAGTGCGGGCAAAAATCACAGATAACGAGTCAGGTGTATCATATGTAAAAGTAAATTATAGAAACCCAAGCGGTAATACAAAGTATTTTTATCTATATAAAACTACTACAGATAATGAATATGTTGGATCAATGACAATTTCACAATATGAGGAAAGAGGAGATAGAGTCCTTACCTCTGTTTACTTGCGTGACAATGTGGGGAATTTTAATACAATCACAAATTACCAGAATGAGAATAATGAAGAGAAATCATTTAATCACTGTACTGTTGAGGTGATAGGGACAACCCCGGATTGGGAAGCACCGGAATTTATAGGCGGAAAAATTGGCGTTTCACAAATCTCTGCTGAGAAGGCAGCTGTTAAATTGACTATTGAAGTTGAAGATAACTTATCCGGTATTACTTACAGCACTCTTAATGGCTCCTATAGAAAGCCCAGTGGGAAAATCTACTCCTTAAATTTTATAAAACAAAATAATCAATACACCGCTACGATCTATATAGATAAATATGATGAGTTAGGGGAATGGGCCTTAAATAATTTATCTATAAGAGATGCGGTCGGCAATTATGCCCGTCCTATTAAGATAGGGAGTAGTCCTTTGTCTGAATTTAATATTAATGTAATGGGGAAAATCACCATAACCCCAGGTACTCACAATAGTATATTTTTTGAAGCGCCAGAAGTGTTGTCCAGCGCTCAAACATACCAGTTAAAACCTGTTCTTAAATCAAGTAATGAATCTGTACCAGATGCAGATGTGACTAATGAGAACCTAGTAAAATATACTTCGACAAACCCTGATTTATTGAATGTAAGTACTACAGGGTTAATTACTATACCAGAATCAGCCGGTTCCGGCATTGTTATGTTAGAAGTTTCCTATGGAGAACTAACAAGACAAGTCGAAATAAAAATCAATGAAGGAACCATTGAATCCGTTCTTCAAGTGACACCACTCTCAACGATTTTACATGCTGGGGAGAGTCAACAGTTGAAAGTGGTTGAAATTAATGACGGTGCCAGAAAAGATATAACAAGCTCATCCAGTGGCATCACTTATTCCAGTAGTAATCCTTCTCTTGTAAGTGTTAGTAGTAACGGTCTAATTCAAGCGGCTATAGGAGAAATAAAGGGCACAGCAGAAATTATTGTAAACTACAACGGATTGAGTACTAAAACAATCGTCCAAATATCTAAACCTGTTGTAAGAGAGTTATCCATTTCTCCTAGAGAGGAAACACTATCATTATCTAATAACAGGCTCCAGCTAGTGGTCAAAGCATTTATGACAGATGGCACAACAAAAGATGTGTCAAAGGGGATAGAGGGTACAAGTTACATTTCTTCTAACCCTGCTATTGCACAAGTAAGTGGGGATGGATTAGTTACAGTCCCCTCCGATGCAACTAGCGGGGAAGTAACGATTACAGCAAAAAATAATGGTGTTTATGTTAGAAGTAAAATAAATATCAATGTACCGGAATTAACAGAGATTAATGTAACGCCAGATGAAATTGGAGTATATCCCGGAGACACTATTCAGCTGAACGCTTTAGGAAGATGGAGTAATGGAGTGGTTAAAGATATTACTTCAGGTGATGAAGGAACTTCCTATATCAGTTCATTATCAAGCAGAGGATCTGTAAATGAAAATGGTACAGTAATCATCCCAGAAGATGCTTCATATGGAAAGCTTACTATAACTCTAGTGAATAAATCAGTTAAAGCTATAGCAGTCTTGTATGTGGAGAAAGATCCTAGCAATGAATTGGTAGAGATTAGGGCTAAAACTGAAAATTCGAAATTGTTCAGGAATGAATCAACTCAATTGAGCATTACAGGTATTTATGGAGATGAGTCAGAAAAGGATCTGACATCAGGTACAGAAGGAACGACATATACCAGTTCGGTGCCAAGTAGGGCGGTGGTAGATGAAAACGGAACAATCACTGTACCAGCAGACGCGACCTATGGAAGTGTAACGATTACAGTAAGAAACGGGTCGTTATACACAAGAGTGGTTCTGACGATCGAGGAAGACCAAAGTAAAGTGTTAAAGAACTTGTCAGCAACGATTGAAGATCCAGCATTATACCGAGAGGAAGAAACACAATTAGCCGTATCGGGCCTTTATGGGGATGAATCATTAAAAGACCTGACATTAGGTACAGCAGGAACCACATATACCAGTTCGGTGCCGAGCAGGGCTATGGTAGATGAAAACGGAACAATCACTGTGCCAGCGGACGCAACATATGGAAGTGTAACAATTACAGTAAGAAACGGAACGTTATATACAAGAGTGGTTTTGACCATCGAGGAAGATCAAAGTAAAGTGTTACAGACCTTGTCAGCATCGATTGAGGATTCAGCGCTATACAGGGGAGAAGGAACTCAGTTAAGTGTAACGGGAGTCTATGGAGATGAGACTATAAAGGATTTGACGTCAGGTACAGAAGAAACGACATATACCAGTTCGGTGCCGAGCAGGGCGATGGTAGATGAAAATGGAAAAGTCACTGTGCCAGCGGACGCAACATATGGAAGTGTAACAATTACAGTAAGAAACGGAACGTTATATACAAGGTTGGTTTTGACCATTGAAGAAGATCAAAGTAAAGTGCTAAAGACCTTGTCAGCATCGATTGAGGATTCAGCCCTATACAGAGAAGAAGAAACACAAATAACAGTATCTGGAATCTTTGGAGATGAGTCAGAAAAGGATCTGACATCAGGTACAGAAGGAACGACATATACTAGTTCAGTTCCGAGTAGGGCAATCGTAGATGAGAACGGGAAGGTTACTGTACCAGCAGGTGCAACTTATGGGAATGTTACCATCACTATAAGAAATGGAAAATTGTACAAGAGAATATTGTTAACAATTCAATAATATACGTTCAGGGTGCATCAGCACCCTTTTTTCTATTGATTTCTAAACAATCATAAAATTACTCCGATATAAATTTTATGATAAATGTTTGGGAGGAAACAAAGTGATTCAAAAAGTGGCAGGTAAGTCCATATCAAACCAACAATCATTTACTAAAGAAGAACCAAACACACGTGAAGCAGTAAAACAACTCCAAGTTCAGGAACGCCAACAAGCAGCATCCAATAAAGAGCCTGTCACAAAAGAAAAAATGGTTGATGTCGTTCAAGGAATGAATGAGTTTCTACAAGCTTCAAATACACATTTGAAATTCGAATTTCACGATAAATTACAAGAATATTATGTCACGATCGTAGACGAACAGACAAAAGAAGTGGTAAAAGAAATACCGGCAAAGAAGATTCTCGATATGTATGCGGCGATGACAGAGTTTGTCGGATTGATGGTAGATAAAAAGATATAAAGAAAGGAGATATTTATGGCCAGTGATATGCGAATAAGTGGACTTGCGAGCGGCATGGACACAGAACAGATGATTAAAGACCTGATGAAGGCTGAGCGTATACCTTTGGATAAGTTAGAGCAAAAGAAGCAATATCTGGAGTGGCAGCGTGATGATTACCGTGATATGAATAAAATGATGTTTGATTTCCGCAACCTCATTTTTGACGGGGTAATGAAGCAGGGGACTTATACACAGAAAGCAGTGACTATTTCAAATCCCAATGAGATATCAGTGAAGAATATAAGTTCCACTACGGATTTTTCAGGTACGATTAATGTGGAAAAACTGGCTTCTGCAGCTACAATGTACAGTTCGGGACCCATTACTCAATCAGACGGCGCAGCTTTTGACTCCAAAAAGAAGTTGAGTGAATCGTTCGGGTTATCGGGCGAGCAAAGTATTAAAGTGAGGGCAGTACAAGCAGACGGTACGATGGCTTCAGATTTTACAGAGATAAAATTTATGGCTGAAGATGAATCCTTAGATAGCCTTATTGCTAAAATCAATGCCCAGACAGGGGTATCCATGTTCTATGATACCCAGACCAAACAAATGTCGGTGATGAGCAAAAATACCGGTAATAATACATCTGGAGCAGAAATTGAACTTCAGGGAGCATTATTTACCACTCACCTAAAGCTTGATGGAAATAATGATACTGCTGCAGCAAGTGGCAGGGGAGCAGCAGGGGAAAACGCTGTTTTTACATACAATGGAATGAAAACGGAGCGTGCCTCTAACACGTTTACCATTAATGGCTTTGAATTGACGTTAAAAAACGCTTCAAACACAAACGTAACATTCAGTTCACAGCCTGATACGGATAAGATTTTAGAGAAGATTGTAAAATTCGTAGATGAATATAACAAACTCATCGAAAAGGTGAATGGTGAACTAGGAGAGAAAAAGCATCGGAACTTCCAGCCTCTTACAAAAGAACAAAAGGAAGCGATGGAAGAAAAGGAAATCGAGCTTTGGGAAGAAAAGGCGCGGAGTGGTACTTTACGAAATGATTCTGTTCTATCTTCTGCAATGAACAAGATGAGGATGGATCTATATACCCCTGTTTCAGGAGGAGTATCGGGAATCGATCAGCTTGCTCAAATTGGTATTAAGACGTCAAGTAACTATCTTGATAAAGGCAAACTTATCATTGACGAAAGCAAATTAAAAGAAGCCATTTCCAAAGATCCCAATGCCATTTATGAGATTTTCGCTAAAGATGGAGCAACATCAGGAGAACAGGGTATTGCTCGTCGATTACGCGAAACTTTGAAAAATACGATGGACAGTGTCGAGAAAAAAGCTGGGAAAGCATCCAGTGGAAATAACTCATTCACTTTGGGGCGCTTACTGGATTCAACGGATAATCAGATTGATCGTTTCGAAGACCGTCTCATCCAAGTGGAAGATCGCTATTGGCGCCAATTCACCGCGATGGAGAAAGCTATTCAACGTGCCAACCAGCAGTCCATGTACCTCATGCAGCAATTCGGTGGGGGAATGTAATTTTTTATAAAGCAAGGTAATAAAAGGAGTGTCAATATGGCCATCAATAACCCTTATACAGCATATCAAAACAACTCGGTTAACACGGCTTCACCAGGTGAACTTACACTTATGCTTTATAATGGAAGTCTGAAATTTATTCATATAGCTAAAAAAGCCATTGAAGAAAAAAATATCGAAATAAAAAATACGAATATCCAAAAAGTGCAGGCAATCATTAGTGAACTGATGGTGACACTTAATACTGATCTGGAAGTTTCACAAAACATGATGTCTCTTTATGACTACATTAATCGCCGTTTAACGGAAGCCAATATTAAGAATGATGTAGCAATTTTAAAAGAAGTTGAAGGATTGATCACCGACTTCCGCGACACCTGGAAACAAGTCATCCAGCTCAACCGCCAGAAGCAGCATGCAGGGCAAGGCGGGCAGGCTTAATGAGTTCTGTCCTTCTATGCCACAGCATCACGAAGCAGCTGAAAGAAGCAATCGATGGGGTAAGTTCTGAAAATCGCGACTCTGTCATTGAATCAATCGAAAAGCTTTTGGTGGAAAGGCAGAGTCTGCTGGGCAGCATTAAGCCTCCTTTTTCCACAGATGAGCAAGTGCTGGGCAGGGAAATGATGGCGTGGAATCAGGAAATTGACCGGAAACTTATGCTTTTACGTACAGAAATCAAGCGTGACATGAACGGCTTATCCAAGAAAAAAACATCGGCACAGCGCTATACGAATCCTTACCAATCACTTCAGCACGACGGCATGTTTTACGATAAAAAGAAATAGGTGATTCCTTGACAAACGCAGTAAAACTGGACGAGAAACAATTCGAACTCCTCAACCAGTACGTTGGAATGCTGGAAACAATCGAAGAAGCATTTGATTATGTAACAGTGAGTTTTACTGATATAGAAAAGACGGAAGGCGACCGGGTATTGGCGGATGTGTTCGAAGCCCTTGGTCAGGTATCAGAGAGCAATAGAATGTTGGGGCAGATGTTTGAAGAACGTCCGGATATTTTGTCAATTATGATGAAGTTTGTTGGTGTCATTGACCAAGCAATGGAGTTAAACGGTCATTTTCAAGAAAGTAACGTGAAAGAAGAAATTGTCAAAGGGAAACTATCCCCTGCATTTTCTGCCTGGAGACTGGAAATGGATCAGGTATTGAAGCCTCTTTTGAATAACTGATGTTAGAGCCTCGCATATGCCGGGGCTTTTTCTATTTTAGAAAGTCTTTTATGCTATGATAATAGTGATTTCTAAAAAACACTAGTGAGATGATGACTCCAATGCAAACCCTGATCAACCTCATCACCAACGAAACAATCAAACAAGCTTCACTCAACCGCACCTGGATTTCCCTCGGAATCATCGTATTCATCAATTCTCTTTCCTCCTTCTTCACCTACATGCTCTTTGACGGCATCCAGTTTTCCTTCTGGGAGTTTATGAGAATCAGTTCGAATCTCTTGTTAGTTATACAGATATTCTGCCTGGTGATCGCGGGTGATATCGTGTCGAATGAATTCTCGAGAGGTACGATCAAGCTGCTGTTGATCAGGCCGATTAAAAGAAGCACCATTCTCCTTTCTAAATATCTAACGGTGATTGTTTGGGCAGTCATATTGACTGCTGCTCATTTCTTGTTTTCTTCATTGCTCGGAATTATATGGTTTTATGATAGTTTTTTTGAATTCACGGTGAACTTCTTTGTGGTAGCCGGGGCTTACGTTTTGAGATTTATTGAAATGATCATCATTTGCTCTTTGGCCTTTACGTTATCGGTGATTACCCGGAGCAGCTCTCTAGCGATCGGAGTGACCATTTTCTTGACGTTCACTTCGAATACGTTCATGATCCTTCTTAATGAACGCGGGATGGAGTGGGGGAAGTATTTATTGCTGGCGAATACGGATTTGCAGCAGTACTTTTTTGCCTCGCCTCCTTTTGAGGGCATGACGTTTGGGTTTTCGGTGATGGTGGTCGGACTGTATCTGGCTGTTTTCGGTTTATTGTCGGTGGTTGTTTTTAGTAAGAGGGATGTTGATGTGTAACAATCGCGGTGCCAGGCACAATACAAGGCATTTGTGTCTTGCACCAATTACTCTCCCACCCATTCACAAACCTGCCCCAAAATATCCACCAATCCTTCAAATTTCCCCCGTCTATTCCTCCAAAATCGTGAGACAATAATAGTGTAAAGAGTAGTTAGTCACGAACCAGCTCCACACACTCTTTACTCATATATCTCTTCAATCCCTTATGTGGCGACACTTTCGACATCTGCCGCAATCCTGCGACAAAATACTTTGTGAAATGACAAAAAATTTCGAAAGTTTAAGCAGGAATAATTGAGGGAATGTAGAAATATATAAACATAGCTTTATTTTTAAAAGGAGGAGTTTACATGTTGAATTACAACATTCGAGGCGAGAACATTGAGGTAACTCCAGCGATTCGCGAACACGTGGAGAAGAAGATTGGCAAGTTAGATCGTTACTTTAATGAAACTCCTGATGCAAATGTACATGTTAATCTGAAAGTGTACCCTGATAAAAATACTAAAGTTGAAGTGACTATTCCAATGCCGCACCTGGTCCTTCGAGCGGAGGAACGCCACACAGATATGTATGCGGCCATTGATCTAATAGTAGATAAATTAGAGAGACAAATTCGTAAACATAAAACAAGAGTGAACCGTAAAATGCGTGAGAAAGGCAGCCCGAAAGAGTTCTTCGCAGCCCAGGAGGATTTGAACCATGTTTCTCCTAACGGCGCAGCGGCTGTTGAATTAGAGGACGAGAATGAATCAGAAGTAGTGCGTACAAAACAGTTCAACCTGAAACCGATGGACAGTGAAGAAGCGATTCTTCAGATGGACCTGTTAGGCCACAGCTTCTTCGTCTTCACAGATGCTGAAACCAATGCGACAAACATTGTGTACAAGCGTCGTGACGGAAAATACGGTTTGATTGAAACGAACTGATCATTAACAATTGAAGATCCTGCAGTCATTATGGCTGCAGGATTTTTTGATAGGAGGTTTCTTCCAATTTTTGTCGAAATATAAGAGTAGACAAAAATAGAGGGGGAACCAAAGTGAGAGATCCACGTTTGGGAAAATTGGCAGAGGTGCTTCTGATACATTCATTGAAAATGAAAGAAGGAGAAAAACTCCTGATCACAGGTGAGTATACAACTAAGCCGCTGGTAAAGGAGCTGCTTCGAAAAGCGTATGATATGGGGGTCATCCCGTATTTTGAATTCGGCGATCAGGAATTGATGCGCATCATGGGTACTCATGCAAAGGAAGAGCAGATGATTCTCATGAATAAATGGAATATGGAAAAGTATCAGGATCTGGATGCATTCATCAGCATATCGAGCGACCCGAATGATGCCGAAATGAGTGAGGTACCGGCAGAGCAGTGGCAGCTGCTCATGCCGCATATGAAAGATTCCAATGACTATCTTGTCCAGAAGAAGAAATGGGTCCTGTTAAACTATCCGAACCCATCTCTAGCGCAAAAAGCAAAGATGAGCTATGACACGTTCTTCGATTATCTCCTGGAAGTATGCACAGTCGACTACAAGCAGATGGAGGAGGCACAAAAGCCCCTCAAAGAGTTGATGGACCGGACGGATAAAGTCCGGATTACAGGTGAGGGGACGGATCTTACTTTTTCCATAAAAGACATTCCGTCAGTCATGTGCTTCGGCGAGCGCAATATCCCGGACGGGGAAGTGTATACGGCCCCGGTCAAGGACAGTGTGAATGGTACGATCACGTATAATACGCCGACTTTATACCGCGGTTTTTCATTTGATAATATCTCTTTGACTTTTGAAGACGGAAAGATCGTGAAGGCGACAGCTGATAAAACGAAGGAACTCAATGATATTCTTGATACCGATGAAGGTGCCCGTTTTATCGGGGAGTTCGCGATCGGTGTGAACCCGAAGATCAAAGAGCCGATGCTTGATATCTTGTTCGATGAAAAAATCAGCGGCAGCTTCCATTTCACTCCGGGACAGGCTTATGAAGGGGCAGATAACGGAAACCGTTCCAGCGTGCACTGGGATATGGTCTGCATCCAGCGTCCCGAGTATGGCGGAGGCGAAATGTACTTCGACGATGTTTTGATTCGCAAGGATGGGTTATTTGTAATAGAAGAGCTGAAAGGTTTGAACCCGGACGCTCTCATTTAAAAGGAGGACTTCAACATGACGTATTCCATAGTCGGATATGATCCTGAAGAAAAAGAATGGGGAATTGCGGTTCAGTCCAAGTTTCTTGGTGTCGGCTCGGTTGTCCCTTTTGCCAAAGCAGGTGTGGGGGCGGTAGCGACTCAGTCATACGCCAATACCGCTTACGGACCGCAGGCGCTTCAGCTGATGGAAGAAGGAAAGACAGCCGAGGAAGCAATGGACATCATTACAAAAGATGATCCGGAACGCCATCTCAGACAGGTGGGTCTCATTGATGCCTGGGGTCACGGCGCTACGTTTACCGGAGAAGGCTGCTATGACTGGGCAGGCGGAATCACAGGAAAACATTTTGCAGCCCAGGGAAATATTTTAGTAGATGAAAACACGGTGAAAGCGATGGCAGAAACCTTTGAATCTACTACCGGGAGTCTGGCAGAACGCTTGCTCCATGCATTGGACGCCGGACAGGAAGCAGGAGGCGACTCGCGGGGAATGCAGTCGGCGGCTCTTTTAGTCGTAAAAGAAAACGGGGGCTACGGAGGCTTCAATGATCGCTACATTGACCTGCGTGTTGATGACCACTCCTCTCCTATAAAAGAGCTGAAGCGAATCTATTTAATGCACCAGCTTTATTTCAAAGAGTCAGAACCTGGAAGAGTCGTGCTGGTAGAAGGCGAGGTCCGGGACGACCTGCAGAACGAGCTGAATCGTCTGGGTTATGCGGACGAAGGCAAGTCACTGCATCAATCCCTGAAGGACTACCTGCATACCGAAAACTTCGAAATGCGTGAGCAGGAAGAGAATTATATTGATTTGGATGTATTGGATTATATGAAGAAGCAAGGGCGGTAGATTGATAGGGAGCTGTTTTCAAGGGGGTGGTTGACTTTGAAAACAGCTCTATTTTATGGATATGAAATAGATATTACCCATCTCCAGCTTTTGATTGGAGTGCAAGACGAAGACTCCAGCGGGAAAAGTGACTAATGTGAGACCCCGCAAGAGCGCAGCGATGAGGAGGCTCACGGGTCACCCGCGGAAAGCGAAGTCTTGCACGGAAATCAAAAGCGGTAATCAAGGTACTTTATGAAATAATGAGCAATTCCATTCCAACTGGTTGTTTTTACATCCACCAAAACAGTTTAACCCAACCCCAAAATGTTATATAATGAACATTTGTGAACGGGACTCAACAATTCGGAGGTAAGAACATACATGAGTACAGTCGGAAGAAATGAACCGTGTCCTTGCGGGAGCGGTAAGAAATATAAGAAATGCTGTGAAAAAGAGAACGTTGTGAATATAGATGCAATGGTGAACCAGGAACTTGATGTGCTGCAGGCGCAACTGTATGACTTCATCGCTACGGCGCAGGACCCTAAAATGGAAGAAGCGTATCATGAATATCTGAAGAAAATGGACCTGATGAAGGCCGATCCGGATATTTATGAAATGGCGTTTGTCAGCTGGTACGGTGCCACACAGAAAGATTTGGAAGGAGTACGTTTGATCGACCGTTTCATCGATAAGGCGGTAAGCACGGTGACGCGCCCCCAAACGGCTTCAGTTCTGGAATCCTGGAGAAATCTCCGTGTGACAGCTGGTACGGTTGAAAAAGTGGACGACAGCACGCTTCACGTGGAAGAAGTCATCACTGGTGACAAATTGGTCGTGAAAGAGAGATTCGGCAAGATGGAAGAGAACAGTTTCTTCCTTGCGTTGCTGCTGCCGAACGGGGACAAGTATCTCCCATTTGCCCAGTATTTCATTTATCCATCGATTGAAAAAGCTGCGATGGAACTGGTGAACATTCGTTTTGAACAGGGTGAATTCGAGAACCTTCAGGACTATCTTTCAGATCAATACATGATGCTTGCTGACGTCGGGTTTGTTTTATACAGTGCGGAAAAGAAGAAATCCGGTAAGAAAGCATCAGCCGATTCAGAAGGAACCGAGATTGAAATACCAGAAGTTCAGGAGCAGACAACTGAGCAGGCTGACACAATCGAAGGCGTGGAAATCTGGAAGACCCCTGAATATGTAGAAGCACTCACTGCACTTAAAAACTTCCTTTCTGAAAAAGGTGAAGACAAAGCCGAAAGCGAATTGCTGGTCTCAGTACTGGAAAAATACTTCTACACAGAACGTCCGACGATCCGCAACCCGAAAATCTATTCAGGTGCACTCGTCGACATGGCGAAAAACATCGACGAAATCAGTATCCGCCACGTCCAAAAGGAACTGGCCGAATACTTCGACGTGTCCGCCAACAGCATCTCCAGACGAAGCAAACAAATCTGGGAAAGCTATCAGGACACAGTCTACGAACTATTAGAAAAATAAACCCCTTCCAAGGCCCGTCCCCCGTTGCTTCACCGCGATGAGGGACGGGCCTTTATCCGTTTAAACCGCTGAACGTCCGTCCCTCACTCGATTGAAGTGCATCCATTTGGCTTAAGTTGTAAGAGGGGTGGGATAGTGGTAGAATTAATAGGAATGAATCTATTTATGTGCAGGATTTATAGGGCTTTTAGCGAATGTTTAGTAGAGATGTTTGAACGGGGGAAATAGGAGGCTTGGAGGCCTTTTACCTTTTCTCATGGAATTCTCATCTGCTTTCGCTATAGTGAAAGTGTTGTTTGGCTCTTACTTATACAGGATAAAGGAGCGTTATACATGCTTGGGATTTTAAACAAAGTGTTTGATGCAAATAAAAGAGAGATCAAAAAGCTTGAGAGAATAGCTGATCAAATAGAAGAACTTGCTCCGGAAATGGAGCGCCTCTCGGATGACCAGATTCGTGAGCGAACGGAACGTTTTAAAGAGCGTTATCAAAAAGGCGAAGACCTGGAGGATATGCTTGTCGAAGCATTCGCAGTTGTGCGTGAAGCGGCGCGCCGTGTTCTTGGGCTATATCCATACCGCGTCCAGCTGATGGGGGGAGCTTCCCTTCATGGCGGTAACATTTCCGAGATGAAAACAGGTGAGGGTAAAACCCTGACGGCAACGATGCCGGTTTACCTCAACGCGATCACCGGAAAAGGCGTACACGTCGTTACGGTCAACGAATACCTTGCCAGCCGTGACGCCGAGGAAATGGGTCAGCTTTACAATTTCCTTGGTCTGACAGTGGGTCTGAACCTGAACTCCATGTCAAAAGAGGAAAAGCGTGAAGCGTATAAAGCGGATATCACGTACGGAACGAACAACGAGTTCGGTTTCGATTATCTTCGCGACAACATGGTCCTTTACAAAGATCAAATGGTTCAGCGTCCGCTTCATTTTGCCGTCATCGATGAGGTCGACTCGATCCTGATTGACGAAGCGCGTACTCCATTGATCATTTCAGGGAACGCACAGCGCACGCCGCAGCTTTATATCCAGGCAAATGCGGTCGTCCGCACTTTGAAAAAAGACGAAGACTTCACCTATGATGAAAAAACAAAAGGTGTTCAATTAACTGAAGAAGGTATCACAAAAGTGGAGAAAGCATTCCACATTGATAACTTATTCGATATTTCACATGTAACTCTTAACCACCACATCAACCAGGCGTTGAAAGCTCACCAGAGTATGCACCGCGACGTTGATTACGTGGTTCAGGAAGGCGAAATCGTCATCGTCGACTCCTTCACGGGACGCCTGATGAAAGGCCGCCGTTACAGTGACGGTCTTCACCAGTCCATCGAGGCAAAAGAAGGTCTCGAGATCCAGAACGAGAGCATGACGATGGCAACAATCACATTCCAGAACTACTTCCGTATGTACGAAAAGCTTTCCGGTATGACCGGTACGGCGAAGACGGAAGAAGAGGAATTCCGCAACATCTACAATATGAACGTCATCGTGATCCCGACGAATAAACCGATCGTCCGTGATGACCGTGCCGATCTGATTTATGCTTCCATGGAAGGTAAATTCATGGCGGTTGTCGAGGATATCAAGGAACGTCATGAAAAAGGACAGCCTGTTCTTGTCGGGACAGTGGCCGTTGAAACGTCAGAGTTGATCTCTAAACTTTTAACGAAAAAAGGCGTACGCCATAACGTGCTGAACGCGAAAAACCATGGCCGTGAAGCCGAAATTATTTTAGAGGCAGGCCAAAGAGGCGCGGTTACAATCGCGACGAACATGGCCGGCCGTGGTACGGACATCAAGCTTGGTGAAGGCGTACTCGATCTAGGCGGTCTTGCCGTCATCGGTACCGAGCGTCATGAATCACGCCGTATCGATAACCAGCTTCGTGGACGTTCCGGTCGTCAAGGGGACCCGGGTGTGACGCAATTCTATCTTTCAATGGAAGACGAATTGATGCGCCGCTTCGGTTCTGACAATATGAAGACGATGATGAGTCGTCTCGGTATGGATGATTCACAGCCGATCCAGAGTAAAATGGTCAGCCGTGCCGTTGAATCTGCACAGAAACGAGTGGAAGGGAACAACTTCGACGCCCGTAAGCAGCTTCTTCAATACGACGATGTCCTTCGCCAGCAGCGCGAGATCATCTACAAGCAGCGTTACGATGTCATCGAATCTGAAAACCTTCGCGAAATCGTGGAAGGCATGATCAAATCCGTCATCGAGCGCCAGGTCGCGGCTCATACGGCAAACGAGGAAATCGACAGCTGGAACCTTCAAGGAATAGTCGATTACGTGAACGCGAATCTTCTTCCTGAAGGGGATATCACAGTGGACGATCTTCGCGGAAAAGAAGCAGATGAAATGATGGATCTCATCTGGGAAGACGTGAAAGTCCGCTATGATGAAAAAGAAGAAGAGATGAGCGCAGAACAAATGCGTGAATTCGAAAAAGTCATCCTGCTTCGTGCAGTCGATACAAAGTGGATCGACCACATCGACGCAATGGACCAGCTTCGCCAAGGTATCCACCTGCGTGCATACGGTCAGACAGATCCGCTGCGCGAATACCAGCATGAAGGCTTCGCGATGTTCGAAAGCATGATTCTGGCAATCGAAGAAGACGCAGCTAAATACGTCATGAAAGCTGAAATCAGAAACAACCTTCAGCGTCAGGAAGTAGCCAAAGGCCAAGCAGTCAACCCGAAAGAAGAAGGCGGCAAAGCCAAGAAGAAACCTGTCCGCAAAGAAGAAGAAGTCGGCCGCAACGAACCATGCCCATGCGGCAGCGGCAAAAAATACAAACACTGCCACGGCAGAATGGGATAAATGTTAGATTGAAGAGGATACCTGGTACTTGTATAGGAGTGCCAGGTACTTTTCCGTTTTTATGTCCGGGTAGATCCCGGGTTGTTCCGGGTGCCAGGCTCAAAATGACTGAATTATGCCAGGCGCAGCATCTGGAATGATTTCGATTCAGGCATGATGTGGGAGAGATTGTACCTGGTATATTCTTAATTCTATTCTTGGAATATAGGACTATCCAGCTGTTGATTGTAGTGGAAGGCGAAGACTCCTGCGGGAAAAGCGAGTTAGGTGAGACCCCGCAGGAGCGAAGCGACGAGGAGGCTCACCAACCGCCCGCGGAAAGCGAAGTCTTCCACGGAAATCAACAGCGGCGATTAACAGAGCCAAATTTATATACAAATTAAAATAACTCTAGAGGTGACCAATCATGGAACTAGCAGAAATCAGATCAGAATTAGAAAAAACAGCTAAGACATTAGCGGACTTCAGGGGGTCTCTTTGACTTAGAAAACAAAGAGGCAAGAATCCAGGAACTCGACGAAATCATGGTCCAGCCAGATTTCTGGGATGACCAGCAAAAAGCACAGGGACTTATTAATGAAGGAAACGGCCTTAAAGCCCTTGTGAATGAATACAAAGCGCTGCTTGAAACGCAGGAAAACCTTGAGCTGACGCTCGAGCTTGTAAAAGAAGAGCCGGATGAGGAACTGCAGCAGGATCTTGAAGAAGAACTGGTCGACCTGATGAAACGCCTGAGCGACTACGAACTTCAGCTGCTGCTAAGTGAAGAATACGACAAAAACAACGCCATCCTTGAGCTTCACCCGGGTGCGGGCGGAACCGAGTCACAGGACTGGGGTTCTATGCTGCTTCGTATGTATACGCGTTGGGCAGAGAAGAGAGGGTTTAAAGTCGAAACACTCGATTACCTTCCAGGCGATGAAGCAGGTATCAAGAGCGTCACTCTCGGAATCAAAGGCCATAACGCATATGGCTATCTGAAAGCTGAAAAAGGCGTACACCGTCTTGTACGTATTTCACCGTTCGATTCATCCGGGCGCCGTCACACCTCTTTCGTTTCCTGTGAAGTGATGCCGGAGTTCAATGAAGAAATCGAAATTGACATCCGTACTGAAGACCTTAAAGTTGACACATACCGTGCGAGCGGTGCCGGCGGTCAGCACATCAACACGACCGACTCTGCTGTCCGTATCACGCACTTGCCGACAAACGTGGTCGTCACGTGTCAATCAGAGCGTTCACAGATCAAGAACCGTGAAGCTGCGATGAAAATGCTGAAAGCGAAGCTCTATCAGAAGCGAATCGAAGAGCAGGAACAGGAACTGGCTGAAATCCGGGGAGAGCAAAAAGAAATCGGATGGGGAAGCCAAATCCGTTCTTACGTGTTCCACCCATACTCCATGGTGAAGGACCACAGAACCAACACAGAATCCGGTAACGTGCAGGGTGTAATGGACGGCGATATTGATCCGTTCATCAACGCTTACCTGCGTTCTAAAATTAAGTAATTTCGAAAGCTGAACCACTCCAAAGCGGGAGAGGTTCAGCTTTTTATTGTGGTGCCAGGCACAAATTGTACAAATTGTTCCTGGCACAAAAAGGTGGAAATGTGCCTGGCACAAAAAACCTGTTTTGTGCCAGGCACCAATCTCCTTGGCCCCATACCAAACTCACCGACCGCCCACACCAAATCCTAAGCCAATCAACCCTCCAAATCTCACCCCACCCCATTAATGCTTTAACACGTCACTCAACTGTTATTTACACGTTTCGACACCCGTGCTATACTCTCAAAGGTTGTAACAGAGCATGCCGGGAGCACTTACCAAAAGCCTGAGCAAGCACGTCCAACAACAAAACAACTAATACAAAAAAGTATGAGACAAAGGCCCGTCCCTCGCTCAATTAACGTACTAAAGTGCGACCGGGCACAGACTAATGGATGATTTACTCCGCTTGTACTCATACTATCAATACATACGCAGAAGGAGTCGTACGGAATGGGTTTGAAGCAAAAACGTCGAGAGCAGTCATTTAATCCGCGGAAAGAGAAGTTACTTGAGTATTTGTTTGTGGTTTTTGGGTCATCGATCGTGGCCATTGCATTTAATGTGTTTTTACTTCCGAACGAGGTAGCATCGGGAGGAGTCAGCGGGATTTCTACTATATTAAAGGGGCTTTTTGATTGGAAGCCGGCCTTCGTTCAGTGGGCATTCAATATTCCGCTCTTCATCGCAGGCCTCATCTTCCTTGGTCTTCAATTTGGAGTGAAAACAGCGATCGGGACTGTATTCTTACCTTTAGTCGTTTATCTGACGGAGGACTGGCAGCCCTGGACGGAAGATCCGCTGCTTGGTGCCCTATTCGGAGGGATCGGAGTCGGTATGGGTCTTGGAATCGTCTTCCGTGGTAAAGCTTCGACGGGCGGTACCGACCTGGCAGCCCAGATTGTGAACAAATTTACCGGCCTGTCGCTGGGGACTTGTGTTGCATTGATCGATGGAATGATCGTATTATCAGCAGCGATTGTTTTTGATATTGAACGAGGTCTTTACGCACTGATCGGGCTATATGTAACGAGTAAAACCATCGACCTTGTACAGGTCGGGGTCAGCCGTTCCAAGATGGCACTCATCATCACGAACCGCCAGGAAGAAGTTCGTGAAGGAATCTTGAATAAAATCGACCGAGGTGTGACAAAACTATCAGCATACGGGGGATATACGGATGATGAACGTCCGATCCTGATGGTCGTAGTCGATCAGACAGAATTCACAAAACTGAAACAACTGGTGAAAAGCATTGATGCCTCTGCATTTGTGGTCACAATGGACGCTTCAGAGGTATTGGGCGAAGGTTTCAAACGGGTGTAACCTTGGTATAATTATCTATAGGAGAAAGATTTCACCACGGTCGAATTCTTACTCTTAAATTTTTTCCTAGGAGGAGAAAACATGAAGAAAAAGCTTTTAGGCATTCTTTTAGGAACTTCATTAGTACTTGCAGCCTGCGGCGGGGACGACGGCGGAGACAGCACGGAAACGAGCTCAGGCGGCGTTGATGCAGAGAAAATCGTTAACAACAAATGCACAAGCTGCCACGGCGGCAACTTGGAAGGCGGCATGGGGCCTGCTCTTAACGATGTTGGCTCTCGTTTAGACAAAGACCAAATCCTTGAAATCATTAAAAACGGTAAAGGCCAAATGCCTGCAGATCTTGTAAAAGGTGAAGAGGCAGAAGCCGTTGCTGAATGGCTGGCGAATAAAAAATAAGACAGAAGAGGGGGAATCCTGTGAGGGTTCTTCTTTTTTTTGCTTTGAAACCAGCTTTTCACCACAATAATCCGGATTCAATGTAAAATTTCATTCTTATCCACACCCCTCACTTAACCCTTCTTTAAATCTATATGACAAACAAATAAAACTCTCCAAATCTATTCAAATTCCAGCTCACTTCCTTTAAACAAAGGGGAATCCAAATCTATTACAGTCTATCTATTTTACTTGTTGTTAGTACCTGTTACTAGGTATAAATAACTATGAAAAAATCGAATTTTAGGTACAATTGTCAATAAAAAAGGTAAAAATTTCTCAAAATATGTGGTTTTGAAATGAAACTGTAATAATATTTTTCCTTAACATCGTAAGAAGTGATGTTATAATATTTTCGTGAGCGAAATTCGAGCAATTTCACCATTTTATGTCTAATTTGGTAAAGGCAAAAGAATTTTATTCACACACATAGAGATAACAACACAGCCAAGAGGGGAACTACATACTACAAATTAGGTGATTTTATAATGATTGAAATGAAAGACGTCTATAAGCAGTATAACAACGGCGTTATGGCTGCGAATGGGTTTAACGTCCATATTAAGCAAGGCGAGTTTGTTTATGTCGTGGGTCCAAGTGGCGCCGGAAAATCAACGTTCATCAAGATGATGTACCGCGAAGTGAAGCCTTCCAAAGGTGACATCATCGTGAATGGTATAAATCTAGCAAAAATCAAGAATAGCAGAGTACCTCATTTACGCAGAAATATAGGAGTGGTCTTCCAGGATTTCAAACTGCTCCCGTCTCTGACAATATATGAAAACGTTGCGTTTGCTCTTGAAGTAATAGAAGAGCATCCGAAACAAATCAAGAAACGTGTAATGGATGTACTTGAACTCGTAGGTCTTAAGCATAAAGCCAGAATGCTCCCTAATGAATTATCAGGCGGTGAGCAGCAGCGTGTTTCGATTGCACGGTCAATCGTCAATACGCCGAAGCTGGTGATTGCCGACGAGCCTACAGGGAATCTGGATCCAGAAACGTCCTGGGATATTATGAATATCCTTGAGGAAATCGCAACACGTGGTACAACAGTGATCATGGCTACACATAACCGGGAAATCGTAAATACAATCAAGCATCGGGTAATCGCCATTGAGAATGGCCGGATTGTCCGGGACGAACAGCGAGGTGATTACGGTTATGAAGGCTAGAACGTATGCCCGTCACGTAAGGGAAAGTTTTAAGAGCATCGGCCGTAACGGCTGGATGACATTTGCATCCGTCAGTGCCGTAACCGTCACATTATTGCTTGTTGGTGTTTTCATCGTACTGATGCTAAACATGAACAAGGTAGCAACCGATATAGAGAAAGATGTTGAAGTTCGCGTACTTCTCGAAGTTGGTACGAAGCCTGAAGAAGCTAAAGCCGTTGGAGATAAGATAAAGAAAATAAATGAAGTCGAATCCGTCGATTATTCTTCCAAAGAGGAAGAACTTCAGAACCTGGTAAAGGATCTCGGTGACGATTTCAGATTATTCGAGCAAGATAACCCATTATATGATGTATTTATTGTAAAAGCGGAAAATCCTCGCGATACCGGAAAAATTGCTGCACAGATCAACAAGTATGAGAATGTAAATGAAGCAATGTATGGAGAAGCGAAGATTGAAAAGTTATTCAATATCCTTGAAATGAGCAGAAACGTCGGATTGGTCCTGATCATCGGTCTGTTGTTCACGGCGATGTTCCTCATCTCAAATACGATTAAAATAACGATTGTCGCTAGAAGAAGGGAAATCGAGATAATGAAACTCGTGGGTGCAACCAACTGGTTCGTCCGCTGGCCTTTCGTATTGGAAGGGCTATGGCTTGGTGTTTTAGGTTCTATTATCCCGATCGCTCTTGTTACAACTGGTTATTACTATGCTTACGACTTTATAAAGCCAAAACTTCAAAATCATTTTATACAGATATTGGACTTTACCCCGTTCATCTACCAAGTAAACGGATTGATCCTCTTAATGGGATGCTTGATCGGCGCCTGGGGAAGCTTCATGTCTGTACGTAAATTCTTGAGAGTATAAAATCGACAGGTTGATAGAAGCTGAAAGGAGCATGCCGCTTGAACAGGAAGTATTTTTTATCAATAGCAATAGCAGCAGCATTAACAATCGGGAGTTTTCCGGCGTTGGGAACTCCAGCCAACGCTCACTCCTCAGTAGAGGATTTGAAAAAGAAACAAGATGAGGTTTCCTCTAAAAAAGATAAAATCAATGGTGAAATCGATCAGAAAAAATCAGAAATTAATGCCAACATCAATAAACAGCAGGATATTAAAGCGAAAATTGCAGAATTCGATGCAAAAATAAAAGATACTGAAAACAAAATCGCAGAGAAAACAAAAGAAATTGAAGAAACAAATGCTGAAATTGATCAACTTAAAAAAGAGATCAAAGCTTTGGAGGAAAAAATCAAAGAGCGTAATGAACTTTTAAAAGAACGCGCTCGTGCGATTCAGGAAAAAGGCGGCTCAGCAAACTATCTTGATGTCCTTCTTGGCGCGGACAGCTTCGGCGACTTCATCAACCGTGTCACTGCAGTCAACACAATCGTGAGTGCAGATAAAAAGATCATGGACGAGCAAAAGAGAGACCAGGAAGAATTAGAGAAAAAGAAAGAAGAAGTAGAAACGAAACTAGCAGAATTAGAAGATGATAAAGCGAATCTAGTAACGTTAAAGCAAGACTTGAACAGTGAAAAAGCCCAAAAAGCGGAACTGTTCAAACAGCTTGAAAAGCAGCAGGCTTCCCTTCAAGTGGAAAAAGCGGACCTTGAAAAAGAATCAAATGCGTTAGCGAAAATGGAACAGCAAATCGGCGGTGAAATCCAGGCAGAGCAGGCACGTTTAGCAGAACTTGCCCGCCAGCGTGAACTTGAGAAGAAGAGACAGGCAGAAGCAGAAGCTGCGAAACGCGCAGCAGCTCAAGCTCAAACTAGCACGAGCAGCAGCGGCGGTTCTACTGCAGCACCGGCACCGAGCACGCCTGTTAGTTCCGGAACTTGGACAAGACCGGCATCCGGTGCTATCACAACTGAGTACGGCTGGGATACATTGAACGGCAAGCCTCGTTACCACTATGGTATCGATGTCGCGGCACGAGGTAGTGTTCCAATCGTTGCAGCAGCAGATGGATATGTCATCAAGAGCCAATACAGCTCAAGCTACGGTAACGTTGTATACATCACTCACTCGATTAACGGAAAAACCTTTACTACAGTCTATGCCCATATGTCTTCTTCATCAGTAAGCAGCGGACAGCCTGTAGACAAAGGACAGCAAATCGGGTACATGGGGAACACAGGTTATTCCTTCGGTCAGCATTTACACTTTGAACTTCATGCAGGTTCATGGAATGCGTCGAAATCAAACTCTGTTAACCCGCGCCAATATATCAATTTCTAATAGAATAGTAGTCTATGAAAAATCCTGCCATATGTTTATGGCAGGATTTTTTTGGATAATAGTTTACAAAATACTTCTCTCTATTCTAATATTCATAAAAGAATAATCCTCGACCCTTACAAATCATACGCTATAATGTATAATGAAATAAATGTCGAAAAAGTAAGTTTTTTGCACAAAAACTCTTTCCTCTATTGCTGGTAACTGGTACTATAGTATTGTTGTGGATGAAACTAATTTATATCATTTGAACTATTTAACAACCTTCGATAACGGCAAACTAATTCGAAAGATTAGGACGCAAAGCCACGGATCTAACGTTTTTTTAAAACTATGACCGCCGGGCTACCGAAAAGGATTGGTACATAAATGAACGCTGTCGCCAACTGACAGTTTCATTTAGCCCGCCATTCTTTTTGGCGGGCTTATTTTTTTATAGAGCCCAAGGTCACTGCAGGCAGGCAAACATCTGAAAACAGAAAGGAGATTACAAGATGGAACAAATAAATACTTCTGATGTAAGAAGACAATTGAGAAGTTTTTGCAGGAGAAATCGTTCCTCTTTGAAGAAGTACAGCTCCTATACTGCGGAAGAAATCAGCGATATGGTATTAAGCAGGCTGGGCTGTGAAGAGGTTAAGAGAATCGTAGACGACATCCAGCTGATCGATCGCAGAGGCGGAAACACGGGATTTTACTTGTTGCTTATTTTAGAAGCACTGAAGGGTTCACAAAAAGCTAGTTCAAATGAGAGGGCAATTATATAATAAAACCGGAAGTCCAATTTTTTTGACCGCCGGTTTTTTTGTTATTTTAAATTGACCCTTCGTTAAGATCAATCCTCCATTATGCAGACTTCGATAGCCAATGCTCCAGGTTCTTTTCAGCCGTACGAATATCCATTGTGATGTTAGTGAGCAGTTCAAAATGGTGATCTCTTTCACCATGATGTTTCAATAATTGAAAGATAGCAGGCTTTTGATACTTGATCACTGTCATCACTTCCATCATTGGCAAGTAAGCTTCTTTAGGCTGAATGCGCAAAAAAGAGCATATGAGCTGGATATACTCACCTGCGTGCTTTTGTTCATCGCTACTCAATTCAATCAATGCATGTAACCTGCTTATATGACGTTTAATCGTTTGCAATTCTTCAAATGTCATTGTGATATCCCCTTTATCTTTTGTTGGCGGCCCGGCCATCCTGGCGGTAATGATAGAATCCGCCCTAAATCCGCAGCTATGCGTCCTTCCTTTTAAGGAAGTATGCCGTTTTCAACAGAAACCCGGACTTCCATCTTTTCCTTATTATCGACTGCCTGTCCTATCCCGTTAATCGTATTAAAGATAAAGTAATAGTTCTAAATTACTAAATTGAAATTTACGTTAAAGAAGTCAATCTACTTGATTGGTGTGGAGAAAAGCATCATACTTACATACATAAGAGGGTATCTTAGTTCAGACCGATTATTGCCCAAACGGTCTATATATCCGTAAAAGTGAAAAGAATGGAATAAACCGATTATTCTTCGATGGACTGACTATTCAGACCTAAACAAACCAACAAAACGGAGGGACCAACCATGCAAGGACACGGACATCTTTTTCAACACCACAAAGCATCCAAACTGCTCGATCCAAAACGGCAGGAAATGGTGCCGGTGGACAAAGTACTCGAGCTTCTTCAATTGGATAGAAATGACCTCCTCGCCGACCTCGGATGCGGCAACGGCTATCTGACACTGCCGATCGCAAAGTCGGTAGATACAAAGGTACATGCCGTCGACCTTCAGCAAGAGATGCTCGAATATCTCCAGCACCGTGCCAAGGAAGCGGATGTAACCAATATTGAATATGAAAAAGCCTCGCTGGAATACTTAAGTTTTAACAAGAACACTCTGGACAAAGTTGTTTCTGCATTCGTCCTGCATGAAGTACCGAATCTGACCAAGGTATTCCAAGATTTGAATGACATGCTGAAAGACGACGGCCTATGGCTGATCCTCGACTGGGAGGCGGTGGAATCGGAAATGGGACCGCCGATCGAAGAACGGATTCCTTCGGAAGAATTGGCACAGCAATTGGATACGGCCGGATTCAATACCGAAGTTGGCCATCTGCACCCGGCTGTTTATAATATTGTTGTACGCAAGGGATAAAATAGTTGGGGCGGTGCCAGGCACAAAGCTGGAGTTTTGTGCCTGGCACGAATCAATTGAATTGTGCCAGGCACAATGTGAGGGTTTTGTTCCTGACACAATTCAACCTGATCGTGCACTGTACCAGGTACACACCACCGGGAATGTACTGGTACAAATATGATCAATTGTACCAGGTACAAAATCGAGCCAGGCTCAACACTCCTGATCTACGCCATGCCCCAAAAAATCGCACCACCCCTCCCCCATTTCTATTCCCCACCAAAAATCCCCACCCCTTAACAAAAAATTAACATTCCCCCGCCATACTATTGGTATAAAGGAGTGAACAATGTATGGTAGAGGTATCAATTTGGTTTGCGCTGGCTGCGGGGGCGCTGTCGTTTTTCTCGCCGTGTGTGTTTCCGCTGCTGCCGGCTTATGTGAGTCACTTGACCGGCGGGCAGGCTGAAGGCGGGCGGATCCAGGTGGAGCGAAAAGTGGTATTTATCAGGTCCTTCGGATTCATCGCCGGTTTTTCTTTCATCTTTATTTTAATGGGGGCATCCGCAAGTCTGCTCGGCGGATTATTCTCGGAGTACCGGATGTACATAGAACAAATTGCCGGGATCCTCATTATCGTGTTCGGCCTGCAGATGATGGGCTGGATTTCGTTCTCCTTCCTGATGAAGGGCGGAAAACAATTTGAAGTGAAGAAGAAAGGGACGGCTTTTGGTTCGGTCCTTCTCGGGATGGCATTTGCCAGCGGATGGTCTCCGTGCGTCGGGATCACCTTATCGTCGATCCTACTATTGGCGGGTGCAAGCTCGACGCTCACTCAGGGCATCATGCTCCTGATTGTGTATTCACTTGGTCTGGCGCTTCCGTTTCTGATCATCTCAATGATGATCACAAGGACATTCAGCGTCATGAAAAAAGTGAACAGGATTCTTCCGAAGCTTGCGAAGTTCAACGGCGTCTTGATGGTCGCCATGGGGCTTCTCGTTTTCAGCGGAAAAATGCAGCAGATCTCCGCATATCTTTCCGTATTCAGTCTCTTTTCAACCTAGGAGGAAATGGTCGTGAACGTTCAGAATAAAAGCATCCTCGTCGTGGAAGACGATGCAAAGATCCGGAAACTCATAAAGATCTTTCTTGAAAAAGAAGGCTATGAAGTATTTGAAGCGGGTGACGGTGAAGAAGGGAAGCGCATGTTCAGGGAGCATGATCCCTGCTTCGCCATCCTTGATTTGATGCTGCCTGAAATTCAAGGGGAAGAGCTGTGCAGATGGATTCGCGAGGATGAAAAGAGCGACATCGGCATCATCATGGTGACCGCAAAAGCGAGTGAAAGTGAACGGATCCACGGGTTGAAAACCGGGGCGGATGATTATGTCACGAAGCCGTTCAGTCCGACCGAGCTCGTGACCCGGGTGGAAACGGTTCTCCGCCGTACATCCAACCGGTGCCAAAAGCTCAGCCGCAGCGGACTCACCCTTAAACCTCAAAAAGGGGAAGTGACGTATAAAGGAAAACCAATTGAACTGACTGCTTTCGAATTCCGGATTCTGCAGCTGCTGATGATGCATCCAGGCCAGGTCATTTCAAGGCAGCAGATCCTTGATTCCCTGTATGAATTACATGAAAAAATAGTGTCGGAACGGACGATCGACGTTCACATCCGCCATCTGAGGCAAAAACTCCAGGAAGATACGAGCCTGAATGTCATCGAAACGGTAAGAGGAATGGGGTATAAATTCAATGGTTAACCGTAAAAAGCTCGGGAGTCTATTGACCCAGCTCACCTTTCTCAACACCTTCATCATCGCGGCCGTGATCCTGATTGCCGGATTTACCGTGAAGAATTACGCCTGCAACCTGGTAAACCAGCAGCAGATCACAGGGGCAAGTCTTGAAAGTCTATTGAACGATTATCTTATAAAAGTCAGTGCGCTTGCGTTCCTTCTGGCAGGAGGCTTTCATTTCTTTTTCATCAAATGGCTGACAACCCCATTGAAGAAGCTGACGGAAGCGACTCAAGCACTGAAAAAGGGAGAGTACCCCGAAAAATTGAAAAAGCCGCTCATCTATGAGGTGAAGGAGTTAAGTGAAGCATTTAATGATCTTTCGGAAACGACGGCACTTGTAAAAACGAAACAAAACCGGCTGCTCCGGGACCTGTCACATGAACTGCGGACGCCGCTCACGAACCTGACCGGCTACCTTGAAGGGCTGGAAAAAGGGATCGTTGAAGGGGACAAAGAAATGTACCGTTCACTGCAGGAAGAAACCGGCCGTATCGAGCGGCTCCTGCAGCAGCTTGTACACATCAATCGATGGACGGCCGATGAAAACCTGACCGCTCATCATCAGGATGAGATCCTCATTCACGAACTGCTGCAAAGTCGGATCACGGCTTTTCAGCTGAAATTCAAGGAAAAAGAAATCGATGTAACGGCTGAACTTGCACCTTGTTCCCTCAAAGGGAACCGGGACGGTCTTCACCAGGTCTTCAGCAATCTCCTGCAAAATATTGCCGACTACGACGTCGGAAAAAAACTTTTTATAAAAGGATTTGTGGCTGACCAGCAGTATGCAGTACAATTTTCTCATGACGGAAAAGAGATCCCCAAAGCTGAAAAAGACCTCATCTTTGAACGTTTTTACCGGGTCGATTCCTCCCGATCGTTTGTCACTGATGGAGCGGGCTTGGGCCTTGCGATCACAAAGGAAATCGTACAGGCGCATGGAGGCACGCTGACGCTGGAGACAGACGGACATCACCACACATTTGAAGTCCGGCTGCCGGCCGGTCAATTTAAAAAAGAGGAGAATGATGATGAATCAACAATGGTATAACATCGGTGCCTTCACGTTCCCGGGCTCATGGGCAGCGACCGTATCCGCGTTCGTCATCACATTCTTGTTTCTCTTTTTCTGGAATAAGAAAGCGAGCGACTGGTATTCGAACGCGGTATTTTATTTTATCCTGACCTGGAAACTGAGCGTGATCGTCGTCGACTTCGGGACGGTCATCAAACATCCGCTGACCATTCTTTATTTTCACGGTGGCACAGCCGGTTATTGGATGGGAATCACCGCTGTCTTGATCTATACTTTTATTAAAAAAGAAAATCCCCGACATGTGATTGCCGCGTGGGTCATGACCGTCCTTGTTTATGAAGGTGTGTTCGACATTCTTCAGGGGACGTTCATCTTTGGAGGGGCGCAGCTCATTTTAAACAGTGTACTGCTTCTCGTTTTACTTAAAAAATTGGGTAGGGCTGATCAGAGGGTCTGGGGCATGCAGATCTTGATTATCTTCACGCTGATTCAGCTGCTGATGAATTCATTCGGGGGATTCGAAATAGGGACCCCCACACTCACATACATCGTATTAGCCATCGTTCTGCTTTATCTTCAGAAAAGAGATGAACAAACGGAAATTTATGAAGCAGGGAGGAAAAATTAGTGAATAAACGTAACTTTGCTTTGGCCATCGTGGCACTCCTGATCGGGATCTTCCTGGTGAACATATTCCAGGATCAGCAGGAGAAAAAGGAACAAGAGGAAGCGGCAAAGCTTGCAGAGGAGTCCATGGACCTGTCCAATGCCGAACAGGGACTGGCGAAGGGCGACCGTGCACCGGACTTTGAACTCACGACTCTGGCCGGCGAAAAAGTGAAGCTTTCCGATTACCAGGGTCAGAAAGTGATCCTTAACTTCTGGGCGACCTGGTGTCCGCCGTGTAAGGCCGAAATGCCGCATATGCAAAAATACTACGAAAAAAATGCTGAGAAAGAAAATGTAGAGATACTTGCCGTGAACCTTACCAGCATGGATGAGGGCAGGAATGCTGTACAACAATTTGTGGACGGCTACGAACTCACCTTCCCGATCCCGATGGACGTAGATGGTGATATCGGCGGGGAATACCGCGCCTTTACCATCCCCACCACCTACATGATCGACACCAAAGGTCAGATCCAGCACAAAATCGTCGGCCCCATGAACGAAGAAATGATGGGCGAAATGGTCTCTGGAATGGACTAACGCGTTAATAGGATGAGGGACGGTCCTTTAGCATGCTAAAGGCCCGTCCCTCGTTTCTCTAAAGTACAGAAGTTTAGATGCATACTCCTCAAGGTATATAATGAGTATGTGATTGATTTTCTTGAAGAAACTATTCATTGAGAGAAGATGAAGGAGGAGTATTGGATGTTTCATTACACAAAAGAAGTTTCGTTGAGTGTGAAAGAAGCGGCGGAGAAGGTGGAAGCTGCGCTGAAAGAGGAGAGCTTCGGCGTTCTTTGGAATCTCGATCTTGCCGGAAAGCTTGAGGAAAAAGGCCTCGATTTCAATGAGGAAGTCGTGATCCTTGAAGTGTGCAATCCTCATGAGGCAAAGAAAGTGCTCGAACAAAGCATGCTTGTCAGCTACTTCCTGCCGTGTAAAGTCACCGTTTATACTGAAAACGGCACGACTAAGGTCGGCATGGCGAAGCCAAGCAAGTTGATTGAGCTGGTGGATAATGATGAACTTAAAAATATCGCGCTGGACATTGAAGATCGATTGATCGCTTGTATGGACCGGGTATAGGATTGGATGGAAGAGCACCTGCTGCGTTGGCGGCGGGTGTTTTTTGTTTGGGAAGGTGTAAAATGACAGCGAAAGACATAAAAATGGTTGTTTTAGCAGCCGATTCTGTTAACTTCTTTCGGGATGAATCAAATTCAAGGAGAAAACACCTCGATGCACCCTAAAAAAATTTGCTCGGTACAGGGATTCAAGCCACTTTTCATACTTTACGTGCCAATTTAAAAATATACGTGCAAGATTTCTGAAACACATGCAACATTTTAAAATACAAACCAAATTCCTAAAAATACGTTCCACTTGTCGAAAAATCTTTACACCGCTGTAACCTCAGCTCAAAAATTCCAGCCTCCTATACCACCAGTCTCTTCATCTCTATCAAAAAAACCTAACCGTGCTGCAACTCCAGCCAAGCACCCCTAATCCCCTAATAACTCAATGCACTTCAAAAAAACAATCCGGCCCCCGAAACATTTTCCTTCCTCGCAATCTTCTGAATATGATACACTCTTCTAAATACTATCGATTACAAGAGGAAGGATGACATACATGAAATTCACAACGAAAGTCGTACATAGCCAGTTAAAAGGTACCGAGGAAATCCGCAGCAAAACGACGCCAATCTATCAGACTTCAGCTTTTTCGTTCAAATCACTGGAAGAGCTTGAAGGGTTCTATGAAGGAAAATCGCCTTACCTCTACACAAGGACGGGAAATCCGAATACGGATGAACTTGGACAGATGGTGGCGGCCCTTGAAGGTGCACCGGCCGGGGTGGCGACGTCTTCAGGCTTGTCGGCGATCCTTGCTGCCGTGCTGTCGGTGGTACAAACCGGCGATCATATCGTGGCAGCGGAAGACCTGTACGGGGGCACCTTCCATATGTTGAAGGAAGAACTGAAAGGCTTCGGCATCGAGACAACCTTCGTCGACTTCACCAAACGTGAAGAAATCGAACAGGCCATCACGCCGCAGACAAAGCTGTTGTACAGTGAAACGGTGACCAACCCGTTCATGAGGGTGGAGGACATTCCGCAGCTGGTCGAGCTTGCCGGGAAACACAATCTCAAAACGATCATCGATAACACATTCGCAACACCATACCTGCGCCAGCCTTATCTGGAAGGCGTCGATCTCGTTGCCCACAGTGCCACAAAATATATCGGCGGACACAGCGATATCACCGCAGGCGTCGTGACAGGAAAAGAGGAATTAGTAAGTAAGGCCAGGGAAAAAGTCGTCAACATGGGCTCCAACCTGAGTCCGTTCGAGGCATGGCTGACGGCAAGAGGTGCAAAGACGCTCGCCCTTAGAATGGGCACACAGGCCCATAATTCCCTAGTATTATCTGATAATCTTAGAACGAATCCGCATGTGAAAAACGTGTACTATCCAAATAACCTTTCCGATAAAGGCCACGGTGCCATCGTGACAATCGAGCTCGATCCATCATGTGACATCAGTGCATTTTTCAAATCCCTCGGCTGGATCAAGATCGTGCCGACCCTTGCCGGAGTGGAAACGACCGTCTCTTACCCGCTGGGGACATCACACCGCGCCCTGCCGAAAGAAGCACAGGAAAAACTCGGCATAAACACCCATGTCGTACGCATATCGTTAGGTATCGAAGACTCAGAAGACATCGTAACCCAGTTCAACGCAGCAATCGAAAAATCTATCGAGTAAAGTTTGACTTGCATGAATGATGGGCGAACTTTAACTGTTTCCAGCTGTTGGTTGGAGTGCAAGACGAAGACTCCTGAGGGATAAGCGAAGCAGGGGAGACCCCACAGGAGCAAATCTCCGAGGAGGCTCCCCGCTCGCCCGCGGAAAGCGAAGTCATGCACGGAAAACAACTGCGGTTTAATAGCCCAATCTAAATAAAACAAAAAACAAAATAATAAAAAAAATCAGAAAATACCCTTGACGTTGAATGAATCAGCCTTTATAATTCATCTCAACGCACTACTTAAAAGACAACTAAATCGCTCTTATCCAGAGAGGCGGAGGGACTAGGCCCGATGAAGCCCGGCAACCTTCATGTTCGCAGGAACGATCTGCTACCACATGAAAAGGTGCTAATTCCTGCAGGCAGACTGCCTGAAAGATAAGAGGAGGACCCCTATTAAATTAGACCCTCTTCTTAGGAAGGGGGTTTTTGATTTTTCCTCTTCTTTAAAAATTCCTAGCCCAAGGATGGCTGATTCGGTGAAAAGGCAGCCATCACATCCTGCTGTCACCGAGACCGGCACCATCCATCATCAGCATTCAAACACGTTCACCCACAATGCCAGCGGAAACCCAATAAACCAAAAACCAGGAGGAATTCATTATGACAAAATCATTCGATGTTGAAACGTTACTACTACACGGCGGACAGGAACCGGATCCAACAACAGGTTCACGTGCAGTCCCGATTTACCAGACCACATCTTACGTTTTTGATAACAGTGAGCACGCTGCGAAGTTATTCGGACTTGAAGAAGAGGGGAATATCTACTCCCGTATCATGAACCCGACAGTTGATGTCCTTGAGAAGCGGATCGCCCTGTTGGAAGGCGGAATCGGTGCACTTGGTGTCTCTTCAGGGATGGCCGCGATATCGCTGTCCATCCTGAATATCGCGGGAGCAGGCGATGAAATCGTCGCAGCGACGAATCTTTATGGAGGCACATACAATCTATTCTCCACGACGCTTCCAAAGTACGGCATCAAAGTTCACTTCGTCGATCCGTCCGATCCGGAGAACTTCCGCAATGCGATCACACCGAAGACGAAGGCTGTTTTTGCCGAAACGATTGGAAATCCGAGTCTTCACGTGCTGGACATTGAAGCGGTCGCGAAAGTCGCTCATGACAATGAAATCCCACTCATCATCGATAATACATTTGCCACTCCATACTTATGCAAACCGATCGAATGGGGCGCGGACATCGTCATCCATTCAGCCACCAAGTGGATCGGCGGTCACGGTACAGCGATCGGGGGAATCGTCGTCGACGGCGGTAAGTTCGACTGGAATAATAAAAAATTCCCGGGCTTTGTCGATGAAGACCGCAGCTATAACGGCATCCGATATGCAGTCGATGTCGGTGAAGCAGCCTTCATCACAAAACTCCGGGTGCAGCTGCTGCGTGACTTCGGTGCCTGCTTGAGTCCGCAAAATGCGTTCCTTCTTTTGCAGGGTCTCGAGACACTTCACCTGCGAATCGAAAGGCATACGGAAAATGCATTGAAAATCGCCGAGCACCTCGATCAGCACAGCGGTGTGGCATGGGTATCGTATCCTGGTCTCGCACAGCATCCGTCCCACACACTGGCGCAGAAATACCTGAAAAAAGGTGCCGGCTCGATTGTCGTATTCGGCATCAAAGGCGGCAGGGACGCCGGACGCAAGGTTGTCGATAACATCACCCTTTGGTCACATGTCGCAAACGTCGGGGATGCGAAATCACTCATCATCCATCCGGCTTCGACAACCCATCAGCAATTGAATGAACAGGAATTGCGCACAACCGGGGTAACCGAAGAATTAGTTCGATTATCAGTCGGTCTGGAGTCCAGTAAAGACCTGATCGAAGACCTTGACAGCGCCATCGAAGCGGCATTGGCAGCTTCCCCGGTTTAATCCGGGAAGAGTTTTGTCAAAGAACTCAGCAGTGAGGCCGGTCACACGATAAAAGTACAACACATCAGGCCCCATCTGTAATGATAAAAAGGGGTATGGCGGGCTGAACGAAACCCGCCTGCCCAAAAAACACTTACCAAAAAAGGAGGAGACGGAATGGAGAATCCCCACACCCAAACGACCCGATACGAAGTAAACTCCATTACGATCCCATCTCTGACATTAGAATGCGGCTCCACCCTGGAACAGGTGGAGCTTGCTTATGAAAGAATCGGCAGAAAAGACGGTCCGGTCATCCTCATCTGTCACGCTCTCACAGGGAATCACCTTGTAAAAGGGACCCCGGGAAGCATTGGCTGGTGGGACGGACTCATCGGACCTGGTTCGTACCTTGACCCTGATGAGTACACCATCCTTTCTTTTAACGTATTGGGCGGAAACGACGGCAGCACCGGTCCCGGTTCCATCAATCCCTCAACCGGGCAGCCGTATGGAAGGGATTTTCCGAAAGTCACTGTAAGAGACATGGTCAAAGCTCAATATCTGGCACTGAAAGGACTGGCGATCCCTCACCTTCAAGCAGTGATCGGCGGTTCTTTGGGCGGGATGCAGGCATTGGAGTGGGGGATGATGTATCCATCATACGTCGATAAGGTATTTGCCCTTGCCGTCACACCTGCTCTCAGCGATTACGGCTTGGCTTTTAACCATATCGGCATCCAGGCGATCGAATCAGATCCCGATTTTCAAAACGGTCATTACTCCCCGGGAACTCATTTAAAAGGCTTGGAGATTGCGAGGATGGCAGGGATGGTCACCTACAGAACTCCCCAGCTTTTTGACGACCGGTTCAAACGTGAAGAAGCACAGAGTTGTTTCCAGGTGGAGAGCTATTTGAACTACCAGGGGAAGAAGCTCGCAAAACGATTCGATCCGAACAGCTATCTGACACTCCTGAAAGCCATGAACTCGCATGACTTGACTAGGGACCGCGCCTGTTCGATGGAAGATATTGCGCGAAATTATCCCACCGAGCTGATCACCATCAGCTACGAAGGGGACCTCATCTATTCGCCTCAGTATCTGGAAAGCTTCACAAACCAGGTACGGGCAGGGAGGCATTATTTCGTTTCCACTGCCTTCGGGCACGACGGTTTTTTAGTAGAGTTCGAGAAATGGGGAAGCATGATTTCTTCCCATCTGAAAAAATATCAACCCAACCGTGTTGTGAACGGCTAAAGTATCATAACCCGTCCTCCTCCGGCATATAGTTTAATAAGCAAAGACACCGCACCGCGAAGAAGCGCGTTTTTGTGTGGTGTCTTTTTTGTTAAAAGTGGTCCGAGCTTTTTAAAGTGTCCGGCTGCGGTAGTTTGTGATACAGGTCATTCAATGATATTCAACAGGACGAGCCGTCCGTTTTATACATAACGGCGGTCAGTTGATGAGTGACGTGAATATGGACAAACCAACCTTCATGCAGCCGGCGCTTTTCTTATCAGCCATGACAACAAGTTGGAGGGGGAAATATGGAGTTGAGAGGCAGAAAGCTTATCATCACAATTGTGATCAGCATGCTGATCGGGGCAGGCGGAATGTACGGGGGAGTCACCATGTTTGAAGTCACCGATTCAGGGGACGGGCTGACGGAGTTCGAGGGCAATGGAGAGGTGAATGACAAGCTTCATAAAGTGGAAGTGGCCTATGATCTGATCAGCGAGAAGTTTTTTCAGGACGTAAATAAAGGAGAGCTCGTGGAAGGTGCGATACAGGGGATGTTGAAGACGTTGAACGATCCTTATTCGGTGTACATGAACGCCGAGACGGCCTCGCAGTTCAACGATGCCCTCGATTCTTCATTCGAAGGGATCGGGGCTGAAGTCACGATGATGGACGGGAAACTGATCATCGTTGCTCCTTTTAAAAATTCACCTGCAGAAGAAGCGGGACTTAAGCCGAATGACCGTATCGTCAAGATTGACGGCAGCAGCATCGACGGCCTCGATTTATATGAAGCCACTCTCAAGATAAGAGGGAAAAAGGGCACAAAAGTAAAACTCGAGGTGCTGAGGGAAGGTGTTTCGGAACCGATCCAAGTCTCCGTCAAGCGGGATGATATACCGGTCGAAACCGTTCATTCCGATGTGAAAAAAGTGAACGGGACCACAACCGGGTACATCCAGATCACGACGTTCTCCGAGAATACAGCGGTTGATTTCAAGAAGCAGCTGACGGAGCTCGAAAAGAAAAAGGTGGAAGGTCTGGTGATCGATGTCCGCGGAAATCCGGGCGGGCTGTTATCCAGTGTCGAACAGATCCTCCAGGAATTTGTCTCGGGAAAGAAGCCTTATATCCAGATCCAGGAAAGAAGCGGTGAAGTGATGAAATCCTTCTCCAGCAATAAAGAAAAGAAAGCCTATCCGGTCGTCGTCCTGATCGACGAAGGAAGTGCATCTGCATCGGAAATCCTGGCAGGTGCCCTGAAGGAGACGGAAGGGTATCCGCTCATCGGGACGAAGAGCTTCGGAAAAGGCACGGTCCAGCAGGCCGTTCCGATGGGGGACGGCAGCAACATCAAACTGACCATGTATAAGTGGCTCACACCGAACGGCAACTGGATCCATAAGAAGGGGATCAGGCCTGATGTCGCGGTCAAACAGCCGGCTTACTACTATGCCCATCCTCTTCAACTCGAGAAACCGCTGAAGCCTGAAATGAATAACGAGCAAGTCAAGAATGCCCAGGAAATGCTGAAAGGGCTCGGCTTCACGCTCGACCGGACAGACGGTTACTACAGCAAGAAAACAGAGATGGCCGTCAAGGAGTTCCAGATCCAGCAAGGCCTGGACGTGAACGGAGTCATCGACAGTAAAACAGCGGAACACCTGCAGGCTGAAATCTATCAGCAAATACAGAACGAAAAGAACGATCTCCAGCTGCAGGCAGCGATCGAATACGTGAACCGCATTGCTAAGGCACAGACGTCAAACGAATAATCATGTTGGATCGCTTCCCGATACGGGAGGCGGTCTTTTTGTCGTTTGCGGGTGTAAAGGTATGAGGGAAGTTCTGTGTACCAGGTACATAGCGAGTGATTTGTACCTGGTACATCGACCGGGATTTGTACCAGGTACAATATAATGATCAGGTGCCAGGCACAAAAGAGTCGATTTGTGCCTGGCACAAAACCGGCAGATTGTGCCTGGCACCACTCACAATAAATGAGCCAGGCTCAAACAACAAGAAATGAACCTGGCTCAAACCCGCCATTCTGAGCCAGGCACCCCACCCTCTACCAAACCACCCCCCACCCATAAAATCCCCAACCAAACCAGAAAATACGACATCATTTCCCGGGAAAATATCAGGGATGCTGTCGAAAAACCTTTTATTGTACACTGCACATGATGGAAATTTCCCCTATGTAATAGAATCAGAAAAAAATTGCAATAGGTTTTAGCATAGTATTTTGATAAAATATAAGATAACAATCAATCGATAGATTTGAGGGGGTGACGGAACATTGGTAGAGCTTTGGTTATTGGACGTATTGAAAGCATTGGGTAAGTTCATTCTTCACCCGGTTCTGTTTTTATCCGTTTTTTTAGCGGTTTTGACTGGATATTACCGGGTTAAGAGGGAACGCAAGGATTTTAACACAAGATTATTGGACGGATATCATGATACACGTGTTCTATTATCATATGGAATCGCAATAGGGCTGGTGTTTTCTCTGGTCTCAATCGGAGCGGGTCTTGTCATCCCGGTGATCGCCCTTACTCTGATCGGGGCTTTGAGTGTACTGTTTGCCCTTACCAGAAACTTTCATCTTGTTTCTGCAGCCATCACAGTCGGATTTTCTTATTTCCTCCTCGTGACGGTCCGCTATTTCGATTGGGAAATCCCTTATGTACATAGTTATGTGGAAGATTTGAATCTCGGGCTGCTGAGTTCAGTGATGGTCCTAGCAGGGGTGCTCACGTTAATAGAAGGCATGCTCATCAAATTGAACGGCTGGAAGCATACTTCTCCGCGCCTGATTAAAAGCGAGCGGGGATTGAAGGTCGGGGTTCATCAGAGCAAGAAGCTTTGGCTGGTACCGATGTTTGTGCTGCTGCCGACAGGGAATCTGACACTGCCGTTCGACTGGTGGCCGGTGTTCACGCTTGGCACACAGAGTTATTCGCTATTGTGCGTCCCATTCCTGCTTGGTTTCCAGCAGCTTGTGAAAAGCACATTGCCGGAAATCGCGATCAAGCAAACGGGCTCACGGGTATTCTGGCTTGGCGCTTTTATCCTCACGCTTGCTGTTACAGGCTTTTGGGCACCGATGTTTTCGGTCGCCGCAGGGGTCATCGCGGTCCTCGGCCGCGCATGGATTGTGTATCGCCTCCGCTCTTCGGAAGATGCGAAGCCTTATTACTATAAAAGACAGCCAAGAGGCGTCATGATACTTGGCATCCTTCCTCAAACACCTGCAGAAAAATTATCCCTCGCAGTAGGGGAAATCATTCTGAAGGTGAACGGTACAGACGTACACACAGAAAGAGAATTTTATGAAGCGCTCCAGAAAAATGGGGCCTACTGCAAACTCGAGGTCCTCGGGACAAATGGAGAAAATCGCTTCGAACAAGGTGCCCTTTACGAAGGCGATCATCACGAACTGGGAATCCTGTTTGCCGATCAGGATTCAGGGTGGGACCGTCATCAGGTTTCATAATATTAATAAAAAAAAGCTTGCAGAGTCTATGTCTGCAAGCTTTTTTACATATCAAGGCGGTCTGTTCAACTGAAAACACTCCCGGTAAAGGAGCATAAACCAACGAATCTAGACAGACTCAACCTCATCCTTCTCCGTCTTATCAATAATCGCGGTCCCCACTAAATCACCTGTCACATTCAGGGCTGTTGCTCCCATTCCAACCAAAGCATCGATGGCAGTCAAGAGCGCCACCGTCTCCATCGGCAATCCAAGTTGGGCAAAGACGGTCGCGATCATGACAATCCCTGCGCCCGGTACGCCGGCAGTCCCGATCGATGCGAGCGTCCCAATTAAAACGACTACCAGCATCTCGGATATCGTCAACGGTTCCCCGATGACGTTAGCTGCGAAAACGGCTGAAACCGCAATGCGGATCGCGGCACCGTCCATGTTGATGGTCGCCCCGAGAGGAAGACTGAAGCCATAAAGGCTTTTGGACAATCCCAGGTTTTTCGCCGCGTTCAGCGTAAGGGGAAGCGTCCCTGAACTGCTTTGCGTGACAAAAGCAGTGATCATCGGTGTCCGGGCTTGTGCGAAAAATCTGCCCGGTCTGATTTTAAAGAATATCATAAACAGAATATAGAGACCGATCTGAACGGCAATCGCTGCATAAAGAACCAGCACCATATTGCCAAGCGATACGAGCGTATCCATCCCCTGACTTCCGACCGTATTCGCCATGATGGCAAAAATTCCGATCGGCACGTATTGCAATACCGCTTTCATGATGACGAGCGTTGCTTCATTCAATCCTTCAGCAAGCTTGTACACCTGCTCGCCTGCGTCATGGAATTGGTCACTCGATCGTAAATAGGAGATGGCAATCCCGAAGGTAAGAGCGGTAAAGATGATTCCGAGCAGGTTGAACTCTGAAAATGCCGTCACGATGTTTTCAGGAATGATGCTTAATAACACGCTCGTGATTCCAGGGTTTTCAGGTACTTCGAATGTTTCTTTCGTATCCAGCGTCATCCCGGTTCCGGGATCGAATAGACTGGCGCCGGTTATTCCGACAATGATGGCCATCGCGGAAGTCAATACATAGTATAAGAACATTTTCCCGCCCATCCGGCCGAGTCTGCTAACTCTTGTCTGGTTGACCCCGACAATCAGGGTGAACAGAATCAGCGGCAGGATCAAAAATTTAAGCAGCCGGATCAGGATGTCTCCAAGCGGTGTGAGTACAGAGGCATCCTTGCCCAAGACGAGGCCGGCTATGACACCAAGGACGAGGGCAACAGTGATTTTTAAAATAAGTGAAGCATCAAGATATCCCTTCCATATTGCCTTCATCTAAATTCCTCCTTTATTACATAGTTTCCCCAATAGGTTCTATTAGAATCTTCCATTTTAAAATTGTTTTCACATTGATTTAGTCGGGATTTATTAACGATACAACACACTCTTTTGTCTGTCAAAAGACATGTTCGACTTCCACTTTTTACGTTTTAACAATACGGAAGAGGGTATACAACGAGTATGAAAGTACAGCAAAAAAGTAGGAGGAGATTCAATGTCACTTCAACCACTTGAAGTAAAGGACTTAGTCAAGAAAATCATGAAAAAAGAAAATGTCTTCATCCTCGATGTCCGCGGTGAAGACGATTATGAAAACTGGAAGATCGAGGGCGATTCGGTCGAAAGCATGAATATCCCTCTTAAAGAAATCAAGGAAAATCCGCAGAAAGCAAAGGAGAAGCTGCCGGAAGATGGCCCGATCTACGTGGTTTGCGCAAGGGGGATTTCATCCCAGGACGGAGTGGAAATCCTGAAAGAAGCCGGGGTCAAGGATGTCACCCATCTGGTGGACGGTATGAACGGATGGAGCGAGCATCTGGAACCGGTCAAAATCAGTAAACTTCCAGGGGATGGCGGTGCCCTTTATCAGTTCGTCCGTCTCGGTAAAGGGTGTTTATCGTATGTCATCGAATCCAATGGGGAAGCGGCCATTATCGACCCAAACCGCATGACGCACTTCTACACGGACTTCATCGAGGAACAGGGACTGACTATCAAGGCCGTGATGGATACCCATCTGCACGCCGATCATATCTCAGGCGGGCGTGAAATCGCGAAACAGAACGGAGCAGCTTACTATTTTCCTGAGAAAGATGATGAAAGAGTGGAGTTTGAATATACCCCGCTGAAAGACGGGGACGAAATCAAAGTCGGGGATGTGTCAATCAAGCCATTCTACTCACCGGGTCACACGATCGGGAGCACAAGCCTCATCGTGAATGATGAATTCCTGCTCACGGGTGATATTCTGTTCGTCGAATCGATCGGACGTCCGGATCTTGCCGGCAAAGCGGATGATTGGGTAGGCGACTTGAGGGAAACGCTGTATGATCGCTATAAAAATCTTTCCTCGGATTTAACCGTCCTCCCATCGCACTTCGGTGAAATGAGCGAGTTGAATGACGACGGAAGTGTATCGGATAAATTGAACAGCCTCTATGAAAAAAACAAAAAGCTGAACGTGGAAAATCCGGAAGAATTCCGGCATATGGTCACCGATAACCTGCCGGACCAACCAAACAGCCACGAAGAAATCCGTGAAACCAATATGGGCAAAAAACAACCGGATGAAGACAAAAAGAAAGAAATGGAAACAGGACCTAATAACTGTTCAGTGTAATCACTTGCTGAATCAGTCAGTTCAAATATGAACGCGGGCATTTTCTCATATCGGGCAGGCAGCTTCAAAAGCGTCTGCCTGATTTTTTTATTTTCCCTTCCAAACACCCTCTCATTTGGTATAATTTTACTTATGATAGTGTAAACAGGGAGGCATTCAATGAAAATTCTCCATATCTTAAAAAATTTCATTCTATCAGCAGCCGGAATCGTCTTGATGGGCGGGCTGCCGGTTCTCATATCGGGCCTTGCCAATAAAGAATGGCAATGGGGGGCCTATTGGCAGACGGTCAAAGAGATTCTGAAAGCACTCATGCATCCCTCGGCACTCACGTATAAAGTGATCGGGGGCCAGAAGGAGCGGGACTTGTTCCCGTACCTGTGGGAGCCGGTCCAATATTCGCTGACCGTCCTGTTCTCTTCTTTCTTCCTCGCCATGCTGATGGCGGTCATCCTCACGATTATCACCATGATGTTCTCAGAGCGGATCAGGCAATCTATTAAATTCGGTTTCTATCTTTTGGAGACACTCCCCGATCTCCTCATCATTTTGCTTCTGCAGCTCGTCATTCTTTATTATTACAAACAATCGGGAGAGGTCCTGGTTGGAATCGCCGCCACTTATGAAGAAAAAGTATATCTCCTTCCGATCCTGGTGCTGGCGATCCTTCCGACGATTCAGCTGTACCGGCTGACCATGTTAACGTTTGAGAAAGAAGAGAAGAAGGATTATGTGCTGCTGGCAAAATCAATCGGGTTCGGACGATTTTTCATACTGATTGTACATATTCTCAGAAATGCCGTCATCACGGTGTTTTTTCAGTCAAAGAAAACGGTCTGGTTTATGCTGTCGAATTTATTCGTCGTCGAACTGCTGTTCAATATTCCGGGCATCACCCGTTTTCTCATGTCCACCTTGCAGCCGACATTATTCACACTCGCTTTATTCAGCATCTTCATCCCTCTGTTTCTTTTTTATAACGTCGGTGAAGTGGTGCTGTCCCGTAAAGCGAACAGGGGGGAGGAGCTATGATGAAACGGAGTGTTTGGAAGAATCCCTTTTTTCTGACGGGATTTTTGTATATCGCTTTATTGATTCTGGCCAGTTTCCTGTATTCGATGCTGTGGGGGGATGAAATCAGAAGGCTTTATTTTATTTCTGAAAATGGATTTCCCGTTGAGGCAGCACCGATTTCACCGAAATGGGCGTATCCGTTTGGAACAGATCCACTTGGGCTTGATATGCTGGGCAAGATCGTGATCGGTGCCAAGTATACGCTGATCACTGCTTTTATCATTGCGTTCCTGAGGGTGGCTGTCTCCCTGCCGATCGGATTCGTCCTCGGTATCTACCTCGGAAAATATAGAAAATCCATAAACGGCACGATTGATTCTTTCCATTACCTGCCGTTATCGATACTCGCATATTTCCTGCTTCAACCCGTGTTATGGGAGCCGTTTGAAGGATTCACAACGACTATGACGGAAAGGTTCATCTTTGAAATACTTGTGCTGACACTTCTCATCGTCCCGATCATTTCATCACTGTTGGGAAATGAAATATCACTGATTTATAAGGAAGAATTTATTTTGAGCGCGAAAGTATTAGGAGCCAACAAACTGAGAATCATTCTTAAGCATATACTGCCTTCATTGAAAGACAAGCTTGTGATTATGTTCGGCCAGCAAGTCATGCAGACGCTCATCATTTTCATTCATCTCGGTTTGCTGAAACTTTTTGTGGGAGGGACCAATGTGGATTACTCTCCAGTAAAGGACCCGCCCCAATCAATGACCAATGAATGGTCCGGTCTGATCGGCGACTCCTTTCGGTACCTTCAGGGCGCCCCGTGGGTACCGCTTACCCCGATCCTGTTCTTTGCGAGCGCGATGTTCGCCGTCGCCCTGATGATGGAGGGGTACGTGCGCGTGACTGCAGGACATTCTTATTTCCATAAAAAATTCAAGGAGAAGTACAATGGAGCGGCAAAAGAGGGAAAGTTCCATGTGAGTCAGAGTGATTTTGAACGCGTGAAACAACAGGGGAAATCATTAAGCGGATGATTTTGAGCGCAGGATTTTCCCCTTGAAACATCAATCATCTTGTTCAGGTACCTGTGCCCCTGTCTGGTGTACCAGGTACACTTACGCTCTAATGTACCAGGTACAAATAACACATAACAAAACGCCCGGAATCCAATCTTCCGGGCGTTAAACATTTTATCTCCGCAGACGTACATATCGGACCGCTGCATATACAAGCCCCAGCACCGCTGCCGCACTCAGCAAGATCCATGTCCCTTTTGACGCTTCGATTACATTCACCACAATCAAAGCTTCCAGAAGGAGAGCCGGGATTTTTCCCGCCGTGCTCACCACGGCAAAAGCGGCGAGGGGGATGTTGCTGAAAGCCGCTGCCGCTGTTACGACCCCTGAAGGGACAAACGGGACGATACGGAAGATAAACAGCAGGAAAATCCACTCATTTCCTTTTGCATGCTTCAATTTTAAAAAATATCGATTGGTTGAAATCCTATCAAGCTTTGCAGCGGATATCCCTTTCCGGTAGAGAATAAAAGTGACGATGGCCCCGAGCGATTCACCGATGATAGAGACGAGAAGTCCCGTTTCCAACCCGAAGTAAGAAATATTCAAAGCCGTGATGAAAAAGCTCGGAAGCACTCCGGCAATGCTGATCAGAATGTTCACCAATACGCTGAAGACAGCCACTAAGACGGCACTCCCATTCAAATGATTCTCTATTATTTCCTTTATGGTGAGTGCGAGCCAGTCCATTCTCTTCATTCCTTCAACGTGTCTTAATCTGACATCGAAAATTCCATTTCTGTGCTAAGAAGTTTATTTTAACAGACTACAAGCGGCCGGTGCTACTCAATCGTACCCTCAGCCATGATTTCTTCCCATTCTTCCCCGCCATTGGCCGTACGGTAAATATCATTTTTATATGTCACAATCGTAAACTCTGAAGGGTCAGTTGGGTTTTGCGTGATATGCATGATGGGATTATCCTCTTTCAAAGCGGGTGCTTGAAGCTGGGTCTCCTTGCCGCTTTCAAGGTCGAATTCCACCAGTGTGATTTCTCCATTCTCAATGGAAGAATACACCCCTGTTTTTTCCCCTAGAAAAATGCCTGTTGTCATTTTCCCTTCGGTTACTGCATTGAAATTGTCTCCGCCATCTTCAGATAGGAAGAGGCCGTCCCGGCTGGCGATCGCCATCATATTTTTATCGGTTGGATGGACAGCCATGCCGCCGATGCCGGTTGAATCGAATCCAGCCATTTTCTTCTTGCTCCAATTTTCTCCTTCATCCCCGGTTGAATAGAGACCGGCTTCCAGAGTCGAATTAGGTTCTTGATTTAAAACATATACTATACCAGAATCATAGCCGGCTGCAAGATAATGAAAATCAGTTTCTCCGTAGAAAGCAAGTTTCTCCATACTCTTGCCATAGTCGGTACTTTTGATCAGGCCCAAAGGATTTTTCAGATCAGAGCCTTCTTCAGGATGACCGCTTGAATAAAATCCTTCACTGTACGGGTAAAATCCCATATAGTCATGTTTTTTACTGTTCGCTTCAAGCCATTTACCATCTACATATTTAAATAAGCCGTTATGGGTCGCGATGACAAATGACTCTTTATCATTCGGATAGCCCGCTCCGTGGAGATGTTCGATATTCCCGCTTGCCGCCTCTTTGAATGTATATCCTTCTTCTTCAGAAGAAGAGCAGCCAGCTGCGGCAATGCTTGCTGCAGCGATTAGTCCAATCAATTTTTTCATACGATCTCCTGCTTTCCTTTTCATATTTTCCACTGATAGCCGATTCCCCAAACGGTTGTTAAATGACCCTCTATCGGGAAGTCGGCACGTTTGAGTTTGTCACGGAGATTCCTGATGTGAGAGTCGACCGTCCTTGCTTCCGTTGTGGCATTGGCATCCCAGACCATCACGAGAAGCTGATCACGGGTGTAGACACGTTCAGGGTTTTTCATCAGGGATTCCAGCAGCTTGAATTCTTTCATGGTGAGTGAAATCTGCTGCTCTTTATGCCGGAATGTATAGGAGCTGGAATCGAGGGTGAAATCCCCCCGTGTCAGTTGGTGATTTTGTGCTGATGCGAATTCATTATTCTTCCTTCTCAATTGGGCGTTCACACGGGCAAGGAGCTCCTCTTCATCAAATGGCTTTGTGATGTAATCATCCGCCCCGGCATTCAGCCCTTTTACGACATCTTCCTTTGTATCCCTGGCCGTCAGCATGATGATCGGAACATCTGAGAATGAACGGATCCGTTCGCATGTTTCCCAGCCCGACAATTCAGGCATCATGATATCGAGAAGCACCAGGTCGACCGGCTTCTTTTTAACGGATTGAATGGCTTCATATCCATTATTCACTTTTATTATCGAGTAGCCGCCAGGGTTTAAATAAAGCTCCAGCAGCTTCAGCATTCGTGCCTCATCATCTACTAATAAAATGGTGTTCATTCTTCACCCTCCTTATTGGGCATGGTCATAACAACCGTTGTTCCCATTCCTTCTGTACTTGTCAGGGAAATATCCCCTCCATGGGCGTCTACCAGCATTTTGACGATGGAAAGCCCCAACCCTGTGCCTCCAAGTTCCCGTGATCTTGATTTTTCAACCCGGTAGAGACGTTCAAAAATGCGGGGAATCTCCGACTGTGGAATGCCGATTCCTTCATCTCTTATGGCAAAAACCACGGATTGAGCCTGGGATGTGACTTGGAGTCTGGTCACGGAGCCTTCCCTCGAATATTTTCTTGCGTTATCGAGAAGGTTCAAGAGTATTTGTTCAAGCCTGATCGGGTCAGCATGCAGGGTCAGCTCTTCACGGCATTCGACCACAAGCTGAATCCCTTCGCTGTTAAAAGCGGGTGCCATCTTTGTCTGAATTTTACGCAGTAAAGGGCCGAGTTCAACATGTTCTTTCAAAATCGTAAACGTATTTTCATCCAGCTTGGCCAATTCGAATAGATTTTCCACGAGCGCCACGATGGTGCCTGTTTCTTCCTGTATGATCCGCAAGTATTCCTGCCGGTCGTGTTCATCAATATTCTCACGCAGTGCCACATTCGTATATCCCTGCACATATGTAAGCGGCGTTCTCAATTCGTGTGAGATGCTGCCGAGAAACTCGGCACGATCCCGTTTCATCGTTTTTAAATCCTTGGACAGTTTGTTGATCGATGCCCCCAATTCCCCGATCTCGTCATTTCCGAGCCGGGGGAGAGTCACTTCATAATCACCCTCGCTGATTTTTTCAGTGGCTCGTTTCATCCGGATGAGGGGCCTGGTCAGGATTTTGGATAGGGTGAAATGGATGATGATCAGCAGGCATAAACTGGAAATACCGGCAATCAAGAAGTGGGCATTCAGCTCCTTGATCAGCTCGCGGAGGGGTGCTGTGCTTTTAAACATGTACACATAGCCTGACTCGCTGTCTGTTTTGAAGGGAGTGACGGCAGCGAGATAGCGCTGATCCCGGTAATCCGCTTCCAGGATTTCCCCTTCTCTGTCGAGGGAAGAAGGCGTACGCTGCATCAGGTCTCCAAGCTTGGAAGAAAGATCGGTTGAGCTGATGATTTTCTTGTGATTTCTATCTGTGATCAATACTTCCGTTTCTGTTTTTGACTCCATCAGGGCGATATGCTGGAGGGTATTCTGGGAATAGTTATCCTCTAAAACATCACGGTGGCTGTTTCCTCTATATTGAATGGATTTCAGCTCTTCACCGATCCGGTTGTCGACGATTTTTTCATGAAGGTAAAACATCAGAAAAGCTTCCATGATCAACACGACAACCGTAAAGTACAGAGCTAATTTTGTTGAAATTTTATTCACGGAATACCCCCATTCTCATCAATCATATCGTACCTGAATTTTTTGAAGAATTTATGCAGTTTAGTTCATTTTAGCTCTGATGAATCAGGAAAGACAAACGAAGAAAAGACAAGCCCCTAAAATGCTTGCCTTTCCGTATCTGCCTCAATGTCCTCCATGTGCTTCTCCGCTGGCAGGAACGATTTCAAGGGCGTCATCAAGTATGCCTTGTGTCTGATAAGGAATGGCTTCTAAATCGCCGACGATGATCCCGTGATTGTACGGTCCCTCTTGCGGGCTTTCTTTGAAAGCAGGCTTGATTCCCCCCAAAAAGTCAACCACAGGCTTGTTCACTTTCCCGTTCTCGAGCCAGATGAGGGGGGCGTGTTTCCCGAGATGGGAAAAAGGGGCCGCCGGAATGACAAGCTGCGGTGTGGAGGTGGATATGAAAGAAACTCCATGTCCGGGATCTGTCAATCCCCAGCCGAAGCCGGTGTCTTTATCTTTGAATTTGGCGAATTCCACACTCATGGATACGGGATCGGTCCCTTTTATTCTCGTCACGTCTCCATAGACTTTTAATTTCTTTGCGACCTCATCCGTTGCGGCGTCCTTCGCTCCAAGCAGGTAAAGGTTCGCTTTGCCATCCCGCTTTTCCAGTGCTTTCTTCGTTTCCTCAGGGATCCCTTCATCATTCACATAAAGGACCGGTTCAGGCATGTGAGCGATCCAGTTCGCTGCCAGAAGCGAATACGGCTTTGCTTTTTCTTCTGAGGAAACAATGATGATGCTTTCCGGATACTGATTGTCTGTCACCCCGGCATAGGTTTGGTCGATTTCAGCAGCAAACTCCTCAGGGGAGCTTCCTTTCACTTCCTGGATGGCATACCCCTTCAGCTGTTTGCTGACGGAAGCGGGTGCATCTCCCATCACCATGATCTGTGTCTTGTTCACATTACCTTTAGGATTCAATCGTTTGATTTCGTTCATCACGTTCTCGGGTATCCCTTTTTCGTTATAGTATAAGACGGGTCCGTTGTTTGGGTGGTGGATAAGGTCCACAGCGGCCAAACCGATTTGCCAGTTGTTTTCCGGGATCAGGATGACCGTGCCGGGCTGGCTGTTCTTGTGAGTGGACGGCCAGATCATCTGGGAAGTAAGGATGGATGCTGCGGACGCCTCACTCGTATTCAATCGGGTGCTGTTTTTGGTCATGAGAGTTTGCAGATTCCGTGAGGCTCCTTCATTAACATCATCGGGAAGCTCATAGGATTGATTCTTGTCCATTTCTCCGAAGATGTCATCGGAATGTTCGTGATCTTCCTGGTGTCCATCGCCATGGCTGTCCCCGTGGCCGCCTTGGGAATGCTCCATATTTTCGTGGCCGGATTGTTCCTTGTTATCAAGATCGTTGCTGCATGCCGAGAGAAGAAACATGAGGGATGTCATAATTACAATGGTTTCTTTTTTCATGAGAGGTACCCTTCTTTCATTGTTTATAAAAGGTAATATATCTAAAATTAAAGCAAAATGTATGCACTCAATAGTAGTGTAATAAAATTGTCAAAGAAAAAACAGAGCCTGATCATTTCAGGCTCTGCCGACTATCTATCTATTTCATCAATACATACTCAAATGTCGATTCTTCCCTTTCAAAATCTGATAAACTCCGTAAAAGAACAACCCAACCGCAACAGCGGCAAGAATCCACTGCCCAAAGGGCTGCTGGGCGATCTTTGATAATGCCCCGTCAAGGCCTTTCGTTTTATCGGGGTCTGCGGTGATGGCTGTCTGGATGAAGAAATAACCAATCAGCAGGAAGACGAATCCGCGGGAGTATAATCCGAGTTTTCCAGCTTTTTTACCCAGCTGCCACTCTTTATCAGACATTTCGTGCCTCTTGAAATATTTTGTGTACGTTTCCTTATAAGCAGAATACATTTCGTAAAGTGCATAGCCGATGATGATGGCACCGACGATTCCGACGATCCATTGTCCGAAAGGCTGTGACAGCAGCTTCGCCGACAGGGACTGTTTGGATCCAGATCCCGAACCGCTTTTAGCATGCATGGCAATCATGAAGGCATTGTAGGAAAGTGCACCATATATGATGCCGCTGATGAAGTGAGTAAGTCTTCTGAACGCTGATTTCATCAAGTTGTCTGAATGACCGGGATCTTTGAACGCTTCGATGAAACTCCACATAACGATTCCGATGATCCCGAACCCGACGATCCATAACAGCACCTCACCGAATGGAGCCTGTGCAACCGCACTGAATGCTCCGCTCGAATCGGACATGCTCCCGCCGACCCCTAAAGCAGCCATAAGCGCCAGCGCTCCGATCATCAAATACACACTTCCCCTTGAGATATATCCGATACGTGCAAATCCCCTGATCCAGGGCTTGATATCCTGAGAGGAGGATGAGTTTTGACTGCTTGTGATTTTTGATGCAATTGAAGAAAAATCCGCCATATCCATTCGTCCCTTCTAGTACTTCGTTCATATTACTTATGTAGGATTTTCCCCATATTATTGAATGGGAAACCTCCCGCGGTATGAAAAATATCTTCCATTTTTCTGAGAAGGAATTTTTACAAAAAAGTTATTTACAAGAATCGGGGCGAGGAGTATGATAACTATCATCAAACAAATATTCTTTATCGCTTAATTCAATTTGAAGCGGGGGACCCGAGTTACAGGGGTGAATCCTCATCGCTGCCCAGATCAACTGAATAAACCTCCAGACATGGGACGGTACACCTATTGGGATGCCGATTGATGCTTGGGATTTATCGAAAAGTTGCTGTGCGTGGGATGGGGTAGGGCTACTTCCATCGCCCGAATCCGTCAGCTAACCTCGTAAGCGTAATGGGAGAGGATGATACTTGTGATCAAAAATTGACGACCACAGGGTGTATTCCTTGTGGTCTTTTTGTGCTGTTTTTTTACTATGGTCATTCAATACCGCTGTTAATTTCCGTGCAGGACTTCGCTTTCCGCGGGTAGCCCGTGAGCCTCCTCGTCGCTTCGCTCCTGTGGGGTCTCACATTAGCTGCTTTTCCCGCAGGAGTCTGCGTCCTGCACTCCAATCAACAGCCGGGGTCAGCAAAAACACTTAGGCGTTTTTAAAAATGAAGGATATTTCGACAAATCTCATCTCCCGCTTGTGCCAGACTTGCAACGGCAGCGGAGTTGAATAACATCAAATGGTTAAGCTAATAAAAAGGTTTTGGAGGGTACTCATCATGAAGAAACAATTTGCAGTCATCGGATTAGGACGATTTGGAGGAAATCTTGTACAGGAACTTGCAGAACTCAATGTAGAAGTGCTCGCCATCGATATTCACCATGATGTCGTCCAGAAGTACCAGGACGTTGCCACTCATGCCGTCCAGGCAAATGCGATGGACGAATCGGTACTGAAATCACTCGGTCTGCGGAACTTTGATCATGTCATCGTTTCGTTCGGCGAGAATGTAGAAGCAAGCATTTTGACGACGCTTCAATTGAAAGAAATCGGCGTCAAAGAGGTGTGGGTCAAAGCTTCGAATGCGTATCATCAGAAGGTGCTCGACAAGATCGGGGCCGACAAAGTCATTCATCCGGAACGAGACATGGCAAGAAGGATTGCCCATCACATCACGTCTGAAAAAATTATCGATTATATAGAAGTATCGAAGGAACATAGCATTGTCGAGGTTCTCGCTACAAAAAAAGTGGCCGGAAAAAATCTGATGGAACTGGATGTGCGCGCGAAGTACGGCTGCAATATCATTGCCATCCACCGCGGTGAAGAAGTCATCGTGTCTCCATCAGCGGACGAAGTGATTCAAAAGGAGGACCTTCTGATTGTGATCGGTCATAACCGTGATATTAATCGCTTTGAAAAAGAAGGTGTATAATCCATGAAGAAGAAAGCCATACAATGGACCCCGCCGCAGCTGCTGGTGGTCACATTCATCTTTTTCAGTACGCTCGGGATGCTCCTTTTAAAGCTTCCGTTTGCTACAGTGGAAGGCATTACGATGCTGGATGGCTTATTCACATCGGTCTCTGCGATGACGGTCACCGGATTGATCGTCGTTGATACAGGCAGTGTGTTCACGCTGTTTGGTGAGGTCGTCATCATGTGCCTGATCCAAATCGGGGGTCTCGGCATCATGTCATTTGCCGTCCTGATCTTTATGATGATCGGCAGGAAAATAGGTTTCAAGGAGCGGCTCTTGATTCAGCAGGCGTTGAATCAGACCTCTGTCGGGGGTGTCATAAAGCTGGTGAAGTATTTACTCGTCTTTGCCTTTTCGGTCGAAGCAGTTGCGTTTGTGCTGCTTGCAATGGAGTGGGTGCCTGAGTATGGATGGAGCAGAGGCTTGTATGTGAGTTTATTTCATTCGATATCCGCTTTTAATAACGCGGGGTTTTCCATTTGGCCTGACAGTCTGATGGGATATGTTGGGAATCCGACTGTGAATATCGTGATTTCGTCCCTATTCATCATCGGCGGGATCGGATTTACCGTGCTGGTCGATCTATATAAGAAGAGATCGTTCAGGAAGCTGTCACTCCATACGAAAATCATGCTGTGGGGGACGTTGATCATCAATACGGCAGCCATGATCATCCTCTTCATCCTGGAATACAACAACCCTAGTACACTCGCGAATCTGTCCTTGTTCGATAAGCTGCAGGCTGCTTATTTTTCTGCAGTGACGCCGCGTACCGCAGGATTCAATTCACTAGATTATGCGAGCATGGAACGGGATTCCATATTGTTGACCATCCTGCTCATGTTCATCGGGGCAGGAAGCGCGTCGACCGGCGGGGGAATTAAGCTCACGACATTCGTGGTCATATCACTCAGTGCCTTTGCATTCTTAAAAGAGAAACGGGAAATCCGCCTGTTCCGCCGCACGATCAGCGAGTTTCATATCTTTAAAGCTCTCGCTGTTTCGATGATGAGTGTATTTCTTGTGTTCACGGCATTGTTCATCATGAACATCAGTGAAAAAGGGGCTGATTTCCTGCCGATCCTCTTCGAAGTCGTATCGGCATTCGGAACCGTCGGCCTCTCGATGGGCATCACAGGCTCCCTTACCGAAATAGGGAAGAGTGTCATCATCGTCGTCATGTTCATCGGGAAGCTCGGACCGCTGACGCTTGCATTCTCATTATCAAAACCGGATAAGGAAAAGATCCGATATCCGAAGGAGGATATCCTGACTGGGTGATTCCTTACGCAAAAAAACCTGTGCTTTTTATCGGCACAGGTTTTTTAATGTGTTGGAGGAAATGTCGCGATCCATCACGAAGGCCTCGATTTTTCCTGAGTCTCATGCAAATCCCATTTCCCTCGATAATAAAATCCGCCATCCTCGATATTTGGAAGGGCGCCGTATAGTGCGATTCCGGTGAATTGGGATTGGTCGACCTCATATTGAAAGACCCCTTCGCCAGGACCGATGTTTTCCCCGGTTTCTCCATAGAGATCTTTCACGGGCTGAGGCTGCAGTTCCGGCCTGAATTGAACGGATACCTGATATCGCTTTTCAGGCTTCTCCCGTTTCATGACGATCAAGAAGGATCCATCATCTTCCACTTCCCCTGTTTGTGAGATCTTAGACTCATCCACTGGATCGGCTTCCGCATTCATGACCTGCTCCAGCGTCACTTCATCCGGGTATTCCTTTAAACTCGCTTCGATGACTGACCCCTGGGGTAAATCCGTCACTCCGCGAAACACCAATTTATCTTTGCTGAATTGCATGGTGGACTGCAGCGAAATCTGTTCTTTTCCCTTTGCTTCAGGTTCCTCTGCGGTCTGTTTCAGTGATTCATCGACCAGGACGACACGGCAGCCTGATAAAAGAAGAAGAAGGGAGAGTGATAAAACAGTGACCAGTCTAAATGGATTCATGCTGATTCCTCCCTTGAACGAAATGAAAATCCTCAATATTCTGCTTAGAAAGGACAGTAGTTGTTTGCTCTATCTTTTTTCTCCGTCTTCCCCTGATCATATGCCCCTCGATCAGTACCTGCCTGAGGACGGAGCTGATCTGATTCACGCAATAAATCGAAACCGCAAAAAACAGCAAAGGTGAAAGTAACAGCATCGGTTTATTGAAGATCTGCTGAATGTTGATGCTCATCGTTGCAGCCCATTCATTTGTGACAGAAAAATACTGAGGGATGTACTCCAGAACCCCGAAATTTTCTGTGATCAGTCCTCCCAATGTAATATGCAGGATCCCGAGCTGAACAAGGAGAAAAAGCGTCTGTGCGAGCTGTTCGGAAAACAATACGATCGACTGGCGGCTGAAATACGGCCACAAATGCCTGCGGATCAACTGGATGCGCCCCGCCCCCATCGTCCGGGAAGCCGCCACGAAATCCTGTTTCAAGAAGTCATGCATCCCCTGTCCTACGTACATTCCTAGCGATGGAATGACAATCAATGAAATCACGATGACTTCGATGATCAGGAATCTGAAGGATGGAAGGGCCCCCCCTGCGAATGCGAGTTGAAGGGGGTACAGCAGGATATAGACCACAATGGCAAGCGGTATGAAATTGAATGTGTCCAACAATCCTTTTGCACCTGCCCGGAACCAGCGGGGAAGAAAGGCATACAGCACCCCTGTGATAAATCCGCCGGCCATTCTCAACAAGGCGATGGCCATCGCCGATAATAGGGTGTATTTAGCACCCGCCACCAGGATGATGAACATATTCCTTCCGAGTTTATCGCTCCCGAGCGGAGGCATTTCGGAAAGGGAGTATGGGGGTGCGGCAATCACCCTGCCAGTCTCTTCATCGGTCATATAAGATGGACCGGACTCTTGAAAATCCGGATCCAGAACCGGGACCAGGTAGCTTCCGATGATCATGGCCAGTAAGATCAGCAGCGGAATCCAGAAACGATAAGACCTGAACACACTCATGCTTCCACCTCCTCATGGATGCCCGTATATTTTGTAATAAAGAGCTGCCCAAGACTGAATAAGATGAAGAAAGGCACATAAATCATGAGCATGCCGATAAAGAATGCACTCGGCTCACTGACGGCAACCGATAACATAGCCACCATGAATCCATTGATGTTAAAGAGGATTTCAATAATCAACAAATTCGAGAGCATGAGCAGGAAGATCGGTTTTATATGATAGTAGAAACTGATCCACACATTCCTGAAAAGATGGACCCAAAGGGTGTAGGCCTTGGAAAACCCTTTTGATAAAGAAAATTCCACGTACGGTTTATCGCCTTCTTCACGCAGTTGAAACAAAAAATTCTTGATCAAAAAGGCGATCGGCATCACGGCTAAACAAATGATCGGCAGAACATAAATCCTTTCTTCTCCGAGTGCATACATATCGAAAAAAAGAATACCGGTCTTTTTAAACAGCCAAATGATAAATAACTGCAGGATCACTACCACCAGTACATCAGGCAGGGAATCGAACAGATCAAGAACTTTCAAGAAAAGTCGATGTACCCTGCGAGGCAGAAGCATAGATACATAACTTAATAGAGCAGCGCTCACGACAGCAATGAGAAAGGCTGCCGCCAGCAGCAGGAAAGAATAGCCGAATAATTTTAACAGCATCGGAAAGATCGGATAGTCCTTCCCGTCCGCTTCCAAACGGATCAGGATATTTCCGGGGTCCAGCAGATCCTTTAGAATCAGTTCCAGCGTATGCAGGTATTTAGCAATATGTATGACGAGTTCGTGATCGTACATAAGCAGTGACCCGGCACCGCTGAATAGAAATAAACCCAGACATGTAAGGATGAATTGAACAGGAAGCCTTAGAAGTTGTCTTCTCATCGGGGCCCCTCCCTTAATATGGTGATTACAATTTCATTACAAACTTTTCAGAATATTTACCCACTACACTATACCACTTCCACAAAATTCCTTCAATAGAGTAATAAAGTCCCTTTTTAAAGCGATTTCCTTTACCGATTTAAAGCAGTGCGGGACGGGCCTTCAATAAAATTTCAAAATTCAAAAGAACGATACGATGGGTATGCAATCGCTCAAAAAAGGGGGTGATTAAGCGTTTACATGTCGATTCTGTGGTATTGACTGAAATGACAGTGTTCACTATACTGTGGAAAAATTCTGAACTTTCATGAGGTGGTGTTGTACATGAAAACTGTCTATAATTTCTCGGCCGGTCCTGCCGTTCTGCCGAAGCCGGTGCTTGAAAAGGTACAGCGTGAAATGCTTGATTATGAAGGTACAGGCATGTCGGTGATGGAGCTCAGCCATCGTTCTGCACCGTTTCAACAGATCATCGATGGGGCTGAGGCACTTCTAAGGGAACTTCTTGCCATCCCGGAAAACTATCACGTCCTCTTTATGCAGGGAGGGGCTTCCCTTCAATTCTCGATGATCCCTTTGAATCTGCTCGGTCCCGGGGAGACTGCCGAGTATATCGTGACAGGCAGCTGGTCTAAGAAAGCGGTAAAAGAAGCGGATAAAGTGGGGGAAGTACGGACGCACACAATGAAAAATCAGGCGGCGATCCCGGCTTATTCCGCAAAGGATTTTTCAGAAAAAGCACGGTATGTACATATCACCTCGAATAATACAATAGAAGGAACACGGTTCAATGGCTATCCGGATACCGGTGATATCCCGCTGGTCGCGGATATGTCTTCTCATATTCTTTCCGAGAAGCTCGATGTTTCCAAGTTCGGCCTCATATACGCCGGAGCCCAGAAAAATCTCGGCCCGTCAGGCGTCACCGTCGCCATTATCCGTAAAGACCTTGTCGGAAAGGCACCTGATTATTGTCCGACTCTCCTGAATTACGAGACATATGTCAAACACGGCTCCCTATTCAATACCCCGCCGACCTTTGCCATCTATGTATTGAAGCTTGTGCTTGAATGGGTGAAAGAAAATGGCGGAGTAGAAGGGATGGAGGCACGTAACGAGGAGAAAGCACAACTTCTTTATTCTTATATCGACCAGTCCGGACTCTTTCATAATCCCGTTTCACAAGAAAATCGGTCACTGATGAATATTCCATTTAAAGCGGATGACGATGAAGTGAATGCCAGATTTTTAAAAGAAGCGAAGGAAGCAGGACTCGAGTTTCTGAAGGGTCACCGGTCGGTAGGCGGCATGCGTGCGAGCATCTATAACGCCATGCCGGTCGAAGGTGTGAAGGAGCTCGTCGATTTCATGAAAACATTTGAACAGAACTTGAGTGGAGGAGGATCATGATGATTACAATCAATACGTACAATGCGATTTCAAAAAGCGGACTTTCATTAATCGAGGACGACATCAACTATCACCTGAATGGTGAGGGAGCTCCGGACGGGCTTCTTGTACGGTCGAAGAATCTCCATGACTTCACATTCCCTCCGTCTTTAAAAGCGATTGCCCGCGCCGGGGCAGGTGTCAATAATATTCCGGTGGATGAGTGCACGGATAAGGGGATTGTCGTTTTCAACACCCCGGGGGCAAATGCCAATGCCGTGAAAGAACTTGTACTCGCAAACCTGATTGCTTCCGCCCGTAATCTCTACTCAGCGGTAGGCTGGGCAAAAACGCTTCATAACCAAGAAGATGTGTCCACAGTCGTCGAGGCTAAGAAAAAGGAGTTTGTCGGCAGTGAAATCAAGGGGAAGAAGCTCGGTGTCGTTGGACTCGGTGCCATCGGTGTCCTCGTCGCGAACGATGCACTGGCCCTCGGGATGGATGTTGTCGCCTACGATCCATTTATTTCAGTCGACGCCGCATGGAGATTATCGCAGGATGTGAAGCGAGCTCATAATATCGAGGACGTGTGGGCGCAGTGTGACTTTGTCACCTTCCACATCCCGCTTACGGATAAAACGAAGCACTTTGTGAATAATGACAGCTTCAGGCGCATGAAAAAGGGCATCACTCTCCTGAATTTCTCGAGGGGCGAGCTTGTTGAAGAAAGTGCGCTGGGTGAAGCTTTGAATGCCGGCATCGTCAAAAAATACGTCACGGATTTCCCGAACGAACACGTATTGAAATTGGACAATGTCGTCCCGGTTCCCCACCTGGGCGCTTCAACCGTTGAATCCGAAGAAAACTGTGCCGTGATGGCGGCAAAACAGCTGAAAACGTATCTTGAGACAGGAAACATCAAGCACGCGGTGAATCTTCCGGACGTAGAACTTCCTCACAGCGGGAAGATGCGCGTGACCGTGATGCATAAAAATATCCCGAACATGGTCGGCGGCATCACGACGACATTATCCGGCTATGCCGTCAACATCGCCGATATGATCAACCGCAGTAAAAATACGTGGGCCTACACGATGATCGACCTAGACCAGAAACTGACAGAAGAAGAGCAAAGCGACGTCAAAACGAAATTGAAAGCCATCGACGGCGTCGTTTCGGTCCGCCTAATCTAAAAATGATGACTAGAACTCCCTTAACCCGAGAACAATGTGTAGTAGATACTCACTCGGATTAAGGGAGGTTTTCATATATGCCAAGCGTACCCTATCAGGGTTCGACATTATACTTCGAGGATATGGGGGAAGGGACACCGCTCGTATTCCTTCATCCCCCGGGAATGGGGAGGATCGTTTTTTCCAAACAGCACACTCTTGCCAAGCATTTTCGGCTGATCATCCCGGATTTATCGGGACACGGGGATTCACCGTCCTTTAAGACATTTGTCAGCCTCGATTCCTATGCGGAAGAAATCAACTTCCTTCTGGATCACTTGAAGTTATCCACATGTGTACTCATCGGATACTCTGCCGGAGGGGTGATCGCGCAGGAGTTTGCATCACTATTTAAAAATAAGGTCTGCGCCCTCATCCTGATCGGGGCTTATCCGAAAGTGATACACAACAAACTGAAGCTGATGCATCTGGCCGGAATGAAGCTGGTCCGGAACCATCCCGTCCGCCTAGCTAAAATCATTTCCAAAGCGCACACGAAAAGCAAGATGGAACGAAAAGAACTGCTTCTTCATATGAATAAGGCGAATCCGGAAATCTGGTACCATTTTTACAAGCAGTCCCTTTATTATGACGGTATTGAAAAAATGAACCGGTGCAAGCTGCCGCTCTTGTTGATTTATGGAGAAAAATCGGACTGGCTGAACGATCAAATGGAGTGCTACAAGGATTGTCATCCAAAAAAAGTCTATATCATTCCAGGTGCCTCCCACCAAATCCCGACACTTCACCATGATGCACTCAATGCCATTCTGCTTGGGGAAGTGGAGGAACTGCTTAACGAGAACTGATTTTGTTTCCAGGAAAGAGAAAAAGGGTAAGTACATCCGGGACCATAAAAGAGAGAGGAGAATACTATGGGAATTCATCATTATTTCAAAAGTCTTTCCGACCTGGAGACGCTCGTCCGCTGTCCGGGCCGATTTAAATACCATGAACATAATGTGGCCAGTCATTCCTTCAAGGTAACGAAGATCGCTCAGTTCCTTGGAACCGTGGAGGAACAGGACGGGCAGGAAGTCGACTGGAAATCCCTCTATGAAAAAGCACTGAACCATGACTATGCCGAACTGTTCACTGGAGACATCAAAACGCCCGTGAAGTATGCATCCGTCGAACTCCGCGAACTGTTCAGCCAGGTCGAGGACGAAATGGTAAAGAAATTCATCTCGACAGAATTTCCTCCCCAATACCAAGAGGTATACAGAGGAAGGTTCAAAGAAGGAAAAGACGCATCACTGGAAGGGAAGATCTTGTCTGTGGCAGACAAAATCGATCTCCTGTATGAATCATTCGGTGAAATCCAGAAAGGCAACCCCGATCCGCTGTTCATGGAAATCTATCAGGGTGCATTGTCCACAATCGTAAAGTTCAAAGAACTGGAATGTGTCCGGTACTTCCTGGATTACATACTCCCGGATATGCTTTCCGAGAAATTCATTCCCCACAGTGAATTGAAAGAGCGGACGGAGAGATTGATCCAAGACGGGGAGGGATAGGGAGAAAATCCTTTCTTAAAAGAAGCATATTCGTTAAAATATGGTTATTCCCTTCAATTGAGGAGAGTGGACCGTGTCTAAAATCATACTGGGTATCTTTTTACCGGGATTGCTCGTGGTCCTGTTCACAAGGGTCACGTACAATCACTATGTCGGACTTATACTTACCGTAGCACTCATTGCTGCATCTGTTTCCAAAGGGTATACAGATTCCTGGTGGCTGATCGTAATCGACGCCGCCTCGCTGACCATCGGATTCTGGTACAGCAACCAAATGATGATCAAAGCAAGAAAAAATGCCTGAACACCGTTGATGAAACGGTGCTCAGGCTTTTTTCTTGTTGTGGATTGTGGATAAGTGATGTATTTTTGTGTATAAATGGATCGGGAAATAATTTATTCACATTGTGAATGCGTATTCATACACATTATTCACAGTTTATTTTCTTTTATGTGGATAAAATGAGTGTTTTCCACATTTTATAACAACTTATACACATAGTTATTCACAACCTGTGTGTATTTCTTTATTATTTGAAGGCCCGTCCCAGATTGCTTTAAAGCGTGAAAGTAAATGACGATTTTGTTGGAGGCCAGAAGTTGTCTGTTTCTGTCGAATTGTCGGTAAAACACCTAAATTTGTCCGCATTTTTCATTTTTTGTTGGTAAATCGAAAAAATTGTCCGTATTTCGTCCGTTTCTCCTCTAACTAATTCATCTTTCCCTCCTTATCCACACGCTCAATCATTCCAAAATATAAGATTTCTTTCCATATCCACAATCCACAAAAATAAACGAACTTTTGTTCGCTTTTCATTGGTTATTCCTGTATGATATGTGGTAGAATGTGTATAGATGAATGGACTGTGTTTAATTTGTGAATAAATAGGTAAATAACAAGGTACGGATCCTTTATTATAGGAGGTTTCACGGTGAAGGAACAATTTCAGTTAAAATCCAAATACAAGCCGGAGGGCGATCAGCCGAAGGCGATTGACAGATTGGTTGGAGGAATTAATGAGGGAAAACGTCATCAGACGCTGCTTGGTGCAACGGGTACCGGTAAGACCTTTACCGTTTCCAATGTAATTCAAAAAGTGGAGAAACCGACATTGATTATTGCCCACAACAAAACACTTGCCGGTCAGCTTTACAGCGAATTCAAAGATTTTTTCCCTGATAATGCTGTCGAATATTTCGTCAGCTACTACGATTATTATCAGCCTGAGGCGTATGTGCCCCAGACCGATACATTTATAGAAAAAGACGCGAGCATTAATGATGAAATCGATAAGCTGCGCCACTCGGCGACATCCGCTTTATTCGAGCGCAGGGATGTCATCATCATTGCTTCCGTCTCTTGTATATACGGGTTGGGTAACCCGGAAGAATACCGTGAGCTTGTCCTCTCCCTCCGGACAGGCATGGAGATTGAGCGGAATCAGCTTCTGCGCAAGCTTGTGGATATCCAATATGAACGTAACGATATCGATTTCCAGCGCGGTACGTTTCGCGTACGCGGGGATGTTGTGGAAATCTTCCCGGCGTCACGCGACGAACACTGTATGCGCGTGGAGTTTTTCGGGGACGAAATCGACCGTATCCGAGAGGTCGATGCACTGACGGGCGAAATCATGGGAGACCGTGATCACGTCGCCATCTTCCCGGCATCCCACTTCGTAACCCGTGAAGAAAAGATGCAGGTCGCAATCAAAAATATCGAAAAAGAACTGGAAGAGCAGTTGGCGATCATGAAGGAAGACGGAAAGCTTTTAGAAGCTCAGCGGCTTGAACAGAGAACCCGCTATGACCTTGAGATGATGAGGGAAATGGGCTTCTGTTCCGGGATTGAAAACTATTCCCGTCACTTGACGCTCAGACCGCCGGGTTCTACACCATATACCCTCCTGGATTATTTTCCGGATGATTTCATGATCGTCGTGGATGAGTCCCACGTGACCCTCCCGCAGATCAGGGGAATGTTCAATGGTGACCAGGCACGTAAAAAAGTCCTTGTCGACCACGGTTTCCGTTTGCCTTCTGCGATGGATAACAGACCGCTCCGTTTTGAGGAATTCGAAGAGAAGGTACAACAGCTTCTTTATGTATCAGCCACACCTGGGCCATATGAACTTGAGCACAGCCCGGAAATGGTCGAACAGATCATCCGTCCGACAGGACTGCTCGATCCCATCATCGAAGTGCGCCCGATCGAGGGGCAGATTGATGACCTTCTTGGCGAAATCAATGAACGCATCGAGAAAAATGAGCGTGTCCTCGTGACGACATTGACCAAGAAAATGTCAGAGGATCTTTCAGCCTACTTAAAGGAAATCGGCATCAAGGTCCAATACCTGCACTCTGAAATCAAGACGCTTGAGCGAATCGAAATCATCCGTGACCTCCGTCTGGGTAAATTTGATGTTCTCGTCGGGATCAACCTGCTTCGTGAGGGGCTCGATATCCCTGAGGTTTCATTGGTATCGATTCTCGACGCGGATAAAGAAGGTTTCCTCCGTTCCGAGCGTTCCCTGATTCAAACGATCGGACGTGCAGCACGTAACTCGAACGGTAAGGTCATCATGTATGCTGATAAGATGACCGATTCGATGCAGAAAGCGATTGACGAAACGAAACGCCGTCGTGAAATCCAAGAGGAATATAATGAGAAACACGGCATCACACCGACGACGATACAAAAAGAAATCAGGGATGTCATCCGTGCGACTCATGCCGCAGAAGAAGCAGGGGTTTACGAAGGGAAAGAGACAAAAGTTTCGAATATGTCGAAACCTGAGAGACAAAAACTTATTGCTAGCCTGGAAGTGGAAATGAAAGAAGCGGCCAAGGCGCTCGACTTTGAACGGGCAGCCCAGCTTCGCGATACCATTCTTGAGCTAAAGGCGGAAGGATGAAACAGGAATGGCTAAAGACCAAATTATCGTACAAGGAGCCAGAGCTCATAATTTAAAAAATATAGATATTAAAATTCCGAGAGATAAGCTGGTCGTCCTGACCGGTTTATCCGGATCGGGGAAATCTTCCCTTGCCTTTGACACGATATACGCAGAAGGGCAGCGGCGTTATGTCGAGTCCTTGTCTGCTTATGCACGTCAATTCCTCGGTCAGATGGATAAGCCGGATGTCGATTCCATCGAAGGGTTGTCACCGGCAATCTCGATCGACCAGAAGACGACAAGCAAGAACCCGCGTTCAACAGTGGGGACGGTCACTGAAATATATGACTATCTCCGTCTGTTATTTGCCCGTGTCGGAAAACCGATCTGTCCGAATCACGGCATCGAAATCTCTTCCCAGACGATCGAGCAGATGGTCGACAGGATCCTTGAGTACCCCGAACGGACAAAGCTTCAGGTGCTCGCCCCTGTGGTTTCCGGACGCAAAGGCACCCATGCCAAAACGCTTGAAGACATCAAGAAGCAGGGGTTCGTCCGTGTCCGTGTAGACGGCGAGGTCCAGGATCTCGGGGAAGAGATCAAGCTTGAAAAGAATAAGAAGCATTCCATCGAAGTCATCATCGACCGTATCGTAGTAAAAGATGGTGTCTCAGCTCGGTTATCGGATTCTTTGGAAACGGCTCTCCGCCTTGCAGAAGGCCAGGTCGTCATCGATGTGATCGGGGAAGAGGAGCTCCTGTTCAGTGAGCATCATGCCTGCCCTTATTGCGGGTTCTCGATCACGGAACTTGAGCCGAGGATGTTTTCCTTCAACAGTCCTTTTGGAGCATGTCCAAGCTGTGACGGACTGGGGACGAAGCTTGAGGTGGACAAAGAACTTGTCATCCCCAACTGGGACCGCACCCTCAATGAGCATGCGATTGCCCCTTGGGAGCCGACCAGCTCACAATACTATCCATCACTGCTGAAAGCGGTCTGTGACCACTACAGTATCCCGATGGATGTTCCCGTCAAGGATATCCCGAAAGATAAAATGGATAAAATCCTTAAAGGCTCCGGCAAAGACGAGATCTATTTCCGTTACGAAAATGACTTTGGTCAAGTGAGGGAGAATTATCTCCGCTTTGAAGGGGTCATGAAAAATATAGAGCGCCGCTACCGTGAAACAAGCTCGGACTACATCCGTGAGCAAATGGAGAAGTACATGGCGCAGCAGGACTGTCCGACCTGTAACGGCCACCGCCTGAAAGAAGAAAGTCTGGCCGTGAAAGTGGATTCGCTCCATATCGGGGAAGTCACTGCCTTCTCCATAGAGGAAGCTGACCATTTCTTCGCACAGCTCGAGCTTTCAGAAAAAGACATGCAGATTGCACGATTGATCCTGAGGGAGATCCGTGAACGACTCGGCTTCCTTGTGAATGTCGGCCTTGATTATCTTACATTAAGCCGTGCTGCGGGAACCCTTTCAGGGGGAGAGGCGCAGCGGATCCGTCTCGCAACCCAGATCGGATCCAGACTGACAGGGGTTCTTTATATACTTGATGAACCTTCGATCGGCCTGCATCAGCGGGACAATGACCGCTTGATTGATACACTCAAAAATATGCGTGACATCGGGAATACGTTGATTGTCGTCGAGCATGACGAAGATACGATGCTTGCAGCCGATTACCTGATCGATATCGGTCCCGGGGCAGGCGTGCACGGCGGGGAGGTTATCTCAGCGGGAACACCCGATGAAGTCATGGATGACAAAAATTCCTTGACCGGACAATATTTATCCGGAAAGAAATTCATCCCGCTTCCACAGGAAAGACGCAAGCCCGATGGAAGATATCTTGAAGTTGTCGGGGCGAAAGAAAATAATTTGAGCAACGTGAAGGCAAAGTTTCCGCTGGGAGTTTTTACGGCAGTCACAGGTGTTTCCGGCTCCGGTAAAAGTACGCTGATCAATGAGATCCTCCATAAATCCCTTGCCCAAAAGCTTCACAATGCTAAAACCAAACCTGGTGAGCACAAAGAAGTGAAGGGGATCGACCATCTCGATAAAGTCATCGATATCGACCAATCGCCGATCGGCCGTACACCCCGTTCGAACCCGGCAACCTATACGGGCGTCTTCGATGATATCCGCGATGTGTTCGCGACGACCAATGAAGCCAAGGTGCGAGGATATAAAAAAGGACGCTTCAGCTTCAACGTAAAAGGCGGAAGATGCGAAGCCTGCCGCGGCGACGGGATCATCAAAATCGAAATGCACTTCCTGCCTGACGTCTATGTTCCGTGTGAAGTATGCCACGGCAAGCGTTATAACCGTGAAACGCTTGAAGTGAAATACAAGGACAAGAACATTGCGGACGTTCTTGAAATGACAGTCGAAGATGCGGTGAAGTTCTTCGAGAACATTCCGAAAATCAAACGGAAGCTTCAAACGATCTTTGATGTCGGCTTGGGCTACATCACACTCGGCCAGCCGGCGACGACTCTCTCAGGAGGAGAAGCACAGCGTGTGAAGCTGGCGTCCGAACTGCACCGCCGTTCAACAGGGCGTTCACTTTACATCCTGGACGAACCGACAACCGGTCTCCACGTCGATGACATTTCACGCCTGCTGACCGTACTTCAGCGCCTCGTTGAAAACGGGGATACGGTCCTTGTCATCGAACACAACCTGGACGTCATCAAAGCGGCCGACTACATCGTCGACCTCGGACCAGAAGGAGGCGACAAAGGCGGCACCATCATCGCCAGCGGAACCCCTGAAAAAGTCGCAGAAGCAAAAGGTTCCTACACAGGTAAATACCTGAAGCCGATCCTTGAACGCGACCGCGAGCGGATGAAAAAGAAAATCCGCGAGAAGGAAGAAGTGACGAGTTAATAACGATAAAAGAAAGCCTGAATACTAAGTAAAACCCGAACTAGTTTGCATCCTTGAAGGCAAACAAGTTCGGGTTTTTATTATTTGAAAATGTACAAATAGATTTTAGCTTTTTCCAGCGGTTGATTGGAGTGCATGACGAAGACTCCTGCGGGAAAAGCGTGTTAGGTGAGACCCCACAGGAGCATCGCGACGAGGAGGCTCACCAACCGCCCGCGGAAAGCGAAGTCTTGCACGGAAATCAATAGCGGTGTTAAGAGACTTTACTGGAATTGTTTTTAGTTTTATCCCAATGCTTCTTTACGAAATGACACCGATTTTATAAAAGTAGAACCTTATTCCACCAACACAGCAGGATTTTTGAATAAAGTATGGAATACATCACTCTATACTAAGTTGCGTAAGGTGGAATCGATTATGATTTGCAAAGTGAAGATGGGCAGTATTTTTTATGAAATGGTTGGCGAAGGTACCCCTCTATTAATCCTTCATTCCATGGGAACAGATCACCGTTCCATGAAGGCTTGGCTGGAACCCATTTTCTTGAATATGGATGGGTACCAAAGAATTTACATTGACCTGCCTGCACACGGACGGAGTGAAATTGACGAAAACCTCAGAACAACCACTGATATGCTTACAAATATAGTAGATTTTATAGATACCGTACTCCCTAATAAGGTATTTTCCTTAATAGGATTTTCTTTTGGTGGATATTTAGCTCAGGGGATACTGCATTTAAGAAAAAACCAAGTTGAGAGAATTTGTTTGCTTGCATCTGCCCTTCATATTAAAGAGAGGACGCTGCCTGAAAAGACAGTCTTAGAAAAAGATGATGATTTACTTAATGGGCTGGAGTCTGAAATAAGAAATGCTTTCGAAACACTGTTTGTTTATCAAAATAAAGAAAACCTCGACTGCTTTTTAAATGAAGTCCAGCCTGGACGCTTTTTGGCCAACAGAGAATTTTTAACCTCAAACTGGAGAGAAAAGGGCTACTTTTTCCCTAAAGAACCTTTCCATGATGTCTCTACCATGCGGCAGCAGGCACTGATCATTCTTGGGAAACAGGACTGTATCTGCGGATACAAAGATTATGATTTCTTGCTCAATAAGTTTCCAGAGTCAACCTATGTCATTTTAAACAAAGCAGGCCATATGCTTCCCATTGAAAAGCGTAAAGTAGTGCAGCAGCTAGTTGAAGACTGGTTAAAGTGACCAAATTGATTATGTCCTGCGTAATGTAAAATCTTCAAAAACAGGATTGACAAACCAATTAGAATCCTATACTATTACCCTAATGCTTAAACGCACTATTACATTAATTTAATAAAGCGATATCTTCTTATCCAGAGAGGTGGAGGGACTGGCCCTGCGAAACCTCGGCAACGGGTTCTTTATGAATACCGTGCCAATTCCATCAAGTCAAATGACTTGAAAGATGAGAAGAGCGGGACATATACCATTTTGTGCCTCTCTTCTTATGAAGAGGGGCCCTTTTTATTTCATACATGTCCTGAAACATCAAGAAGAATTCATAGTGAAAGGAGCAAGTCCTGTATGATCAGAGTTCAGAATGTTACAAAAATATTCGAGACGAAGGATGGGCCGTTCACCGCTTTGAAGAATGTGTCCTTTCAAGTGAAAAAGGGAGAAATCTATGGGGTCATCGGATTCAGCGGTGCGGGGAAAAGCACGCTCGTCCGCTGTCTCAATTATTTGGAGAAACCATCGTCAGGCGATATTTTCATTGAAGAGCAGAGCCTGAAAGAGCAGTCGGCGGTCGATCTCCGAAAAGAACGGCACCGCATCGGGATGATCTTTCAACACTTCAATCTGTTTCAATCCCGGACGGTGGCAGGTAATATCGCCTATCCTCTGAAACTGGCAAAATGGCCGAAAGAGAAAATCAATGAGAGAGTAAAAGAATTATTGGCCTTTGTCGGCCTGGAAGATAAAGCGAAACATTATCCTGATGAACTGTCAGGCGGACAGAAGCAGAGAGTGGGAATTGCAAGGGCACTGGCGACATCCCCTTCGATCCTGCTATGTGACGAAGCGACATCGGCACTCGATCCGCAGACGACGGAATCAATCCTGAATCTTTTAAAACGAATCAACGCAGAGTACGGTATCACGATTGTGATGATTACCCACGAAATGCAGGTGATCCGGGAAATCTGTGACAAAGTGGCGGTGATGGAAAATGGAGAAATCGTAGAAGAAGGAAGCGTCTTCGATATTTTTTCCAACCCGCAGACGGCTACAACGAAAAACTTCGTGAAAAGTGTCATGAATGACCAGCTGCCATCGTCCGTACTGGATAAATTGAATGGCAGCGGCGAGGGACGCATTTGCCGCCTGATTTTCAAAGGGGATTCGACAGGGGCACCGATCCTTTCGGAAACGGCAAAAAAATTCAATGCCCATATCAATGTACTGTTTGGGCAGATAACGGAGCTTCAAGGAAAGCCATTCGGGAATCTCATCGTCCAGATCATCGGAAGCGAGAGGGAAACGACAGAGATTCTGCGGTACTGGCAGCAGCGATTATTTGTAAGTGAGGTGGAAAAGCGTGCAAGTTAATTGGGAGATGTTTTGGCCTAAGATCATAGAAGCTACGTGGGATACCGTGGCGATGGTATCATTTTCACTGCTATTTGCGACGTTGATCGGACTTCCGCTTGGAATCATTGTCGTCGTGACGAGGAAGGGGCACTTACTGGAGAACAAAGCCATCTTTTCTGTATTAAGCAGTATCATCAACGTGTTCCGGTCCATTCCGTTCATCATCCTGATGGTGGCAATCATTCCTTTTACAAGATTGGTAGTGGGGACGTCGATCGGAACGGCCGCAGCAGTGGTGCCGCTTGTTGTGTTTGCAGCACCGTATATTGCGAGACTGGTAGAAAGCTCGCTCCTTGAAGTGGAACCCGGTGTCATTGAAGCAGCGGAATCCATGGGGGCAGGGCCGTGGCAGATCATCTTCGGAATCCTTATCCCGGAAGCACTGAGCACATTGGTCCTGAATATCACGATTGCCACAATCGGTCTCGTAGGTGCATCCGCCATGGCCGGGGCAGTCGGCGGAGGAGGTCTCGGGGATCTTGCCATCGCCTATGGGTATCAGCGTTTTGAAACTTCGGTCATGATTGTAACGGTCATTATTTTAGTGGTGATGGTTCAAGGACTTCAGACTGCAGGAAATACATTATCGAAAATCATCAGAAGACGATAGGAGAGAATATCATGAAAAAATCGATCAGTTTACTAAGTTTAGCCGTGCTGTTATTTACCTTGATCTTAAGCGGGTGCTCAGGTGACAAGGCTTCTGGTTCAGGGGAAAAAGAAGTGGTGAAAGTCGGATTGAACGGGTCGGGAGTACCGATCTGGGAATATATCAAAGAGAAAGCAGCGAAGGAAGGGATTGAAATCGAGCTTGTCGAGTTTGCCGACTACGTGAGACCGAATCAAGCGCTGGCTGATGGAGATATCGACTTGAACGCTTTCCAGACGATTTCCTACTTTGACTCATTCATTAAAGAACATAATCTGGACCTAGTGCCAATCGGGACCACGATCATCGCACCGATGGGGATCTATTCAGAAAAACATAAATCAGTGGAAGATATTCCAGAAGGAAGTAAGGTTGCCGTTCCTCAAGAAGCGACAAACCTGGGACGTGCACTTCTTCTTTTGCAGGAAGCAGGTTTGATCGAGCTTGAAAAAGGCTTTGACCAGTCTCAGGGACTTGATGCGATTAAAGAAAACCCGAAGAATCTTGAATTCACACCTGTCGTCGCTGCACAGACTCCCCGCGTATTGCCGGATGTGGCGGCATCGGTCATCAATAACGGGGTAGCGGTGGAAGCCGGATTTGTTCCTGTGGATGACAGCATCTACATTGAGGGGTCAGAATCAACGCCATATATCAACATCATTGCTGCACAGGCAGAGGACAAGGACAATAAAACGTATCAAAAAATAGTGGAAATTTATCAGCAGGAAGATGTCGCTGAACATATTAAGGAAACGTACAAGAACTCCTTGATCCCGACATTCGTTCCGCTGAGCGAAATCCAATAGGAGGTGCTTCAGGATGAGTCAGACAGTGAATGGAATTGATGTTAAAAATAAACTGGCATCTGCAGTAGACGAACTATCAACCACTTTGCTTTCGGTCAGTCACAGGATCCACGAGAACCCGGAAATCGGCAATGAGGAATACTTTGCTTCAGAAACGCTGACCACCCTATTATCCCAGCATGGATTTGCCGTCGAAACGGGACTCGCCGGACATGAGACTTCCATTGTTGCACGTAAAAGCTCAGGGGAAGAAGGGCCGGTCATTGGATATCTGGCTGAGTATGACGCGCTGCCGGGACTCGGGCATGCGTGCGGTCATAATATCATCGGTACAGCCAGCTGCGGGGCGGCCATCGCCCTCGCTTCCGTCCTTGAGGAAACAGGCGGGGAAGTGGTCGTGTTCGGAACCCCTGCTGAAGAAGGGGGTCCGAACGGCAGCGCTAAAGGAAGTTTTGTGAAAGCGGGATTATTTCAGGGCGTGGATGCTTGTTTAATGGTCCATCCTTACAATCGCACGACGCTGACGGGCAGTACACTCGCCGTCGATCCTCTCGATTTTGAATTCAGGGGCCGGTCCGCTCATGCAGCCGCTTCACCTGAGGACGGGATCAACGCCCTGGATGGCGTGATCCAGTTATTCAACGGCATCAATGCCCTTCGTCAGCACGTGACGGACGACGTCAGGATCCATGGCATCATCACTCATGGCGGCGATGCTCCGAACATTGTCCCTGATTACGCAAAAGCACGTTTTTACATCAGGGCGGCAACACGTGAAGCCTGCAATGAAGTCACGCAAAAAGTAAAAGCAGTGGCTGAAGGAGCAGCACTCGCGACAGGAACGGAAGTCAACGTCATCAAGATCCAAAATGAAGTGGACCACTTCCAGCTGAACCGCCGTTTTGACAAAGTCTTTCAGAAATCCATCGAATCTCTTGGAGAGTACTTTGATGAAACCGAGCGCAAAGGCCTGGGCTCGACCGACGCCGGCAACGTCAGCAGAGTCGTCCCGACCATCCACCCCTACATTAAAATAGGCCCGGAATCCCTCGTCGTCCATACAAACGAATTCAGGGAAGCGGCCAAATCGCCTGAAGGGGACCGGGCGCTGCTCACAGGAGCCAAGGCACTTGCTTTGACAGGATATGAGCTTTTGACCGATTCAGAGCTTTTAAAGGAAATATGGCAGGAGTTTAAAGACCGGCAGAGATGATATAAAGTTTGAATCGGGATAATGAATAGCAACATACCAATTCAAAAACGCACTGGATTTCTATTTGAAATTCACAGTGCGTTTTTTATATCCCTTATTATAGGGGACTGGGCTTTATTTTTAGTGGATTATGTTGAAGAATAAAGAGTATAAAAGGATATAACTGCGTGACACTCGAATTAAAAAACACAGAGTGGATTGGAGCTGCCGGCACTTGACTCCTGCGGGAAAAGCGGAACAGGTGAGACCCCGCAGGCGAAGCCGAGGAGGCTCACCGGCCGCCCGCGGAAAGCAAGTGCCGGCAGCGGAAAGGAACGGTTCGCAATTAGAAGGAAACCTGTATTGTAAAACACACCTCAGTACCCACAAAAACTCAGACCTCAGATGGAGTAAAACGAAGAATGTCCTATGAGAAAATGATCACAGAAGGAATTTTCAAAGAATGAAACCTTTTAAGAAACGTATCGTAAATAATAGTAAAGGAGATGATGAAGATGGAGACCAACAAGATATTATCAGCGCTTTGCTATTTTAGTATATTTTTTGCAGGATTTATATTTCCGATCATCGTTTATTTCATAACAGATAACCCGCATGTGAAGAAGGATGCCAAGGCGGCATTGATCTCTCACATCATACCATTGATTGCTATACCGCTTATCTTTGCAGGCATCTTTTTAGACATCGGCATTTTTGCCACGGGATCAGGAATTCCGGTCTTTTTCTTCCTGATGATCGGGTTGTTCATATTGATTAATATCGTCATTGTCATTTGGAATGTGTACAAAGGAATCAAAGTACTTCTGTAATACTTAATGATAAGGGGATGAAGAATGATGAATGAAGAACGCAAACGAATTCTCGATATGGTGGAAAAAGGGACGCTCACTGCCCAGGAAGCATTGACCTTACTTGAAGCCCTGGATAAGAAAACCGAACCAACAAAGGAAAAAGAGAAGGATTTCCTTGATGAGTTCGTGTCCATTTTCCAGGATGAGAAGAAGGGTGACACAAGCCAAGGTTACAAATCGGATAAAACGAAGGATAAACTTCTGGATTTTATGAACACCGCTTTTTCTAAAATAAAGAACTTCGACTTCGATTTCCAATGGAATCAGTCGGTTGAAGTGTCGCATGTGTTCCAGCAGCCAAACACGGCCTTCAAAAAAGTGGACATCGATGTGGCCAATGGGAAAGTGGAACTCATCCCGTGGGACGGCGAAGAGGTAAGGGTCGAGTGTCAGGCGAAGGTGTACCGAACCGAAGACCGGGAAGAAGCCCGAAAGCAGTTCATGGAGAACACCTCTTTTGCAGTCGACGAAGAAACGCTCTATTTCTCCACCCAGCTGAAATGGATGAAGGTGGATTCGAAGCTTTATATACCGAAGCATCAGTATGAAAAGGTATCGGTGCGTTTGTTTAACGGCGGTCTGAAAGCCGGCCATATCGACGCTGAAGATTTCCGGGCAAAATCGGCAAATGGAAAGATCCATATCGATCAACTGACAAGCAAAAAAGCAGAGGTCGAAACGTCAAACGGTGCCATCACGATTTTGAATGCAAAAGCAGAAAAGGTCGAAGCGGAATCCATCAACGGCAAAGTTCAGGTGGAAGGGGATATTCAGTATACGGATGCCCAATCCTTGAACGGAAATATCGTCTGTGCCATCACCGGTGCAAAAGCCGATACCCTGCACGCTAAAACTGTAACAGGCAATGTCGACCTCTACGTACCTGGTACCATCAACATCGCAGGCGAAGCCAAATCAAATCTCGGCGGATTCAAGGTGGAACTGGAAGGGATCGATGTCATCGAGGAAAAAAATGAAGTCGTCCAAAAACATATCCGTTTTAACCGCAAGACAGAGGCAGAAGAAAAACTGCATCTCTTTGCAGAAACAAAAACAGGTTCTGTCCTTATTAAAAAGGCAGAAGACAGGAATGTGTCCAGCGTGTAAAGGTTATCCTCCATATCGTTTAATCTCGGTGTAGAAGGGAATAAAAATAGTAAAGTTGTCCATAGCGCTTTACCTTAAAAAGTGCTTCCGCCCGAGATTCATCTTTTTGCGGAAACATCCATTCTTTCCTCATAAAAACAGCCGTGGAGAAGAATGTTAAGAAGGACAACGCATAAGATGAGAAGGAAGTGTAATCTATGAGAAAACAATTAGTGCGCTCAAGGTCCAATCGTAAGTTCGCCGGTGTACTCGGCGGGTTATCCCGGTTTACAGGAATTGATGCGACCATTCTGCGAGTGATTTTCATTATTTTATTAATTCCCACGGGATTCTTTCCGCTGGTCGTCGTTTACGGCTTATTGGCCTTTGTGCTGCCGAATGAGGAGGAAGCCATCAAATAATGAGATGGATAGTTGGTATATTGATCAACGCAGTAATTTTTGTGGCATTGGCAGGATTTTTTGACGGATTCAATGTATCAGGTTTCGGAGCGGCGGTCATCGCAAGTTTTGTCTTATCGATACTGAACGTTTTGATCCGCCCGCTCCTGATCCTTTTGACCCTGCCGGTAACCATTCTGACACTCGGATTGTTCCTGTTCGTCATCAATGCGGTCACCTTGCTGCTGACAGACGGGATCATGGGTGATGCCTTCGAATTATCAGGTTTCGGAATGGCCTTTCTGGCATCGATCATCCTGTCCCTTGCCAATCTGATCATTCAAAAAGCTGTGTTAGAACCTAAAAATGAGAAATGAACTCCGGCCGCTTAAGCCGGGGTTTTTTCTTTTGTGATGAAATTAAAAGAGGATTTCCTCCTCTTGAACTAGAAATAGTTGGAAACAGAGGAGGAGTCATAAATGAACGTAACATCATCGAGTATCAGAGGTTTCAAAAACATTGAAGTGCATTATCGTTTAATAAGTACATCCGGGAATCCAAAAGGTTTAGCTATTTTCTTCCCTGGAATGGGATACACCGTGATGGGCCCGCTCCTGCACTACCCGACCGGCATGTTTCTCAATGAAGAATGGGATGTGCTGCAAATAAATTATCAATACGATTCAGCCGAAATAAAAGAGATGACAGACGAAGAATTTGATGAAATGATGGTGTGTGATTGTAAAAATGTGATTGATGCCGTACTTGAGTCCGCCGCTTACGAATCATTTTTCCTGGTCGCAAAATCAGTTGGAACCATCCCGATGAGCGCCGAACTCCAACGAACATCCTTCAAGGGCGCCCGCATCATCTGGCTCACCCCGCTCTTAAAAGAGAAAGCCGTCCATGAAACGATGATGAAAAGCAGACAAAAAGCAATCTCCTTCATCGGAGACCGCGACCATCACTACCATGAAGAAAGATTCAACGAACTAAACACCAATCCCAACCTCCAGCTCCACCTCATCCCCGGCGCCAACCACAGCCTCGAACAGGATTTCAGAGCATTGGAATCAATTGACATCCACAAGAAAATAATGGAGGATATCGAAGCATTCATCAAAGAAGCATAGCCCCGGGCTGTGTTTCTTTTACTTTTTTACCTATGAAGATGGCCCAAACGCTTAATAAGGAAAAGCGAAGCTGGGGAGACCCCGCAGGCAAAGCCGAGGAGGCTCCACTCTCGCCCGGGGAAAGCGAAGTCTTGCACGGAAATCAAAAGCGGTATCACACTAGATTCTATATAGAAAGCAGGGACATCTTCCATAACAACTGATGCGCTTGCGCTTTTCCTCATAATTGCTAAAATAGGTAAGAGTACAAAAGATTCGAAGAACGAACGATTCTGATAGACAATCGAAGGAGGAGCTTGCTTTGGCAAAGGTTCGATCGAAAGATATACTGGAAAAATTCAACTTGGAACTTGTAGGCGGAGAAGAAGGATTACATAGACCGATCACCACAAGTGATATATCACGCCCAGGACTGGAAATGGCAGGCTATTTTAACTATTATCCAGCAGAAAGGGTTCAACTGCTTGGAAAGACGGAGCTATCATTCCTGGAACTGCTGGATGTAACGGAACGCAAGCGGAGAATGGAAGCCCTGTGCACGGATATCACGCCGGGCATCATCATCTCCCGCGACCTGGAAATCCCGGATGAACTGGTGGAAGCGGCAAACCGCACTGCCGTTCCGGTCATGAGATCCTCGATGAAAACAACCCGTTTTTCCTCCAGGCTGACCAACTATCTGGAAAGTAAGCTCGCTCCTACAACAGCGGTCCACGGCGTGCTTGTGGATATTTATGGAGTGGGGGTGCTCATCACAGGTAAGAGCGGCGTCGGTAAAAGTGAAACCGCACTGGAACTTGTGAAGCGCGGCCATCGCCTTGTGGCGGATGACTGTGTTGAAATCCGCCAGGAAGATACGGATACTCTGGTCGGCACCTCACCGGAACTCATCGAGCATCTGCTTGAAATCCGCGGTGTCGGCATCATCAACGTGATGACCCTGTTCGGTGCCGGGGCTGTGCGAAACTATAAGCGCATCACTCTTTGCATCAATCTCGAGATTTGGGATAAAACGAAGCAATATGACCGCCTGGGTCTTGAAGAAGAAAAAATGAGAATCATTGATACTGATATTACGAAGATGACGATCCCGGTTCGCCCCGGACGGAACTTGGCGGTCATCATCGAAGTGGCAGCGATGAACTTCCGTCTGAAGCGAATGGGTGTCAACGCAGCCGAGCAGTTTACGAATCGCCTCTCTGATGTCATTGAAGACGGCGTAAACGAAGATATTTAAGCAGAATCCATTTTAATTCATTCAGAAGGAGCGAAACAATGAACCAATCGATAATACCAATCGATCCGATCGCATTTCAGCTCGGGCCGTTGCAGGTACACTGGTACGGCGTCATCATCGGAGTTGGAATTGCACTCGGATTATATTTAGCGATATCGGAAAGCAAGCGTCTCGGGCTTCACCCCGATACGTTTGTCGATTTACTCGTTTGGGCGATCCCGATCGCCATCCTTTCGGCAAGGGCGTACTACGTTATATTCGAATGGGATTACTACTCCCAGAACCCGGGAGATATCATCAAAGTGTGGAATGGCGGTATCGCGATTCATGGAGCATTGATCGGATCCGTGATCACCGCGCTTGTTTTTGCCAAAATTAAAGGAATTTCCTTCTGGAAGCTTGCTGACATTGCGGCACCGAGCATCATCCTTGGCCAGGCGATCGGCCGCTGGGGGAACTTCATGAACCAGGAAGCCCACGGGGGAGAAGTGACGCGTGCCTTCTTGGAAAATCTTTATCTTCCGCAGTTCATCATTGATCAAATGTACATAAATGGGACTTATTATCACCCTACGTTCCTGTATGAATCACTGTGGAATTTCGCGGGTTTTGTACTTCTCCTCGTCTTAAGAAGAAAAGTGAACCTGCGCCGCGGGGAATTGTTCCTTTCCTATGTGATCTGGTATTCGATCGGCCGTTTCTTCGTGGAAGGAATGAGGACGGACAGCCTGATGCTGACGGAATTCTTACGGATTGCACAAGTCATCTCGCTTGTTCTGATCGTGGTGGCGGCTGCGCTTATCATTTATAGAAGAAAGTCTGGTATGGCACGGCATGCCTATAGCGACAAAAGCAATGAAGAAGTGAATATGTAAACAAAAGCTGAAGTGAGTGCGCAATGAAATCGGCACAGCAGCTCCAGTTCTTCTGAAAAATCGGCATAAAACATTTAAAGAGACAAAAGGATAAGGGGAGAAGAGAGAATGTGGATGTCATCGATAAAACATGGCGGCCTGACAGGTTTAAAGACAACATGGTCCCTTGGGAAAGTCATTTTTCCCATTACATTGATTGTATTTGTACTGCAATACACGCCCGTCCTGCCTTGGGTGATGGAAAAAATATCGCCCTTCATGAAGCTGATCGGCCTATCGGGTGACGCCGCCATTCCTCTGGTCCTCGGTAATTTCCTGAACCTGTACGCAGGGATAGCGGGTATCCTGTCGCTGGATTTGACCGTCAAGGAAGTCTTTATCATTGCGGTCATGCTGTCGTTTTCGCATAATCTGTTGATCGAATCGACGGTCGCCGCCAAAGTCGGCGTGAAAATCTGGCTGATTGTCACAGTGCGGATTGGACTCGCCCTCATCTCGGCAGTCGTCATCAACCTGTTATGGAAGGGCGGATCCGAGATGGCCCAATATGGCATGATGCCCCCGCAGCAGGCAGAGCCTGAGGGATGGGGAGAAATCCTTTTACTCGGTCTTGAAAAAGCGGGTTATGGTGTGCTTCAGCTGGCGCTGATCGTCATCCCGCTCATGGTCATCATCCAGATCATGAAAGACCTTGGATGGATGGAAGTCTTTTCACGCTGGCTCGCACCTGCGACACGTGCGCTCGGGATGAATGCCAACACGTCGACGACGATGGTGGCGGGACTCGTGATCGGCCTTGCCTATGGAGCCGGGGTCATGATCCAGGCGGTAAAAGAAGACGGCGTAAGCAAGAAGGACGTCACGATTGCCTTCATCTTCCTCGTTTCCTGCCACGCTGTCGTCGAGGATACGCTGATCTTCATTCCGCTTGGCATCCCGGTACTGCCGCTCCTGATCATCCGCCTTGTCACGGCGATTGTGTTGACGATGGTCGTTGCGTATTTCTGGAACCGCGCTGATGCAAAAAAAGAAAGGAAGAATCACTATGAGCAAAATTACAACAGTATTGTTTGACCTGGACGGAACACTGATCAACACAAATGATCTGATTATCTCTTCCTTCCTTCACACTCTGAATCATTACTATCCAGACCAGTACACCGAAAGAGATGTGCTGCCATTCATGGGTCCTCCATTAGAGGAGTCCTTTGGGGGACTGAACCCGGATAAAGTCGATGAAATGTGTGCCCATTACCGTGCATACAACCACGAGCACCATGACGATCTTGTCACCGAGTTTGAAGGTGTCTACGAAACCGTTGAAGCGCTGTACAAACAAGGCTATAAGCTCGCGATTGTATCGACGAAAGTGCGGGAAGTCGTCCTGAAAGGGCTTGATCTGATGAACCTGCGCCAGTTTTTCGATGTGGTGATCACACTCGATGAAGTGGAAAACGCGAAGCCTCATCCAGAGCCAATCGAGAAAGCGCTGATTGAATTAGGTGCTACACCCGGGGAAGCGATCATGGTCGGGGACAACCACCATGACATCCTGGCAGGAAAAAATGCGGGAGTCCTCTCGGCAGGTGTCGCATGGAGCGCCAAAGGCCGAGAGCATCTTGCCCATTATGAACCTGACTTCATGCTTGAAACGATGCCTGACCTATTAAAGGTGGTCGGAGTGCCGACAGCATGAGAAGAACGACACGCTACCCGGTAACAGGAGGCAATTCACTCTGGCATGTCTATAAAACCGTCCCGTTCTTGAAAGTCGTCAAAAACTTCATCGTCATCCAGGCAGCGCGCTACACCCCGTTCCTCGGAATGAAGAACTGGCTGTACAAAACGTTCCTGAGAATGAACATCGGCGACCAGACATCCTTCGCCCTCATGGTCATGCTCGACGTCATGTTCCCTGAAAAAATCAGTGTCGGCAGGAACACCGTCATCGGTTACAACACCACGATCCTTGCACACGAGTATTTGATCAAAGAGTACCGCCTGGGTGAAGTGGAAATCGGTTCGGAAGTCATGATCGGTGCGAATACGACGATCTTGCCGGGAGTGAAAATAGGCGACGGAGCAATCGTATCGGCCGGCACCCTTGTCCATAAGGACGTGCCTGCGGGAGCATTCGTCGGCGGAAATCCCATGCGTGTCATCTACACCAAAGAACAGCTGGCAGAGCGGTGGAAGGACGATGAGATTTACGGATTGAAAATGAAGGAATAAGTGAATCCTTCATTTTAGTTCGCATACAGCTCCACCCTCGTACCACCTGGATAACAGTAAAAAAGTGATCCCTCTGTATGCTGGGTAGCATAAAGGGATCACTTTTTATATGTCTAAGGCGATTCCACTCATAGGATTACCCGCAACTAGCCAAACGCATTGATAATAGCCATGCCGCTGGGGGCAGTTAACGGTCCGATGTTGAGTTGTCCAATACGGACGGGAGATTCAGGTGTGGAAACATCATACATTTCTATCATATCCTCCAAGTAATTGGATCCATAAAGAGTGGTTGTATCATAAGGGGAAGAATGATTTTCATCGAAAATAAAAAGCTGCCATCGGATGCACGGAAATCAAAAGCTATATATAAGGCCATTCCAATAAATTAGCTATTCCCCCTCCCCTCAATCTGTTATAAAGTAAGAACAGAGACAAACTGGGGGGCATGTGATATGAATTGGAATGATTGCATCGAAAGAACAAACACGCACTCTGTCAAATGGTCGTTTCCTGAAGAAGACGTCATACCGATGTGTATTGCCGACATGGATTTTCAGGTGGCGCCGGCCATCGCGGAGGCACTCAATCAAAAAGCCAGTCATGGTATTTATGGATATACAACGTTCAGCGGCCGTTATTTTGATGCCATCGTGTCATGGTGGAAAAAGCGGTTCGATATGGAGATAGAAAAAGATTGGATCTGCTTCAGTCCGGGGATCATACCGGGGATAAACGTATTGCTTTCTGTACTGACAGAACCGGGTGACGGCGTCATCATCCAGGATCCCGTCTATTATCCTTTTTACAGTACGATTGAAAACCACGGCTGTTCAGTCATAAAAAATACTTTAGTGTACAATGACGGTATCTACTCAATTGATTTTGACGATCTGGAAGAAAGGGCCCGTCAACCTGAGACAAAGCTGCTTATTCTCTGCAGCCCGCATAACCCTGTCGGGAGAGTGTGGACACATGAAGAATTGAAGCGGATAGGCGAGATAGCCAAACGGAATGATCTATGGATCATCTCGGATGAGATGCATGGGGACCTTGTCTACGGAGGTCATGAACACCTGCCTCTTTTTCAAGCGGATGAAAGCTTGAGAGCGAACAGCATCCTTTGTGCAGCACCGAGTAAGACGTTTAATATCGCCGGTCTTCAAACATCCATTCTACTTATTCCGAACAAGGACCTCAGGGAAAAGTATAATGAAAAGCTGACAGGCTTAGGCCTCATGAGACCGAATGTGTTCGGAATCGAAGGGACGATTGCAGCCTATGAGGAAGGCGAGCCTTGGTTAAATGAGCTGCTGATGGTACTTGAAGATAACAAGCAGTACGTCCTCAATTATTTGGACCAGCACCTGCCGGAGTTGAAAGCCATCGTGCCGCAGGCAACTCATCTGATCTGGATCGACTGCAGCGAGTTGGGAATGGCGGGTGAGGAACTTTGCATGTTCTTCCTGGAAAAAGCCCGGGTCAAATTCGACGAAGGCTTCAAGTTCGGAGGAAGCGGTCAATCGTTTGTACGAATGAATATCGCCTGTCCGAAAGAGCGGATTGATATGGCGCTCAGAAGGATGAACCATGCTGTATTGGAGCATCGGATGGAACAGCAATCATGAAATGATCTTTCCACATGAAGGCAGAGTATGAATTGGATTGAAAACTGATAAATAGGGGAAAAGGCAAAGATAGATTGAGAAGATCTGTTTTTGTCTTTTTTTATTAAAAAGATGGGTAGTTCGTTCATAATTGATTTGAAAAGGACAAATCAGGATCATTTTCATTAGCGGGGGACTGATTAACCGGGGTGTGTGTGGGATTTTTTTGGGCGGCATTAATAAAATTGCACCGGTTTTCCAGGAATTGCGCCAGAAAAAAATTAATTGCGCCGCTTTTAGACTTATTGCGCAAGAATCTCATTTATTGCGCAGATTGTCGAAAAATCGCAACAGGCACGTACTCACGTACACACCCATCACTCCCCTGTTGAATTTTCTCTCGCCCATAAACACCCAGCCTTCCTCCCCGAAGCATTCACCCGCCAAAAAATTCCCCGATAACGGTTGACGAATAAAACAAGAAAAGCTAAACTAACTAATAACTTTATTTTATTAGCACATTAGCGAACTAAAGGATTTCGGAATAATCAACTATTAGTAATCCCTCTACCATAGGGGAAAATAAATCAATATTCAATCTGCCAAAGGTGGTTCTTATGACGAAGCTATTCATGTTCGAGAAGCCGTTGGGAATGAGAGATACATTTCCCGATTTATATGAGATAAAAGATGGTACGAAAAAGAAAATGGAAGGTGCGATGAAGCGCTGGGGCTACAAATTCATCGAGACACCTTCGCTTGAATATTACGAAACGGTCGGGGACGCGTCTGCCATCCTCGATCAGCAGCTGTTCAAACTCTTGGATCAGCAGGGGCACACGCTCGTCCTGCGGCCGGATATGACGGCTCCCATCGCCCGCATCGCTGCATCGAAGCTCCTGAAGGACCGGACGCCGCTCAGGCTTGCCTACTCCAACAGCGTATTCCGCGCACAGCAGCGGGAAGGAGGGCGCCCGGCGGAATTCGAACAGGTGGGCATCGAATGCATCGGGGATGACTCCGTCAGTGCGGACGCCGAGGTGATTGCCCTCATGGTGTCTGTTTTAAAGGAAGCGGGACTCGACAACTTTAAGATATCGATCGGCCATATCGGCTTTGTTCAGGAACTTTTCACCCAGATTGTCGGAACCGAAGAGAGAGCCAATACGCTAAGAAGATTTTTATATGAGAAAAACTACGTGGGATACCGTCAGCATGTGAATGAACTGACGCTATCCTCCATCGATAAACAGCGATTGTTCAGCTTTTTGAAATTGAGAGGGTCGGACAATGTGTTCGGGAAAGCCCACTCCCTTTTAGAAGGAGAAAAAGGACTGCAGGCTTTGGAGCAGTTAAAGGAACTATGGAGCATCCTGAAAGACTACGGAGTCGAGCAGTATATCAAATTCGATCTCAGCCTCGTCAGTCATATGAGTTACTACTCCGGCATCCTGTTTGAAGTGTACGGTGAAAATGTCGGGTTTGCGATCGGGAATGGCGGACGCTACGACAAGCTTCTCGAAAAGTTCGGCAAAACCTCAGGGGCGACCGGATTCGGGCTGCGCCTTGATTATGTCCTTGAAGCGATGAGGATCGAATTAACTTCATCCGACCAGGAGTGCGTGCTGTTCAGTGACGAACGCAGGAAAGAAGCCATTACACTCGCATCAGAACTTAGGGGTGAAGGAAAAGAAGTGGTCCTCCAGAACTGGAAGGGTGTCGGCGACGTGGATGAATTTACAAAAGGATTCAGCAATGTTCATTTTGTCGTTGGACAGGAACGGAACGGAAATGGTGGTGAAAACCGATGAGCAGTTTAACGATTGCGATGCCAAAAGGCAGGATTTTTGAAGAAGCGGTTGAACTTTTAAGAAAAGCGGATTACGATCTGCCTCCCGAATTCGATGATTCAAGAAAACTGATCATCGAAGTGCCGCAGGAGGAACTCAGATTTATTTTAGCAAAACCGATGGACGTCCCGACGTATGTCGAGCACGGTGTCGCTGACCTCGGGATCGCCGGGAAAGACGTGATGCTTGAAGAAGAGCGTGATGTATACGAACTGCTCGATCTCAAGATCAGCGGCTGCTACCTGGCTGTCGCAGGGCTTCCCGATACAAAAATGAATGATGTGGCTCCGAAAATCGCCACCAAATATCCAAACGTCGCTTCATCCTATTTCAGGGAGCAAGGTGAGCAGGTGGAGATCATCAAGCTCAACGGTTCCATCGAACTGGCGCCGCTGATCGGACTCGCCGACAGGATTGTCGATATCGTGTCGACCGGGAGGACGCTGAAGGAAAACGGACTCGTGGAATACGAAACGATTGTGGATATCACATCCCGGTTGATCGTGAACCCGGTCAGCTACCGGATGAAGGATGAAAAAATCGAGGACCTTGTGGCCAGGCTGACCCGGGTCATCGAAGGTTGAGGAACTTTTTTATTATAAAAGGCTGGTGGAATGAATGAAGATTATCAGAGAGGTCGAAGGGGCGTCGATTAAGCGCTCAGTCGACAGCGGAACCGAAGAGCAGCGGAGGGCCGTTCAGGAAATCATCGCGTCTGTCCGTGAAAAAGGGGATCCTGCCCTCACCGCATACACGGAAAAATTCGACCGTGTACGAATAGAAGAACTCAGAGTTTCCGAAGAGGAAATCGCTGATGCATTTGCGGAGATGGACACTGAAATGATCAAAGTGATCCAGGAAGCGGCTGACAATATCAGCGCGTTCCATGAAAAACAAAAACAGTCCTCCTGGTTCACCACGCAGCCGGACGGAACGATGCTCGGGCAGAAGCTGACACCCCTTGATTCGGTTGGGGTTTACGTACCGGGTGGGACGGCTGCATACCCGTCCTCCGTACTGATGAATGTGCTGCCTGCAAAAGTCGCCGGGGTGGAACGGATCGCAATGGTTTCTCCGCCTGGAAAAGACGGCAAGCTGTCGTCCGGCGTGCTCGTCGCTGCAAAGATCGCCGGTGTGGAGGAAATCTACAAAGTCGGCGGAGCCCAGGCAGTTGCCGCCTTGGCTTATGGAACGGAGACGATCGCTCCGGTTGATAAAATCACCGGTCCGGGGAACATCTTTGTTGCATTAGCCAAACGTGAAGTGTTCGGTGACGTGGATATCGATATGATTGCAGGTCCGAGCGAAATCGTCGTGTTGGCGGACGGAAATCAGCATGCAGATGAAATAGCGGCAGATCTGTTGTCGCAGGCGGAACACGATACATTGGCATCCGCGGTCCTTGTTACGACATGTGAAGAGCTTGCTGAGAACGTATCAAGGGAAGTCGAGCGGCAATTATCGACGCTGCCCCGTGAGGATATCGCCCGGCAGTCGATCAGCGATTTCGGCGCCATCTATGTAGTGGACGATTTGGAAAAGGCTGTCGAGCTGGTCAATCAGCTTGCGCCGGAGCATCTGGAAATCCTGACGGCGGATCCGTTCGAAACGATGGCGGGGATACGCCATGCCGGAGCGATTTTCCTAGGGCGCTACAGCTCGGAACCGGTCGGAGACTATTTTGCAGGGCCGAATCACGTATTGCCGACAAACGGGACGGCGCGATTCTCAAGTCCATTGAACGTCGATGAATTCATGAAAAAATCAAGCATCATTTCCTACAGTGAAAGAGCACTGAAGGAAAATGGAGATAAAATAGCGAAACTTGCGCGGCTCGAAGGTCTCGAAGCCCACGCCCGTGCAGTCGAAATACGATTCAAAAAGAGGGACTGACGCTTTAGCGCACTAAACGCCCGTCCCTCGGTACTTTAAAGGAGTGAAGCAACGATGGAGAGAAGAGCGGAGATTGTGAGGAAGACGAATGAGACGGATATTCGTTTGAGTTTTGGAATTGACGGTGAAGGAAATTCGGAGATTGAGACGGGTGTTCCGTTCATGAGTCATATGCTGGACCTGTTCACGAAGCATGGACAGTTTGACTGCAAGATTGATGCGAATGGTGATACCGAGGTTGACGACCACCATACAACGGAGGATATCGGGATCTGCCTCGGACAGGCTCTCGTGAAGGCGCTTGGCGACAAGAGAGGCATCAAGCGCTACGGTTCGGCGATGGTGCCGATGGATGAGGCGCTGGCAACCGTCGTTGTCGACCTCAGCAACCGTCCGCATCTTGAATTCAGGGCGGACCTTCCAAGCCAGAAAGTCGGAACGTTTGATACAGAAAACGTTCACGAATTCCTCTGGAAGCTCGCTCTTGAAGCAAGGATGAATCTCCATGTGATCGTTCACTACGGCCACAACACGCATCACATCATCGAGGCGATTTTCAAGGCACTCGGCCGTGCACTAGATGAAGCGACGACCATCGACCCGCGGGTCAAAGGAATTCCTTCCACAAAGGGGATGTTGTAAATCATGATCGGCATCGCAGATTACGGAATGGGGAATCTGTTCTCAGTCAGCAAAGCGCTTGAGCGGCTGAACGTCCCCTATTTTATCAGTGACGACCGCGACAAGCTTCTCGAAGCAGACGGGCTGATTCTACCGGGAGTCGGCGCCTTCAAGGACGCGATGAACCTGCTTGAGTCCACTCATCTGAAAGAAACGATCCTGACTTTTGCAGGCAGTGGAAAGCCGCTGCTCGGCATCTGCCTCGGGATGCAGCTCCTTTTTGAAAAAAGTGAAGAAAACGGCCGTACACCGGGCCTCGGATTGCTTCCGGGAGAAGTCATCCATATCCCGAAACGGGACCATGAAGGAAACGACTATAAAGTCCCTCATATGGGCTGGAACCATCTTTCGTTCCAAAAAGAATCTCATCTTCTTGATGGATTGGAAGAAGGTTATGTCTACTTCGTTCATTCTTACTATGTGCAAGGGTCCGAAGAAGTCCTGACAGCGACGGCAGACTACGCAGGTGTTGAAATCCCTGCGGTCGTCAGCAAAGATAATATTTACGGCATGCAGTTCCACCCTGAAAAGAGCGGGCGGCTGGGCATGCAGCTACTGGAAAACTTCACAAAACGAGTGAAAGAATCGGAGGCAGTTTCATGAGTTTTACAATTTATCCCGCGATCGATATGCGCGGCGGAAAATGTGTACGATTGATTCAAGGGGACTACAATCAGGAGACCGTTTACGGCGATTCCCCTTTTGATATGGCAAAGAAATTCGCCGTTGAAGGCGCGGAATGGATCCATATGGTCGACCTTGACGGAGCAAAAGAAGGCTCCCGCATCAATGATGAGTTTGTCATTGCCGTTGCTGAAAAACTGGACGCAAAAGTCCAGGTCGGCGGAGGAATCCGCTCGGCGGAAGACATCGAGCACTATCTGAACCGCGGCGTCGACCGCGTCATCATCGGCAGCATCGCCGTTTCCAACACAGAATTAGTGAAAGAGTGGCTTGCCAAATATGGTGATAAGATTGCGATCGGACTCGACGCCAAGGACGGCTATGTCGCTACTCATGGATGGATCGAAACCTCTGCGTTGAAGGCAGTGGACCTCGGAAAAGAACTGGCCGCTGCAGGAGCAGAAACGTTCATTTTCACCGATATCGCCACGGACGGAATGCTGTCCGGGCCGAACATCGAAGCGGTCGTCGAACTGGCAAGGGAAACGGGTAAATCCGTGATTGCGTCCGGAGGCGTGAGTTCATTGGAAGACCTGGCTGCTCTTAAAAAATACTGCGGCCAGGGAGTGTCAGGTACCATTTGCGGTAAGTCCCTCTATACCGGGAAGTTCACCGTTGCCGAAGCGCTGAAAGAGGTGAAGGGATCATGCTGACAAAGCGAATCATTCCCTGCCTTGATGTAAAGGACGGCCGTGTTGTGAAAGGGATTCAATTCGTTGAACTGAGAGATGCCGGAAACCCGGTCGAACTTGCGAAAGTCTATGACGAACAGGGTGCGGATGAGCTTGTGTTTTTAGATATTTCCGCTTCCCATGAAGGCCGGAAAACGATGGTCGAGGTCGTCCAGCATGTGGCGGCGGAACTCGCCATTCCTTTTACAGTCGGCGGGGGCATCAATGCCGTGGAGGATATGAAAGTGATTTTAAGAGCCGGTGCCGACAAGGTTTCCTTGAACACGGCAGCCGTCCTGCGTCCCGAACTGGTGCGTGAAGGAGCACAGTACTTCGGATCACAGTGCATCGTGGTGGCCATCGATGCGAAATATGATGAGGAGAGCGGCGGCTTTAAGGTCTACACACACGGCGGACGGAAGCTCCGCGACCTCGATGCAGTGGAATGGGCCAAGCAGGTTGAGGACCTGGGTGCAGGAGAAATCCTGCTGACATCGATGGACAGCGACGGAGAGAAGAAAGGCTTCAATGTTGCGTTGACCCGGGCAGTGAGTGAGGCTGTCTCGATCCCGGTCATCGCTTCGGGCGGAGCCGGGAATGCAGAACACTTTAAAGAAGTGTTCACTGATGGAAAAGCCGATGCAGCGCTTGCCGCGTCCATTTTTCACTATAAAGAAACGAGTGTTGAAGAAGTGAAGAGTTACCTGAAAGAGCAGGAGGTGCATGTACGATGACGAACAACGACTGGATTAAAGACGTAACATACGATGAAAAAGGCCTGGTGCCGGCAATCGTACAGGATGCAGAGAGTAAAGAAGTCCTGACTCTGGCTTATATGAATGAGACATCATTAGCGAAGACGCTTGAAACAGGGGAGACCTGGTTCTACTCACGCTCCCGCCAAGAGCTCTGGCACAAAGGCGGAACGAGCGGGAATACGCAGACGGTCAAGAGCATCGTCTGGGATTGCGATAAGGATGCACTGCTCGTCCTTGTCGATAAAAAAGGCCCTGCCTGCCACAAAGGCGAGGAGAGTTGTTTTCATGAGAAGGTATTCGGAGAAAGCGCCGCACCTGGGGAAAACATTCTGCTGACACTTGAAGCACTCATCGCCGACCGTGAAAAAGAGCGTCCGGAAGGCGCCTACACGACCTACTTGTTTGAAAAAGGAGTCGATAAGATCCTGAAAAAAGTAGGCGAAGAGGCGTCTGAAGTCATCATCGCTGCAAAAAACAGGGACGCGGAGGAACTGAAATGGGAAGTCGCCGACCTGTTATATCACGTATTGGTGCTGCTGCGGGAACAAGAGCTTCCATTGGAAGAGGTTCTTGGGGTTCTTGTGGAGCGGCATAATAAATAATGAGTTTGGGAGAGGGACGGGCCTTTTGTTAAAAGGTTCGTCTCTTTTATGTGTTTTTGAACAAAATTGATAAGATTTCTTTTTGAAATGGGGCTGAATGGTATGATTTCCTTACAGTTGTTCCTGAATAGTGGAGGTCTGCTAGAGTGTGTTCTTTATTGAAGAGCGGAATTGCGCCACATGTCGAAAAATCTCTATCTTCTTCATCAAAACTTGCCCGCTTTCCAACCGAAACCCCCATCCCCTCAAAATATGGTAGTTTAGTCCAACTATGTTGTATGTTATACTATCTTAGTTATACTATGAACGTTTCGGAGGACTTTGATGAGAAAAGGGTCAAAACTAATAAGTGAGCAAGCTAAGGTGTTGTCTTTTGTCCCGACAGGTGAGTACTACTACAACAAGGGAATGAAAGCTTATCAGCGCCGCGAGCTAAAGCGGTCGTTAAAATATTTGAATAGAGCATTTCAACTGGAACCATTGGAACCGATGATTGCGTGTCAATTGTCGATTGTTTATACAGAGCTTGGCGAGTTCAAGCGTGCGAATGAATTGCTGCAGGAAATCATTAAGAATCTGGATCCGCATATGACGGAATGCCATTATTTTTTAGCTAATAATTATGCGCATTTAGGGTTATTTAAGGAAGCGTATGACCATGTGAGCGTTTATCTGGATAAAGAGGAGCATGGCGAGTTCGTCGAGGATGCAGAGGATCTGCTTGAATTGCTGGAACTCGATTCGGACCTGACGGTGGAAGATCTATACGAACATGATGATCTGATCATGCAGCAGGAAAAGGCGAAGGACCTGCTGGAGTCGGGTCATTTCCAAAAAGCCGTCGAGACCTTGAAGAAGGTGATCGAAGAGTATCCGGAATTCTGGTCTGCTTATAATAATCTTGCCCTTGCATATTTTTACCTGGGTGAAGTGGATCAAGCCTCGGCCACATTGGAAGAAGTGCTCGAGAAGAATCCGGGAAATCTCCATGCGCTTTGCAACACGGCTGTTTTTTATTTTTATCAAAAGAGGAATGGCGAGCTGGATGAGCTGATTGCGGGACTTGAAAAGGTACGCCCGCTGCTTCATGAGCATCGTTTCAAGCTGGGTGCCACTTTCGCTTTGATCGGTCATTCGGAAAAAGCATATGAGTGGCTGAAGTCCCTGCAGAAGATCGGGTTTGAAGGTGACGCGAGCTATTACTACTGGCTGTCCTATTCAGCATATGAAACAGGGCACCAGCAGACGGCGCGCAATGCCTGGAAAAAGGTTATCGAGATCAACCCTGAAAAAGAGGGGAATGAGCCTTGGAATGACGACCGTGCTGCAGGTTTTGAAAATCACGTCACTTCGATTCTGAAAAAGCTTCAAAGCGACTACACAGAAGAAAAGCTGTTCGGCCTTTTCCTGACGTCCGTTTCGGAGCATCAGAAATCGGTCCTTACACATGCCGATTTTTGTGAGGTGGAGGAACTGTCGATTGTCGAGAAAGTGTATCTGGCACATGTCCTGAACACCAACGGGAATACCTCGATGAAGGTGAATCAGGAAATCAAGAATATGCATGAGGTCGCGCTTCATCTCTATGATTCCCATCACCCGATTTCAAGCGTCGATTCGGGATTGTTCCTGACGTGGTTCACGGTTGCTTACCGCGGCCTGAAAGAGCGTGAGACATTCAAGAATACAAAAGCTTTCGCTGCAGCTGCAGACTATGTATGGAACCGCCTCAGAAATGAAAAGGTGACAAAGAAGCAGGTGTGCGACAGCTACAATGTCTCTGCAAGCACGCTGACTAAATATATTTCCGTGGTGGAAAGCTACCTTCCATGAGCATATTTTTGGACGATACAACCCTGTTTTTTATAGGATAGGGATAGACAGTAAATACTATATAGGGAATACAAAAACTTGCTTATAAGAACGTTTCGGAAGGAGTAATCGAGAATGTCAGAAGAAAAAATCTATGATGTGATCATCGCCGGTGCCGGTCCTGCCGGAATGACAGCGGCTGTATATACGTCACGTGCCAGCCTTTCAACGCTGATGCTTGAAAGAGGTGTGCCGGGCGGACAGATGGCAAACACAGAAGAAGTGGAAAACTATCCAGGCTTCGACCATATCCTTGGTCCGGACCTGTCGAATAAAATGTTCGATCACGCGAAGAAATTCGGTGCGGAGTACGCATACGGAGACATCAAGGAGATCGTCGACGAGGGCGATTACAAGCTTGTCAAAGCGGGTTCGAAAGAATATAAAGCACGTGCCGTCATCCTTTCAACGGGTGCCGAATACAAGAAGATCGGCGTTCCTGGTGAAAAAGAACTCGGCGGACGCGGAGTATCCTACTGTGCCGTTTGTGACGGGGCATTCTTCAAAGGGAAAGACCTTGTAGTCGTTGGCGGAGGAGACTCTGCTGTCGAAGAGGGTGTGTACCTGACACGTTTCGCCAACAAAGTGACAATCGTTCACCGCCGCGATGAGCTTCGTGCGCAGAAAATTCTGCAGCAGCGTGCCTTCGATAACGAAAAAGTTGATTTCATCTGGAATCACACAGTGAAGGAAATCAACGAAAAAGAAGGCAAGGTCGGCAGCGTCACGCTTGTATCGACTGAAAACGGCGAAGAAACAGAATTCAAGGCGGATGGCGTCTTCATCTACATCGGAATGATTCCTCTGACGAAGCCATTCCAAAACCTTGGCATCATCAATGACATGGGCTACATCGTGACCAACGAACAAATGGAAACGAAAGTCCCTGGAATCTTTGCAGCCGGCGACGTGCGTGAAAAAGAACTTCGTCAGATCGTTACGGCTACTGGCGACGGAAGCATCGCGGCGCAGGCAGCCCAGCATTATGTAGAAGAATTGAAGGAAAAAGTTAAGAACGCTTAATAGATAAAGCCTTGGGAAGCGGATCCCAAGGCTTTTTTTATTTTCTCAGATGCTTATCGTATATCGCAATCAATTCGGTCAGCGTCCAATTTTCCACTTCCGGCCCTTCCGCAACTCCATTTTCCACTATGAGACGAATAAAATGCTCACGCTGCTTTTGGACAGCTTCTCTTAAAAATGGCATAGCATTCACTCCTTTAGTTAGCGTAGTTCCATTGTAAAACCTTTCCGGTATGCATTCCGCAACTTTGGGAGATTTCCTGACAAACAAAAGAATGTTTGTCAGACTTTCTTACATAACGCTCAAGTTTCCTGCAAGCCCATGTATAATGAAGCTAAGAGGAGGAGGGTAGTGTGGGACAGGAATCTTCCTATAAGGATAAAAAAGTGATCTCAATCGGCGTAGTCAGTGAACTAACAGGCCTGACGGAAAGAAAAATCAGGTACTACGAAGAAAAGAATCTTATCTTCCCAGAACGGACCAACCGGGGATACCGGAAATACTCTTTCAACGACGTAGAACGATTAATGGAAATTGCGGACCATAGAGAAGAAGGCGTCACAACCAAGGAAATCAAGTACGAACTGACCAAAAAAGAGAGGCAAGAAGCGAAACAAAAAATGATCAGGGGACAAATAAACGCACGGTTTGGAATCCAGAAAAATTGATGGATTCCGGGAGGAGAGACAAACTCTATTGGGGGAGTTTGTCTTTTTTAGTGTTAGGGGAAAAGGTATTAATTGGAAAACCGGGAGATTAAACCGGATTTCTCATAGATTAATTCACATTTCTCTTAGTTAAATCCACAAACTCATAGAATAACGGCCATACCTCGTTGAATAGTCGCTAAAACTCATAGATTGACCCAACAAACGCAAGGAGGCTCGACCTTTATCTGGAGAACAAATATCTGCAGTGCAAAAGAACATATCAAGATCGGTACCAAAAATATACAGGATTAAATCCCCCATAAAAGGGAATAACCTCATCATGAACTGCATCATAGTCTAATCGGAAGGTATGATCATCAATGTCAAAATGGAAAATCATCATCCCAATCATCATAGCAGCAATCATTCCCGTCATCTATTTCAGTTTTTTTGCGGAAGAAAGCAAGTCGGAATCGAAGAAAAGGGTAATCGCCCTTGGAGATTCATTGACGTATGGATACGGGGATGACAAGGATACAGGCTATATCGGCCGCCTTGAAGAAAAGGTGAACGAGAAGAACACAGAAGAGAGTTACCAGTTCCAGAACCTCGGAATTCCCGGTCAAAAGTCGTCCGGCCTTCAAAAACAGCTGGCGAAGCCGAGTGTTGCCGAGGATTTAACGGCAGCGGATGTATTTATCGTCAATATCGGGACCAACGACCTGATCAAAAGCAATGGAGGAGACTTAGTCCCGCTGCAGCATGATAAAATCATGGAAGCGAAACAAGAGTATGTGGATAATTTGAACTTCATTCTGGATACGCTTGAAGAAACGAATGAGGACGCAGAGATCCTGGTGATCGGGCTTTATAATCCTTATCCAGACAAAGACAGCGATAAAATCGAAGCGTATGTCGATGAATGGAATCAAACGATCGTGAAGGAAGTCAAGAAACACGGAAAAGTAAAATATGTATCTTCCAATCCATTATTCAAGGGGAAGGATAAAGAGCAATATTTCCATGATTCCCTCCATCCGAATGGGAAGGGATATGAACTGATGGCAGATCAAATTATGGAAAAGTATAAATTTTAGAATAACTATTCGCAGGGATGAATGTTCATTCAAAGGGCATTATACAAATTCCGGAAAAAATCGATCGAAAGTTAATAAAAATTCGTCAAAATTAACAATTCCGTAATACCGTTTTAAATCTGTTGTAACACTAGTGAAACAATTATCGGGTATTATAGAAAGTAAGAAATTGACCCCCTTTTTAAGTAATAAATCCCGTAGACGACACAGGACTCGCCTGTGTCTATTTTTTTTGCCTTTTTTTCTGTTATAGTGACGATGTGAGGGCTGTACTACTCGAAATTTGAAGAAGGTTGTCCGTTTTTTTATAAAGGATAATCGACACGATTCACTTGAATGAACACCCAGACTATTCTTGTAAGGAATCTTCCATGTTTACATCGGAGGCTGAGACATTGTGGCTTGTCTGCAATCATAGTATAATATAAGGAATGAAAAAGGACGGAACCATGTCCTAATGAACTAGACTAGAGGTGAAGGAAGTGCAGCGCGTCACAAATTGCTTATATCTGGATGGAGACAAAGTACTCCTTCTCCAAAAACCCCGCCGAAATTGGTGGGTGGCGCCTGGAGGCAAAATGGAGCCGGGTGAATCGATTCGCGATGCGGTCATACGCGAGTACCGCGAAGAGACAGGGATCTATTTGAAAAACCCCGATTTGAAAGGTGTATTTACTTTCATCATCAAAGATGGGGAACAAGTGGTTTCAGAGTGGATGATGTTTTCCTTTTTTGCAACGGAAGCAGACGGGGTTAACCTGCAGGAGTCGGAAGAAGGCAAGATCAAATGGCATAAGTTCGATGACATCAAGGACCTGCCGATGGCCGAAGGGGATTATCACATCCTTGACTACCTGCTCCACGGAAAGAAAACCATCTACGGAACATTTACGTATACACCGGATTTTAAGCTGCTGTCGTACCGTTTAGATCCGAGCTAATATATTTTTTAATAAAGCGGGGGAAGAGCATGAGTACAGGTTCTACGAATGACGTACAATTAGTGATCATAACAGGAATGAGCGGGGCCGGTAAAACTGTCGCCATTCAAAGCTTTGAGGATTTAGGGTTTTTCTGCGTAGATAATTTGCCGCCGACTCTCCTGCCAAAATTCCTCGAGCTGATGAAAGAATCCGGCAATAAGATGAATAAGGTCGCGCTGGTCATGGACCTCCGCGGAAGGGAATTCTTCGACCATCTCTTCAAGGCATTGGATGAATTGGCGGAAACCTCCTGGGTGACACCGCAGATCCTCTACCTGGATGCAGATGATTCCTCCCTTGTCAGACGTTACAAGGAAACACGGCGCTCGCATCCTCTTGCTCCCTCAGGCCTGCCGCTTGAAGGGATCAAGCAGGAACGTGAGCTGCTTGAAGAATTAAAGGGCCGGGCGCAGTTGATTTATACGACTTCCACCATGAAGCCAAGAGAACTGCGGGAGAAGATCCTCACGGAGTTCTCTGTGAACAAGAAATCGATTTTTACGGTGAATGTCATTTCTTTCGGTTTCAAGCACGGGATACCGATCGATGCGGATCTTGTATTTGATGTGAGATTCCTGCCGAATCCTCATTATATCGATCATATGCGTCCTAAGACAGGGCTGGATGAAGAGGTTTCAACCTATGTGCTGAAGTGGAATGAAACCCATAAATTCCTTGATAAGGTGACGGATCTTCTATCGTTCATGCTTCCTCACTACAAACGTGAAGGAAAGAGTCAGCTGGTGGTGGCCATCGGCTGTACAGGCGGGCAGCACCGCTCGGTTGCCTTGGCGGAACATATCGGCCATCACTTTGAAGATGATTATCATACGAAAATCTCTCATCGTGATATCGAAAAGAGAAAGGCTGTTCAGACACCATGACTAAACTGCCAAAGGTTGTCGTCATCGGAGGGGGGACGGGTCTTCCGGTCCTACTGCGCGGACTGAAGCGCCATCCGCTCGATCTCTCGGCGATTGTCACCGTTGCGGATGACGGCGGAAGCTCAGGTCGGCTCAGGGATTCACTGGACATTCCTCCTCCGGGGGACATCCGGAACGTGCTGGCCGCACTGTCAGAGGTGGAACCCCTTGTGGAGCAGATGTTTCAGCACCGGTTCGAAACAGAGAACGAGCTTTCAGGCCATGCGTTAGGCAACCTGATCATAGCCGCACTTGCTTCGATTACGGGTGATTTTGTCCACGCCATCCAGGAAATGAGCCGGGTCCTGAATGTGAAAGGGAAGGTCCTTCCTTCTGCCAATCAGAGCGTCATATTGAATGCCGAGATGGAAGATGGCACGATCGTGACGGGGGAATCGACCATCCCGAAGGCCGGCAAAAAGATCAAGAGGGTCTTTTTGAAGCCTGACAATATCAAGCCGCTCGCAGAAACGCTCCGGGTCATCAAGGAAGCGGATCTGATTGTCATGGGACCGGGCAGTCTATATACGAGCATCATGCCGAATCTCCTCGTACCGGGGATTGGTGAAGCCGTATGCCAGTCGGGGGCCAAGAAGCTTTATATCTGTAATATCATGACTCAAATGGGCGAAACGCTTGGATACACGGCAAGCAATCATGTGGAAGCCATATCGAAACATATGGACCCTTCCTGCATTGACGCGATCCTGGTCAACAACAAGCAGGTGCCGGTTGAAGTGCAGGCCCGTTATGACAAAGAACAGGCGAGTCCGGTACATTTTGATATCGATCGTCTGAATTCCATGGGGATCGAGGTTCTTGCCCATGATATTCTTTCATATAATAATGGACTGGTACGTCACAATACGGAAAAAGTAGCGAAAATCATTCATTCCTATATGGAATCAAATAAATGACAGGAACAAATTTCTGTTGTATTAGGTTGTGCAAGCGTTTGCTAGGAGGTGATGGGGATGTCGTTTGCGTCGGAAACAAAGAAAGAATTAACCAATATCGAAGTGAAGGACTGCTGTGCCAATGCTGAATTATCAGCACTCATCAGGATGAATGGCTCACTGTCCTTCTCGAATCAGATGCTGGTCGTCAATATTCAGACGGAAAACGCCGCGATAGCTAGAAGAATCTATACACTGATAAAAAAGGGATACGACACCCCCGTAGAACTTTTAGTGCGGAAGAAAATGCGTCTGAAGAAAAACAACGTTTACATCGTGCGGATAAAAGAAGACACGAAAAAGATCCTCGAGGACTTGAAGATCCTTGGAGAGGGATTCACGTTTATCCATAATATTTCAGAGGATCTGTTAAAAAAGAAATGCTGCAGACGATCCTATTTAAGAGGGGCATTCCTGGCAGGGGGATCCGTGAACAATCCGGAAACATCCTCCTACCATCTTGAGATTTTCTCCCTGTATGCCGAACACAACGAAGCGTTGTCGGAACTGATGAACACTTTCGGGTTGAACAGCAAGACCCTCGAACGTAAAAAGGGATTCATCACGTATCTGAAAGAGGCTGAGAAAATCACCGAATTCCTCAATATCGTGGGAGCCCACAATTCCCTCCTTCGTTTTGAGGATGTCCGGATTGTAAGGGATATGCGAAACTCCGTGAACCGTCTTGTCAATTGTGAGACGGCCAACTTGAATAAAACCATCGGTGCGGCATTGAGGCAGGTAGAGAACATCAAGTTCATCGAAAAGCATGTCGGCCTCGGGGTGCTTCCTGATAAATTGCGTGAAATCGCAGAACTGAGAGTGACCTATCAAGACGTCACGCTGAAAGAACTGGGGGAAATGGTATCAGGCGGTACCATAAGTAAATCGGGAATCAATCACCGCTTACGGAAAATCGATCAAATTGCCGAGAAAATCAGAGCGGGAGAGAAATTAAGCAAATAATCAGAAGCAAAGGGGAGAAATGATAATGGTAGAAAAACAAGTCGAAGTCAAATTGAAAACGGGTCTTCAAGCACGTCCTGCAGCACTATTCGTCCAGGAGGCAAACCGCTTCTCATCCGAAATCTTTTTAGAAAAAGGCGGGAAGAAAGTCAATGCCAAAAGCATCATGGGTCTCATGAGTCTGGCAATCAGTACAGGTTCCGAGATTATACTGGCAGCAGACGGCAGCGACGAAGAAGAAGCGATCGCTGCGCTTGAAAAGTTTGTAGGCAAAGAAGGATAGGATCAACTTCACCGAATATAAGCCAGCAGCCCAATCGGGCTGCTGGCTTTTTTTATGTCTATGTGTAAAATTCTCTCAATTTTATTAGCAAACACAGCCCAAGGGTAAAGGAGGACTAAATACTATGTCCATCTTTCATGAAACTGTAATTTTTAGTGGAAAATGATTATGGAAGTGTCTGGTATTTTTTGTTACATTAATATTTTCAGGGGATATTTCCGCCTGCTTAACGCAGGGCAATTTGATAGGTTTAATATATCTGCAGGAAACCCAAAAAGACTATTAAACTTTTAAAGTCAGCAGTATAATAGTAAAAATTGGCTCAAATGCGAGAAAAGAGTACTATCCCGAACGAACTCCAATAAAAAGGCAGAAGATGATAAATGGAAAAATACCAGAAGCACTTTTTAAATAACTTTCGAAAAAAATTAGAGGAATGGGAAGCGAAGCCGGAAGTTCCTCATAAGGACGTGTATCGATTCGTCCACTCACTGGCAGGATCAGCTTCAACCCTTGGGCTGGATGAGATCGGAAAGCTCGCCAGACAATTAATGGACACGATGGATGAAGTGGATGACCGCCTTCTGACGATTCCTGAGCTTAGAACCATGCTTTTTGACATCATTGAAGCATATTACCGCTTGGAGGAAGGGACGGTCTCTGATAAAAAAGGACATCAGGGAAGACAGGGAGAAGAGCCCGTCATCCTGATCATCGACGATGATACGTCCTTCCTAATGTATATGAAAGAAGAGCTTGAAAACATCGGCTGGTATGTCGTACCGATTGCTAATCCGGAAAAAGCGGTGACTTCTTATTATGATGTGAGGCCGGATTGCGCCATCATCGATATATATATGAATGAAACCAATGGTTTCGAGGTGCTTGATTTCTTTAAACAAAAATTGAAGCAGCAGTTCATCCCTACCGTCATGGTCAGTGTCGATGACAGGAAAGAAACGAGAATGAAGTGTTATGGGTTAGGAGCGGATGATTTCATCCAAAAGCCTTTCGATATCGACGAATTCATCGTTCGTGTAAAAAGACAGATCGAGCGTAAAAAACAAATAGAAGAACTTATATTAATTGATGAATTGACCCATATGTACAATCGTAAATATCTCGCTCAAGCATATGACCAGGTCAAGAGCATCTGGAACCGGAGAAAAGAACCTTCTTCCATTGCTGTGATTGATATCGATCATTTTAAAAAAGTGAACGATCAATATGGCCATCTGGCCGGTGATAAGGTGTTGGCAGAATTTGCTTCATTTTTAAAGAAGAATACAAGGGGACAGGATATAGTGGTCCGATATGGGGGCGAGGAGTTTGTCGTCATATGCCTGAGCACCACTGGTCAGGATGCCTATACCTTCCTTGATCGCTGCCGTCAGGATTTCAGTGAACTTATTTTTCACGAAAATGACCCTTTCTCTTGTACGTTTTCTGCGGGGATATCTGAAATCACAGACCCGTCGAAGTCAATGGATGAGTGGCTCAGATTAGCCGACCAGGCCCTTTATAAGGCAAAAGAAAACGGAAGGAACAGAGTGGAAATCGACTCGAAATCCACCGGTATACAACATACTAAGATCATTAAGGTTGCCATCGTGGATGACGATCCGATCATCCGGACGGTGATGAGGGATATCGTTTCGAAACTGCCGGCAGAACAGAATGTAGAGTATGATATCAAAAGCTTTAAAGATGGAGCGGCTTTTCTGGAAGCGGAGTGGCATCGGGATTCTCTTTGCCTGGTGATATTGGATGGTGTCATGCCGAAGATGGATGGGCTTGAAGTTCTTGAAAGGCTCCGCAGCCAGGAAGACTCTTACCGTTATAAGGTTCTTATGCTGACGTCGCGCAGCAGCGAAAAAGACATTTCAAGATCTCTTCAGTTGGGAGCGGATGATTACATGACAAAGCCATTTAAACTGCTTGAGCTTGAAGCGCGTTTAGGGCAAATTTTGAAGAGGATGAGGTAAAGAACGTGTTTGAAAATGAGATTTTTTATTTCTCTGTGGTGCTGGTCAGCTTACTGCTCATATTATTTTTGTTGTTCAGTTATTTAGTCATCAAGAAATTGATCGGAAACGACAGGCGGGCCAAGGTAGAGAAATATAAGGAAGACTACCGGCTTTCCCTTTTCCAGTATTTCCAGGATGAAGCAAATGAAGAGTCGTTGAGTTTCCGTTCACAGCTCGAAGTGAAGGCATTCATCGAATTGACCGCAGGTTTTGCCAAGGTACTTGGCGGTTACACGATCAATGAACGGATCAGGGTGTTTGCCGAAACCCATTTTGAATCGTATATTTACTCGCGATTGACTCATCGGCGCTGGAGCATGCGGATGAATGCCCTTTATTGGATTGAGGAATTTGATATGAAAAATATGTTTGTTCATCTTGATAGATTGTTTGCTTCAAAGAAGCTGACGAAGAGTGAAGAGATACAGCTCCTAAAGATTTATATTCTAAATGAAAATCATAATATCTTGGAAAAAATGATCAGTCCCAGACATGCATTAACTGAGTTCGATTATAGCCTGTTATTCAAATCTTTAAACGGGAGACAGCTTGATCGGTTCATCCAGATGTTTGATGAGCTGCCGATGGAAATAAGGTATGCGCTGGTTGATTCGATCGGGCTCCGGGGAAGGCAGGCTGACAGTTTGTTCCTGGAAAGCCTCCTGGACAATCAAGCAGGGGAAATCCGTATTCGGGCATTGAAAGCAATCGTTGAAATGGAGCATTTCCTTGCGCCATCCAAATTGACGCAGCATCTTCTTTCATCTTCCTGGCAGGAACGGCTGATGGCCATTAAAGCATGCGAATACATCAGGAGCCCTGAACTCGTCCAGTATCTTGAGGACCTTATGAGTGATTCATCCTTTTATGTCCGGTCCCAAGCTGCTCAATCTCTTTTAAGGCTTGCATCAGGCAAAGAAGTATTAAGCGAAATTGCTGCCTCCGCGGAGGATGCTTTCGCAAGGGACATGGCGGCACAATGGCTGGAAAGAGGGGCGGTATGATGGATGTAACTTCACAATGGGGAACTTTCCTGATGACCATCGGATGGGTTGTCCTGGTCTATATGATCCTCGTCATTTCCTTTTATTCTATTTTACTGCTGATCTCTTTCATTCAGTTAAGAAAGACGTATCAATTGGATGAAAGGGAGCCCTATGAAGAGCTGATGCATTTACATCAGACTAAGCCTGTATCGATCCTGGTACCGGCCTATAATGAGTCGGTCGGGATCATGGCCACTGTCCGGTCTTTACTCAGCATTGAATACCCTGAATATGAAATCATCATCATCAATGATGGATCGACAGATGACTCTCTCGAAAAGCTCATTGATTCTTTTCAACTTGTAAAAATAAAGTGGGTCATCCGCCAGCAATTGAAAACGAAGCAGGTAAAGGGTGTCTATCAATCAAAGGTCTATAAGAACCTCCTCGTCGTGGATAAGGAGAATGGAGGGAAGGCAGATGCCTTGAATGCAGGGATCAATGTGTCCAACTATCCTTATTTCTGTTCGATTGACGGCGATTCTGTCCTGGAGCGAACTGCTTTTCTGAAGGTGATGAAGCCGATTGTCGAATCCGACGGTGAGGTCATTGCTTCAGGCGGAAGCATCCGCATTGCGAATGGCTGCGAAATTGAAAGCGGGGAAATCGTTAAAGTCGGGTTATCGCGTTCACCTATCGTCGTGATGCAGGTGATCGAGTATTTACGGGCTTTTCTGATGGGCAGAATCGGCTTGAGCCGTCATAACCTCCTCCTCATCGTTTCTGGGGCGTTCGGCGTTTTCTCAAAGCGCTGGGTCGTGGAAGCCGGTGGATATTCGCATACAGTGGGCGAAGATATGGAGCTTGTCGTGCGGCTGCACCGCTATGTAAAAGAGCAGGAAGTAAATAAGAAAATCGTTTATGTGCCGGATCCCGTGAGCTGGACCGAAGCACCGGAGTCATTAAAGTATCTGCGCAGGCAGCGGAGAAGGTGGCACAGGGGGCTGTTTGAAAGTCTATGGATTCACCGCAGGCTGATCTTCAATCCGAAATATGGTTCCATCGGAATGGTATCAATCCCATATTTCCTTATTATTGAATTTTTAGGTCCCGTGGTCGAGTTGATGGGGTATTTAGTGATGATTCTTTCCTTATTCTTAGGAGGGGTCTATCTTGAATTCGCCATTCTATTATTCTTGCTGTCTGTCATCTACGGTTCCATCCTTTCTATGGCTTCCGTGCTCCTTGAAGAGTGGACCATAAGGAAGTATCCAAAGGCATCGGATATCATCCGGCTATTCTTCTATTCACTTACAGAAACGCTCTGGTACCGTCCGTTGACGGTTCTGTGGCGCTGTGAAGGGATCCTTGACGTACTGAGGAGAAAGACAGGCTGGGGCGAAATGGCGAGAAAAGGAGTATCAAAATGACAAAGCTGAAATTATACGGATTCCTCTTATTCATTGCAGGAATTGTGCTCGTTATTTCCTCACCATTCTGGCTCTGGCAGCTGAAGGATAGTCGGGAGCTAGACTTCCTGATCATAGATAAGACCGTACCTGACGAGACATACCGTGAGCATAAAGGATTGGTTTGGCTGTTGAATCAGCAAAAATACTCAAAATCGGACGGCATGCCATATGAGCTGAATGAAGATTATATCGGATTCGTCCCGAATGCCGGCGGACATTCAGATACGAAAGACCTGCCGTCTTCACTCGAAAGCTACGATGCTGTTTATGTAGCGGATACGTATGGTGTATATAAAGAAGACCTCGACAATGAAAATATTTCCGGGGAGCGCTCTTCAAAAGTATACGGCGGCTTGACCAATGATGATATGGATGCTTTAAAGGAAATGGCAATGAAAGACGGTAAGACCCTCATTGCTGAATTCAACTCGATGGCGCATCCGACGACGGAAGAGACCCGTCAATCCTTTTATTCCCTGTTTAACTTAGAGTGGTCAGGCTGGATCGGACGGTATTTTCCTGACCTTAAAAGCAGTGAAGTTCCTCAATGGGTTCTAGAAAACTATGAGAATCAGTACGGGAAATCCTTTACGTTTACGGGACCTGGATATGTTTTGGTGGATAAAAACGACAGGCTGGTCATTCTCGATAAGGATGATATCGGAAAAGAAGGCGTTGTCTTTTCCACGACGTCTGAAGGAGAAAAACAGTTCGGGGAAAACATGAGTGTCCCCTACTCCTATTGGTTTGATATCGTTGAACCGATCAATGAAGAAGACGTCCTGGCCAACTACACTTTATCCCTTTCAAAAAGCGGAAAGAAGAAGTTGAAAGCCCTTCACCTTCCGGAAACGTTCCCTGCCGTTGTTCACGGGGATAACCGGGTGTATGAAACCTATTATTTCAGCGGGGATTATGCCGACCATCCGGACGTTCCGAATCTCTACCAGACGACAGGATTTTCAACATGGAGAAAATGGACGGAAGCTTCAAATCCGGACAACTCTTCTGCCTTCTACTGGAAAGCGTATGTCCCGATGATGACAAGCATCCTGGAACGAATTCATAAAGAAAAGAATCGGGAAATGATGCAGGGGAATATCCAGATCAAATCCAAAGATGATGTGAAGCTGGCAGGTAAAGCCGGTTCTGACTATATTCAAATCAATCAAAATGGAAAATGGGAAGACCTGCTTATAAAAGGAGTCAATATGGGGATTGCGAAGCCCGGTTCATTCCCGGGTGAAACAGCCATAACCAAAGAGGAATACGTAAGGTGGTTCAAGCAGATCGGCGCCATGAACGCAAATGCATTGCGTGTCTACACGATTCATCCACCGGCATTCTATGAAGCGTTCTACGAATATAATCAAATGGCAGAAGATCCTCTTTACCTATTCCACGGTGTGTGGGTGAATGAAGAAATCTTTTTGGAGACGAACGATGCCTTCGCCAAGGAAAATACAGACGAATTCCGTGCTGAAATAAAGCGCATAATCGACCTGGTCCACGGGCAAGCAGAGCTTCCTGCAAGAAAGGGCCACGCATCCGGGGCTTACACCTATGATATTTCTCCATATGTGCTCGGCTGGATCTTCGGGGTGGAGTGGGATCCTGAAGTCGTTCTTTCAACAAATGAAAAACATAAAGGCTTGGAAGACTTCCAAGGTGAGTACTTGTCTACGGAAGAGGCAGAACCGTTTGAAATATGGCTTGCAGAAATGATGAATGAAGGAATTGCTTATGAAACGGAAACTTACAAGTGGCAGCGCCCTGTCAGTTTCACGAACTGGGTGACGACAGATCTGCTCCATCATCCAAGCGAACCATCAGAAAAAGAAGACTTGGTCTCGGTGGACCCTAATGTCATGAAGGGTACCGGTAATCTGCATACAGGTCTGTTTGCCTCCTATCATATCTATCCATATTATCCGGATTTCCTTAATTATGAACCGGAGTACGTCAATTATGTCGATCACCGCGGTGAGAAAAATAATTATGCCGGTTATCTGAATGACATGAAGAAGGCCCATTCCATGCCGCTGTTGGTAGCGGAATTCGGTGTCCCGGGCTCACGCGGCCATACTCACCGAAACGTATACGGATGGGATCAGGGACATCATTCAGAAAAAGAGCAAGGCGAGATCAACCGCCGATTATTCGAAGATATGGTGGAAGAGGGAGCGGCAGGCGGACTTGTCTTCACCTGGCAGGACGAGTGGTTCAAGCGAACATGGAACACAATGGACTATGACAATCCTGATAGACGTCCGTACTGGTCGAATGCCCAGACGAATGAGCAGCAGTTCGGGCTTTTGAGCTTCGACCCCGGCCCGGACGAAACATCGAGGATCCATGTGGACGGACGCACAGGGGATTGGCAGCTGAAGGGAGTGGATCCTGCATTTACGGACGGCAGCCGCTCGATGTATGTCACAAGTGATGAACGCTACTTGTATGTGAGGGTGGATACCGATGAGATCACTGAACGGAAAGACACCTATCTTTTATTTGATACAGTGGATGCGCAGGGACAGTCTTCACTCCCCGGGGATGCTGATGTGAAAACATCCGGCGTGGACTTTGCCCTCCATATTCAAGGAGTGGAAAAGGCCCGGCTATTAGTGGATAGCTACTATGATACGTTTTATTATCATTACGGTGAAGTCCTCGACATGATTCCGCGCGAGGAGTATGCGGCCAAGAAAGATAATGGAAATTTTCATCCGATCCGGCTTACGTTGAATAAAGAATTAAATATAGACGGGAGGGTGATCCCGTTTGAATCCTATGAAACTGGCACATTGACATTCGGGACGGCAAATCCGGATGATCCGGATTACGACTCTCTCACAGACATCAGTGTCAGCCCTTCAAAGGACAGCTATGAAATACGGATACCTTGGCAGCTTCTGAATATCAAGGATCCAAGCCAGAAAGAGGCGATGGGAGATGTGTGGAAAAACGGGCTGGATTCGACAAGGACAATTGATGGCATCAACATCGGTCTATACGAAACGGATGGAAATCACACATTTTCCTATCCAAAACAAAGAGCAAACAACCTGAATCCGGCTGGATATTATCATTACTCGTGGGAAACCTGGGACCAGCCTGCATTTCATGAAAGATTGAAACAGTCATATTACGAAATGAAGAAGGCTTTTGATGAAGGAGAGGACTAAACCATGGCGAAAATCTTAATTGCCGAAGATGAAGAAGTGTTGAGGATGCTGGTCGTCGATACACTGGAGGATGAAGGGCATGAGCTCCATGAAGCAGCGGATGGCCGGGAAGCCATCACGAGCATCATGGAAAATGACTATGACCTGATCCTCCTCGACTATATGATGCCTTTATATACCGGACTTGAAGTCATCGAAAAGGTACGGAACATCCCGGAGAAAAAGGACGTGAAGATCATGATGGTATCGGCGAAAAGCCAGCAGGCGGATAAAGAACGCGTATTGCAGTCCGGTGCAGATTATTTTATTGCGAAACCATACAGTCCGATGGAACTGGTTCAGCGGATCGAGGATATCCTGAATGAAGAGGATTAAGGGATTTTTCCAAACAAGTCTGCGGAATCAATTCATCGGCGTGATGAGCAGCTTCATCCTCATTTTCCTGATCGGGGCAGCCTGTTTGTTTCTTTACAATCAATACATTACGGATGAATATCAAGCGGAACGGGAAAAACTCAATGAAAAAGAAGCAGTGGCTGAACAGCTGAACAGGGCATTCAGCAAAGCATTCTTTGATGCCCGGGGCTACATTGCATTTGGGAGGCTGGAGCTGAAAGAAAGCATCTACCGGCAGGAAATCGTCATCGAGAATATCATCGAGAAATTCAGGACGCTTGCGATCGAACCGGATGATCAATCCTTCATCAAGGATGTAGAAGAATTCTCTGATTACTATTTCAGGCAAATCGTCGCAAATGCCATTTTAAATTACGATAACGGGGACATTGAAGCGGTAAAAAAAGCATCGGCTGACGGCGGAACCGCCACTGTTGACACATTTCAAAACCAGATGAATGATTATAAGGATTCGCTAGAGGAAAAGAGTGATGAGGCATATGAAGAGGTGAAACGCAAGGAATCTCTCAGCCAGGGAGCCTTTGTTCTATTCATTTTCCTTATGCTGCTGGTATTGATGAGGATCATGAGGATGCTTGCCAAACAGATTGGGTCACCACTCAATCAGGTTGCAACGGCAGCCGAACAGATTGCCGAGGATGAAACATACCAGCGCTGGTCTTTTGAAAACAATCGCAAGGACGAAATCGGGAAGGTTTCGCGGGCATTTGAAAAAATGATCCATCGAATTCAATTGAAGGAAGAAGATCTGCTGGCCCAGAATGAGGAGCTGGTCGCCCAGCAGGATGAGCTTGAGTCACAGCAGTCGAAGCTTGAGCATCTGCTTACGGTTGCCAAACTTCGCGAGCAGCAGCTCGAGCGGCGCAATGAATTCATAAACGGGATTTCCCGTTCCCTCAACAAGCAGGAAGTGCTTGATAGTATTGTAGACACGATGTGCGACGTCATGGATGCCTCGCGAGGCATGATAGTCCTCCTGGATGAGCAGAAGTCGCGTGCATCATGCGGGATATCTGAAACGGGAGTGGGGCAGTTTGTAAATTATATGTATAACGGACTGCATCAGCGTTTATTTCAGAAGAAGGAGCCTTTTTCGATTAAACGTGAGCTTATAGAGGCAGAAAAGGGCTACCATCTTGAAACGATGTATTCCTATGATCTTTTCATCCCGATTTTATCATTGAATAAAGAAGTCGAAGCCATCATGGTCTTCAGCCGTTTCGGCCAAGATTTTAACTCAGAGGAACTCAAAGAATACAGGAGTCTCAGCAAACAGGTTTCCATCTCCCTTCAAAAAATCCATCTGTTTGAAGAGTCGGAAAAAGACCGTCATATGAATCAGGATATCCTGAATAACATCCAGGAAGGCATCCAGCTTGTCGATAACGACGGGAACAGCATGCTGATGAATACGAAATTATCAAAAATCATCAAAGGTGAGCTGTGCGCCCTGCAGCAGGCTCCGTATCCAGAGTGGAAAAGAGCACTTTTAGATCAAGTTGAAAATGAAAAAGGGCTGAACCGATATTATGAAATGGTCATTGAAGGGGAAAAAGCCGGCAGACACCTCCATACGTACCATCTCCAAGATGGAAGGACCGTCTACCAGGTATACTCGGAGGCCCTATACCGAGGTGATGAGAAAGTCGGGACCATCTTCGTGCACCGCGACATCACAAAAGAATTTGAAGTGGATCAGATGAAATCGGAATTCGTCTCCACCGTCAGCCATGAACTTCGAACGCCGTTATCAAGTGTCCTCGGCTTCACTGAATTGATGCTGACCAGAGACTTGAAGCCCGAAAGAACGAAGAAGTATCTGACAACCATCTATCAGGAAGCGAAACGATTGACCTCGCTTATCAATGATTTTCTCGATGTCCAGAGAATGGAGTCCGGCAGGCAGACCTTTGATAAACGGTACGAAGACATCGTCCCGATCATTCAAAATGTCATCAATACCCAAAAGATCAATGTCCCCCATCATACATTCACGATTGAGAAAGATACGGATTGTACGATGGTGCTCGGCGATAAAGATAAATTATCCCAGGCCTTTACGAACCTGATCAGCAATGCCATCAAGTATTCTCCTGACGGAGGGAATATCACGGCACGCGTTTATGAAAAACAGGATAAGGTGTTCATCAATATCATCGATGAAGGACTCGGTATCCCGGATGATGCCTTTCCTAAGTTGTTCACGAAATTCTACAGGGTCGATAATTCAGACCGCAGAAGAATTGGCGGCACAGGACTGGGTCTGACGATCGTGAAGGAAATCATCGAGAATCATGACGGCAGTATCAGGGTCGCTTCTGAAATCGGGAAGGGAAGCACATTCACCATCAGTCTGCCGATGGTGACGCTGCAAACCTTCAAGGAGGAAGAATCAAGCGGGGACGGCATGACGATCACTGTCATAGAAGATGACATCAATCTCGCATCGTTATTGACGACAGAGCTTTCCGGCAGCGGATTCCAGGTGCAGCACGCGAAATCCGGAGAAGACGCGATTGAAAAAATCCATGAGCATAGACCGGATGCCATCGTCCTGGATATCATGCTCGAAGGAGCCTTGTCGGGCTGGGACGTCCTTCAAACCCTAAAAGCAAATAAAGAGCTGTGTGACATCCCGATCATCATTTCTTCCGCACTGGACGAAAAAGAAAAAGGCATCACACTGGGGGCAGTCGATTACCTTGTGAAACCCTATCATCCAAGTGAACTATCAAAAACCATCCTGCATCTGCTCCTGAAAAGCGGGAGGAATGGGGAAGTGCTCATACCGTTTAAAGACGAATAACCACTTGAAGGCCCGTCCCAGACTGCGTTAACGCATTAGCGCAGCGAGGGACGGGCCTTTGGTTTTCATGAAAAAACCCCGGCGGCCAAAGCCGACGGGGCAGACTCTTCAAAAGAGTATTATTTTGTATTCATTTCATTGCGAGTGATGATGCGGTCGATCAAACCGTATTCTTTCGCACGTTCAGCAGTCATGAAGTTGTCGCGGTCCGTATCTTTTGCGATGACTTCAAGAGGCTGGCCAGTGCGGTCTGCAAGGATCTGGTTCAGTTTTTCACGAAGGAATAGGATGCGCTTTGCAGCGATCTCGATTTCCGTCGCCTGACCTTGTGCTCCGCCAAGCGGCTGATGGATCATCACTTCTGCATTTGGAAGGGCAAGACGCTTGCCTTCAGCACCTGCTGCAAGAAGGAATGCTCCCATTGAAGCGGCCATACCGATACAGATCGTCTGTACATCAGGCTTGATGTATTGGATCGTATCATAGATTGCCATACCTGCCGTGATGCTTCCGCCAGGAGAGTTGATGTAGATGGAGATATCTTTCTCCGGATTTTCAGACTCCAGGAATAGAAGTTGTGCTACAATGGAGTTCGCCACATTATCATCGATGGCGCTTCCAAGCATGATGACACGGTCCTTCAACAGACGAGAATAGATGTCGTATGCGCGCTCGCCGCGGTTCGTTTGTTCAATAACTGTAGGAATTAAGTTCATCCTTCGTTCCTCCTTAAAGTACACTTTTTTATTTGTATTTAATACATATTCACTTTGTACTGTAATCATACACTGTTGGTCAATAAAGGTCAAACCTGACGCATCAGCGATTCTTACACTATGTAATCCTTTCTACATCATACCCATCCATTCCTTTTTTAAACAGAGAAAACGTATTGCAATCCTGAAAAAAGTACCTTATAATATACTTTCGTACGATAGTTTTTCACAACCAACTACATGCCCTCGTGGTGCAACGGATAGCACGTAAGATTCCGGTTCTTAAAATGGGGGTTCGATTCCCTCCGAGGGCGTACCAAAATACCGCAGCGTTTTTATAACGCTGCGGTATTTTTTTGTCTTCAGTTGTATCACCGCTCAACTTCCTCCCCGCGGAAAGCAAGTGCCTGGAGCACAAAGGAACCGTCAATGTTAGTTATACGCGCATGATTAAAAGGTATCTTCCTCCTACTAAATTCATAGAATTCTATAAAACAACCAGTCTTCCAAACAATTCCCATTAACGAAAGCCCCGTTTTCATGTAAAATGAAGGGAGGAGGTTAGAAGGATGAATTTGAACACAGGATTATGGCAAAAACAGCAAATGAAGCTTCAAATGACACAACAGCTCTCTCAAGCCATCACCCTCCTCCAATATTCCACGATGGAACTGAATGCTTTCCTTGAAACGAAAGCATTGGAGAATCCCCTCATACAATTAGAAGACCCCGTCATGGACATTCCCGATCGAGGAGAGTCGTATCAAAATAAAGGCAAAGATCCGATAGATTTCACAGAGTTTCTATCAGTCTCGAAGAATACGCTTGATGAACATCTTTTTCTTCAACTAGATTTGAAATCGCTTTCTAAAATAGACTTGAAAGTCATGAAAGAACTGTTTTACAGCTTGGATGATAACGGATACTTGCAAATCGAGACGGAGAATTTCCTCTCCCGGAACCATCTGCCATTGTCTCAGCTGGAACACTATATAGGCATGCTGCAGGAATTGGAACCTGCCGGAATTGGAGCACGTTCCCTGCAGGAGTGCATTTCCCTCCAACTAAGAAGAAAGCGATCTTCGGGATTGGCCCTGACAATCGTGGAGGATCATTTTGATGATTTTGCGGCGAAAAAGTGGAAGGGAATGGCGAAAGAATTAAATGTGGAACTGAAAGACATTCAGAAAGCCGCTGATCTCATCAAGCAATGCAATCCGCGTCCGGGCGCCCTATACAGCGACGGGCCGTCTCATTATATCGCACCGGAATTAGTAGTGAACGTGTTGGACGACAAGACGGTTACCGTCTCATTATTTGACGGTACAACACTCAAAGTGATCTATAATGATGAGTACAAGGTTTTTCTTGAGCATCATTCCGATAAGGAAGTCGGCAGTTATCTAAGGGAGAAAGAACAGGAATTCCATTGGCTGCTGCAAAGCTTGCAGCAGCGCAAACAGACCATTGTAAAAGTAGGGAAATTGATCGTCGAAAAGCAGAAATCCTTCTTCCTGGATGGACCGGCCGGCCTTCAGCCCCTTACATTAAAAGAAGTAGCCGAAGAAGCCGGAGTCCATGAATCCACGATCAGCCGTGCGGTGAAAGGGAAGTATATGCAAACGCCTTATGGCATCTTTGAAATGAAGTACTTCTTCAGTGCCGCCATCAAGTCGCTCCATTCAGAAGACAGCGGGGCAGCTTCCTCCACGACGATCAAAAATGAAATCCAGCGCCTGGTGGACGAAGAAGATAAGAAGAAACCGCTGTCCGATCAGAAAATCGTCAACATGCTGATTGATAAAGGATACGACGTCTCGCGCAGGACCATCGCAAAATATCGGGATCAGCTCGGGATATCTTCTTCGACAATGAGGAAGCGGTATGAATGATAAATAATGATGGAAACTGGTACAACGCCCACACCATTTCCACCAAACCGGCATATATAGTATTATCAGTTGTACCTGGTACAAACACCCTGAATTGTACCAGGTACAATGTATAAAATCTGGCAAAATCACTAAACGGAGGACAACCCCAATGAACCCAGTCATCTTCTACACCAGAAACCAATGCCACCTCTGCACCGACGCGAAACTGAATCTTAAACTCGTCCAGGACGACCTGAAATTCGACATCATCGAAAAGGATATCGACCAGAGTGACGAACTGACGGAACGTTTCGGATTGATGATCCCGGTGGTGGAATATGACGGAGAAATCATCCAGTACGGGCAAATTGACTATTTTACACTTAGCAAGCGTTTACATGAAAAACTCAGTAGTTTCTAGTTGAAATGCGATTTCCATACTGATAGAATGAACGTTGAAAGCAGGGATGAATTTTTTTTGGAGGCAGTGGGACATAATATGTCTATGTGGGACTTTTATAGTCCAGCGAACATAAGCCGCATTCGTTTGACAGTATCCCGCAATGGAAAGCGCACGTTTAGTGGCACTTCCCTTGTGGAATTACTATAAAGTGGCAGTCACTCACTTCCATGTAAGGAGCTTTTACCGATGGAATCCATTATTGATATACAAAAGCGATTATTACCCGACCTGCTTGAAGTTATGCAAAAAAGGCATCAGATTCTCCGTTCGATTCAATTCTTACAGCCGGTCGGCCGCAGGAGTCTCGCGCAGAACCTTGGACTGACGGAACGGGTGTTGAGAAGTGAAGTGGAATTCCTTAAGAATCAGGATCTCATCTCGATCAAGACTTCCGGAATGATCATGACCGAAGACGGCATGAAGCTGCTGGAACGAATCGAAAATATGATGAGAGAGATTTCGGGAATCAATGACATGGAGGAAAGATTACAGTCTTTACTCAATCTTAATGAAATTGTCATCGTTCCGGGGAATAGTGATGAGTCTCCGTGGGTAAAAGAAGAATTGGGGCGTGCGTCAGCTTTTAGTATGAAACAGCGCCTTGAGGGGAATAATATCATCGCTGTGACCGGCGGTTCGACCATGGCAGCTGTCGCAGAAATGCTGACACCCGACTTTTCCGGATCCGACACCTTGTTTGTTCCTGCGCGGGGCGGAATCGGTGAAGATGTGAAGAACCAGGCCAACACGATCTGCGCGAAGATGGCAGAGCATACCGGAATGCGGCACCGCGTTCTTTATGTTCCCGATCAGGTCAGTAAAGAAGTTTACAAGTCCTTTTTAAAGGAACCGATGATTAAAGAGGTCTTAAATTTAATTCAATCAGCAAACATGGTTCTTCATGGAATTGGAGATGCTATTACAATGGCAGAAAGGCGAAAGACGCCACCGGCTGATTTTGAAAAAATCACTGCAGGGAACGCGGTCGGCGAAGCATTCGGCTATTATTTCAATGAGTCGGGGGAAGTGGTACATAAAGTGCCGACCATTGGACTCCAGCTTGAAGATTTGAAGAACATCAAACATGTATTTGCCGTCGCTGGCGGCAGCTCGAAAGCAAAAGCGATTCGGGCATATCTGAAAAGTGCTCCCTCTTCAACAATCCTGATCACCGATGAAGGAGCAGCGAAAGAGCTTTTAAAAGGCTGAGGCCTTTTGAAATATAAAAAAATCATCCTTACACACACTAAAGGAGGAAATAATATTATGGCAACGAAAATTGGTATTAACGGATTTGGACGTATCGGACGTAACGTATTCCGTGCAGCACTTAAAAACGATAACGTAGAGGTAGTGGCAGTCAACGACTTGACTGATGCAAACATGCTTGCTCACCTTTTACAATATGATACAGTTCACGGAACTCTTCAGGAGAAAGTAACTGTTGACGGTGACACACTTGTTATCGGCGATAAAAAAGTAAAAGTACTTGCAGAGCGCGACCCTGCTCAACTTGGCTGGGGAGACCTTGGTGTAGAAGTGGTAGTTGAATCTACTGGCCGCTTCACTAAGCGTGCTGACGCTGCGAAACACCTTGAAGCTGGTGCGAAGAAAGTCATCATCTCCGCTCCTGCAACAGATGAAGACATCACAGTTGTTATGGGTGTTAACGAAGACAAGTACGATGCAGAGAACCACAACGTCATCTCTAACGCATCTTGTACGACAAACTGCTTAGCGCCATTCGCGAAAGTTCTTAACGACAAGTTCGGAATCAAGCGTGGAATGATGACAACAATCCACTCTTACACAAACGATCAGCAAATCCTTGATCTTCCGCATAAAGATTACCGTCGTGCTCGTGCGGCAGCTGAAAACATCATCCCTACAACTACGGGTGCTGCAAAAGCTGTATCACTAGTGCTGCCTGAATTAAAAGGTAAACTGAACGGTGGAGCAGTACGTGTTCCAACTCCAAACGTTTCTCTTGTTGACTTAGTTGCAGAACTAGACAAGAACGTAACGGCTGAAGAAGTGAACGCGGCATTCAAAGAAGCTGCTGAAGGCGATCTTAAAGGAGTTCTTGCTTACAGCGAAGAGCCATTAGTATCAACTGACTATAACGGAAGCCCTGCTTCTTCAACAATCGATGCATTATCAACTATGGTAATGGAAGACAACATGGTAAAAGTAATCTCTTGGTATGATAACGAGAGCGGATACTCTAACCGTGTGGTTGACCTTGTTGATTACATCGCTTCTAAAGGTCTTTAATCCGTCATTAAAGTAAATTGACATTATCAGCAGGGTGAGGATGGATAAATTTTGTCCCACCATCTATAATGGAAAGGGATGAAGGGGAGCGGGGAAGATTCCCCACTCCCCTTTTTCTTGTTCCTATACTGAATTTTCTTTTCATTATGAAAAGAAACACAAAAGGAGGCCTTTTACGATGAATAAGAAATCAATCAAAGATGTTGATGTAAAAGGGAAACGCGTATTTTGCCGGGTGGACTTCAACGTACCTATGTCAGAAGGCAAAATCACTGATGAAACCCGTATCCAAGCTGCACTTCCAACAATCAAGTATTTAGTAGAAGGCGGCGCGAAAGTCATCCTGGCGAGTCACTTGGGGCGTCCAAAGGGTGAAGTAGTAGAAGAACTTCGTTTGACTCCGGTAGCAGAAAGACTTTCGGAGCTGCTTGGCAAGAACGTTGCGAAGGCTGACGAAGCGTATGGAGAAAACGTACAATCCAAAATCAGCGAAATGGCTGAGGGGGATGTACTTGTTCTTGAAAACGTGCGTTTCTATGCTGGCGAAACGAAAAATGACCCTGAACTTGCGAAAGAATTCGCGGCACTAGCCGACCTTTACGTAAACGATGCATTCGGTGCAGCCCACCGTGCGCATGCTTCAACTGAAGGCGTCGCAAAGCACCTTCCGGCTGTGGCAGGTCTTTTAATGGAAAAAGAGCTTGAGGTACTTGGAAAAGCACTCTCAACTCCGGAACGTCCATTCACAGCGATCATCGGCGGAGCGAAGGTAAAAGATAAAATCGGTGTCATCGATAACCTGTTAGATAAAGTGGACAACCTGATCATCGGAGGCGGACTTGCTTACACATTCGTGAAAGCACAGGGCCACGAGGTAGGAAAATCCCTTTTAGAAGAAGATAAAATCGATCTTGCAAAGCAATTCATGAAAAAAGCTGAAGATAAAGGCGTTAACTTCCTTATGCCTGTCGATGTAGTCGTTGCTGATGACTTCTCAAACGACGCAAATACAAAAGAAGTGGATATCGATTCGATCCCATCTGATTGGGAAGCACTTGATATCGGTCCTAAGACAAGAGAATTATTCCAAGCGACAATCAAGGATAGTAAGCTTGTCATCTGGAACGGACCTATGGGTGTATTCGAACTCGATGCATTTGCAAACGGAACAAAAGCCGTAGCTGAGGCGTTGGCCGATGCGACAGATACATACTCTGTCATCGGCGGCGGAGACTCCGCAGCAGCAGTCGAAAAATTCGGCTATGCTGACAAGATGAGTCATATCTCTACAGGTGGAGGCGCATCCCTTGAGTTCATGGAAGGTAAAGAACTTCCAGGTGTTGTGGCCCTTAACGACAAGTAATTCAGCATTTTAAACATGATATAAGAAAGGATGAGCAGTATGCGTAAGCCGATCATTGCAGGTAACTGGAAAATGCACAAAACGGCATCGGAAGCAAAGACTTTTACAGAAGAAGTAAAAGGATTGGTACCTGATACAGACAAAGTTGACTCTGTCATCTGTGCACCAGCCCTATTTTTAGAAAACCTGGTTGAACAAACAAAAGAGAGCAAGGTTTCAATCGGAGCTCAAAACATGCACTTCGAAGAAAGCGGAGCCTTCACTGGCGAAGTGAGTCCGGTGGCACTTGCTGACATCGGTGTGGAATATGTGATCATCGGTCACTCCGAGCGTCGTGAAATGTTCAATGAAACAGATGATTCTGTCAACAAAAAAACTCTTGCTGCATTCAATCACAACCTCACTCCGATCGTGTGTGTAGGTGAAACATTGGAACAGCGTGAAAATAATGAAACGAAAGATCTTGTGGGCTCTCAGGTGAAACAAGCACTTACAGGCCTTACAGAAGATCAAGTCAAGCAGACAGTCATCGCTTATGAACCAATCTGGGCAATCGGAACAGGTAAATCTTCCACTGCAGAAGATGCCAACGAAGTTTGCGCTCACATCCGCCAAGTCGTGGCAAGTGAGTTCTCACAAGCTGCCGCTGATTCTGTACGCGTTCAGTACGGCGGAAGCGTAAAACCGAACAACATCAAGGAATACATGGCTCAATCTGATATCGATGGTGCTCTGGTAGGCGGCGCAAGCTTGGAACCTCAATCGTTCCTGCAACTACTGGAGGCAGGTTCACATGAGTAAGTCACCAACTGCTTTAATCATCTTAGATGGCTTTGCATGCCGTAACACAAAAGAGGGGAACGCTGTTGCACAGGCGAACAAACCGAACTTTGACCGCCTTTGGAATAAATATCCTCATAATCAGTTAACAGCGAGCGGCGAAGCGGTAGGATTGCCAGAAGGACAAATGGGCAACTCCGAGGTGGGCCACCTGAATATCGGTGCTGGCCGTATCGTGTATCAAAGTCTGACTCGCGTAAACCTGGCGATCCGCGAAGGCGAATTCGAAACGAATGCAACCTTCCTTGATGCCATCAACCATGTGAAAGCGAAAGGGACAGACCTCCATGTATTTGGTCTTCTCTCAGACGGCGGCGTACACAGCCACATTGAACACTTATACGCACTTCTTGGCTTAGCGGCACGTGAAGGCGTAAAAAATGTCTATGTACATGCGTTCCTTGATGGACGTGACGTAGGGCCGCAGACCGCACCAAAATACATTGAAGAAGCAGAAGCGAAGATGAAGGAAATCGGCGTCGGCCAATTCGCCACGATTTCCGGTCGCTACTATTCAATGGATCGGGACAAGCGCTGGGAGCGTGTTGAAAAGTCCTACCGTGCCATGGTGTACGGTGAAGGACCTGACTACACTGATCCAAAACAGCTGATCAACGATTCATATGAAAAAGGAATCTACGACGAGTTCGTGCTTCCTTCTGTCATCACAAAAGAAAATGGAGAGCCGGTAGGTACGATCAAGGACGACGATGCCGTTATTTTCTATAACTTCCGTCCTGACCGTGCCATCCAGATCTCAAATACATTCACGAACGAAGATTTCCGTTATTTCGTCCGCGGTGAAAAGCATCCGAAGAACCTTCACTTTGTGTGCCTGACTAAGTTCAGTGAAACAGTGGACGGCTTCGTTGCCTTCAAACCGACGAACCTTGATAACACGCTTGGCGAAGTCCTGTCTCAAAACGGTTTGAAACAGCTCCGCATTGCCGAAACGGAAAAATATCCTCACGTCACGTTCTTCATGAGCGGCGGCCGTGAGAATGAATTCCCAGGGGAAAAACGGATCCTGATCGATTCTCCTAAAGTGGCAACATACGACCTTCAGCCCGAGATGAGTGCATACGAAGTGACAGATGCCCTGCTTGCCGAAATCGAAGCAGACAATCACGATGCGATCATCCTGAACTTCGCGAACCCTGACATGGTCGGCCACTCCGGAATGCTTGAACCGACAATCAAAGCAGTCGAAACCGTCGATGAATGCCTCGGCAAAATCATCGACCTAATCGAGAAGAAAGGCGGGACAGCCATCATCACAGCCGACCACGGTAACGCTGATGAAGTCCTGACAGATGAAGGAAAGCCAATGACCGCCCACACAACCAACCCGGTTCCTGTCATCGTAACAAAAGAAGGAATCGAACTCCGTGACGGCGGTATCTTAGGAGATCTAGCTCCAACGATGCTTGATCTTCTGAACGTGGATCAGCCGAAAGAAATGACGGGTAAATCACTGATTATAAAGTAAGTTTGCAGGACTTATACAAATTTTGTAAGGGTTTTGGGTTAATGCCCAGAGTTGATTGGAGCGGAAGGCACTCGACTCCTGCGGGATATGCGGGACAGGTGAGACCCCGCAGGCGAAGCCGAGGAGGCTCACCGCCCGCCCCGCGGAAAGCGAGTGCCTGCAGCGGAAATCAACGACCCTTTTTAGAAGAGTATGATAAAAACCTAACTATAAAGGAGAGTTATTTTTATGCCATTCATTACAGACGTATACGCACGTGAAGTACTAGATTCACGCGGTAACCCAACAATCGAAGTAGAAGTTTACACTCAATCAGGCGCTTTCGGACGCGCACTTGTTCCATCCGGAGCATCTACTGGTGAATACGAAGCAGTAGAACTACGCGACGGTGACAAAGGCCGCTACCTTGGTAAAGGTGTAGAAAAAGCTGTCGATAACGTAAATAACGAAATCGCTGAAGAAATCATCGGTTTTGACGTAACTGAGCAAGTGGCAATCGACCAGGCGATGATTGCGCTTGACGGTACAGAAAACAAAGGTAAATTAGGTGCCAACGCAATCCTTGGTGTTTCCATGGCTGTTGCACGCGCAGCTGCTGACTTCTTCGGAGTAGAACTTTACCAATACCTTGGCGGATTCAACTCCAAGCAGCTTCCAGTTCCAATGATGAACATCGTCAACGGCGGAGAGCACGCAGATAACAACGTTGATATCCAGGAATTCATGATCATGCCTGTAGGAGCTCCTACTTTCAAAGAAGGACTTCGCATGGGTGCTGAAATCTTCCACAGCCTGAAATCAGTTCTTAAATCCAAAGGCTACAACACAGCTGTAGGTGACGAAGGCGGATTCGCTCCTAACCTTAAGTCTAACGAAGAAGCACTTTCTACAATCATCGAAGCAATCGAAAATGCAGGCTACAAGCCAGGCGAAGAAATCCTTCTTGCAATGGACGTAGCAGCTTCTGAAATCTTCAACAAAGAAGACGGCAAATATCATCTTTCTGGTGAAGGCGTAGTTCGTACTTCAGCTGAGATGGTTGACTGGTATGCTGAAATGTGCGAGAAATACCCAATCATCTCTATCGAAGATGGTCTTGACGAAAACGACTGGGAAGGTTTCAAACTTCTGACTGACCGCATCGGTAACAAAGTTCAGCTTGTCGGTGACGACCTATTCGTTACAAACACAAGCAAGCTTGCTCAAGGTATCGAACAGGGAATCGGTAACTCAATCCTGATCAAGGTTAACCAAATCGGTACCCTTACTGAAACGTTCGATGCAATCGAAATGGCGAAGCGCGCAGGCTACACTGCAGTCATCTCTCACCGTTCAGGTGAAACAGAAGACAGCACAATTGCTGATATCGCAGTGGCAACAAACGCCGGCCAAATCAAAACAGGTGCACCATCACGTACAGACCGTGTGGCTAAGTACAACCAATTGCTTCGTATCGAAGACCAATTGGCACACACTGCACAATACCTTGGTGTGAACACATTCTATAACGTTAAGCGCTAATTGATTTAGCGATAGGAAACAGCCCCGTTTGGTGACGGGGCTGTTTTTTTGGTTTTGGGTCGCCTGTGGTATCTGGTGCCGAATTAAGCGGCATATACTTCGGGACTGAGGGCTCAGTCGGCGAGGGTGAGAGACTGATCAACGGCTGAAGAAATAGTTTTGCATCGGAATGCATTCGTTTTCCCTGTTTTTATTAAAAATAGACAAATAAGTCTTTTAAAAAAGCTGCCAAGAGGCAAAATAGCGGTGGTTTATTAAGGGAATCTCCTTCGAAAAGGGGTTTTCATGCCACTTTTTCAACTTTACAATCCACATTTCGAATTTACGTGCAACTTCTTAAAAATACATTCCAGTTTTCTGAAATGCGTTCCACTTTTCATTTTTATGAGCCTCTTAAAATCATTATAATCTGCCCCCAGCAAGCCTCGGGCTCGACCACTTAAAACCTTAATTTTTCAGTTTGGCTGCCCTGGTTCCATATAATATAGGAATTCATCCTGGCGCGGAAAAGAACCAACTGTCCCCCAAACCCAACACTTTCCACAATTATGCGAATATTACCTTGTCCGTACCATATCCCTATGGTAAACTAATAATGTTGTAATGTTCGTATCAGGAGGTGGGACTCATGCACGCTTTATTAGTCACTTTACTTATCATTGATTCAATTGCACTTATCGCTATTGTTTTACTTCAATCAGGTAAGAGTGCTGGACTTTCAGGGGCCATCTCTGGTGGTGCAGAACAGCTTTTCGGTAAACAGAAGGCACGTGGTATCGACTTGGTACTCCACAGAATCACAATTGTGTTATCTGTTTTATTCTTTGTTCTAACAACTGCAATCGTAGCTATATAATACAAAACCTGATCTTTCATAGGGTCAGGTTTTTTTATTTTTAGCCTGCTAAATACCGCTATTGATTTACGTGCAAGACTTCGCTTTCCGCGGGCGGCCGGTGAGCCTCCTCGCCGCATGCGCGCCTGCGGGGTCTCACCTGTCTCGCTTTTCCCGCAGGAGTCTTCGTCTTGCACTCCAATCAATAGCTGGATTGCTTAAAACAATTACTAACCACAACCAAATTAAAAACGAAATATTGGATTATAACCACCATCTTTGCTAAAAATAAAGAGTAAACCATTTAAACGATCGTTTAATATGACGAGCCCATACGCACCAAGGGTTCGCCAACGTTAATCAAACGTTTGTTTAAAAAATTTCTGTAAAAACCCATTACATAAACAATCTATTTAAACAACCGTTTAAACCGATAAAGACCGAAGCAGCAAGCTTTTAAAATCTTAATCAAACGTTTGTTTAAATTCAGAGAAAAGGAGTTCATATAAATGAAGACCGTTTTACCAAAACCATTTACATTTGAAGCCGGCCCGAGAGCCGTTCTTCTGCTGCATGGATTCACAGGGAATTCAGCGGATGTGAGAATGCTCGGCCGCTACCTGGAGAAGAAAGGCTATTCTTCACATGCACCGCATTATAAAGGACATGGAGTTCCGCCTGAAGAATTGGTTCATACCGGACCTGAAGACTGGTGGCAGGATGTCATGAATGGATATCAGCATCTGAAGGATAAAGGGTACGAAGAAATTGCAGTGGCAGGACTTTCTTTAGGTGGGGTATTTTCCTTGAAATTGGGTTACACTGTACCTGTAAAGGGTATTGTACCGATGTGTGCGCCTATGTATATAAAAAGTGAAGAAGTCATGTATAAAGGGGTCGTGGAATACGCCCGTGAATTTAAGAAATTTGAAGGAAAACAGGAAGATCAAATTGAAAGAGAAATAGAAGAGTTCAAGAAAACGCCAATGAACACATTGAAAGCTCTTCAGGAACTGATTGCCGATGTACGTAATAATGTCGATATGATCTATTCTCCAACATTTGTCGTACAGGCAAGACATGATCACATGATCAATACCGATTCTGCCAACATTATTTATGATAATGTCGAATCGGACGAAAAGGACCTTAAATGGTACGAGGAATCTGGACATGTCATTACACTGGATAAGGAAAAAGAGCAGCTTCATGAGGATGTGTACAATTTCCTTGAGAAATTGGATTGGACTGTTTAATGAATAGCAAGAGCAGGAGGGATTGTCATGGACGAAAATATTAAAGAGCATGTGGATAAACTCCTTTCCTACATGAAAGAAGAGGCCTATAAACCGCTGACGGTACAGGAGCTTGAAGAAGCATTCGGAATCGAAGGCTCAACCAACTTCAAGGATTTTGTCAAGGCGCTCGTCGTCATGGAGGAAAAGGGGCTTGTGGTACGCACCAGGAGCAACCGCTACGGCCTGCCGGAAAAAATGAATCTAGTAAGAGGGAAGGTATCCGCCCATGCAAAGGGGTTTGCTTTCGTCATACCTGAAGAATCAGGTCTGGATGATATCTTCATCCCTCCCAATGAAACGAACAACGCGATGCACGGGGATATCGTACTTGTCCGCGTGTCTTCCAACACATCCGGATCGAGACGGGAAGGAACGGTCGTCCGCATCGTGGAACGCGGAGTCGACCAGATCGTCGGAACGTTTACTCAAAGCAAGCACTTCGGTTTTGTCATCCCGGATGATAAGAAGTTTGCAAGCGACATCTTTATCCCGAAGTCTGCCCAAAAGGGAGCGATCGAAGGGCATAAAGTCGTTGTGAAATTGACGTCGTATCCTGAAGGAAGAAAGAGTGCTGAAGGGGAGGTTGTCGAAATCCTCGGTCATAAAAATGATCCAGGCGTCGATATCCTTTCAATCATCCATAAGCATGGCATCACGGTCGATTTCCCTGAGGAAGTGATGGAGCAGGCGAATAACGTTCCGGATACGATCGATGAATCAGAGATTCCGAATAGACGGGACCTTCGTGATCAGACCATCGTCACGATTGACGGAGCGGACGCGAAAGACCTCGATGATGCGGTCACTGTGACAAAGCTCGACAACGGGAATTACAAGCTGGGAGTACATATCGCAGACGTTACCTACTATGTGAAAGAAAGCTCTCCGATTGATGAGGAAGCCTTTGATAGAGGAACAAGCGTGTACCTCGTCGACCGGGTGATCCCGATGATCCCGCACCGCCTGTCGAACGGGATCTGCTCATTGAATCCGCAGGTGGATCGTCTGACACTTTCCTGTGATATGGAAATCTCACCGGATGGGGATGTCGTCAAACACGAAATCTTCCAAAGTGTGATCAAGACCACGGAAAGAATGACTTACTCTGATGTAAATAAAATTCTTGTCGACAAAGACGAGGAGCTTCGTAAACATTATGAACCGCTTGTGCCGATGTTCGAGCAGATGGAAGACCTTGCCCAGATCCTCCGTACAAAACGGATGAAGCGCGGTGCCATCGACTTTGATTTTAAAGAAGCAAAAGTGCTGGTCGATGACGAAGGTGAACCGACGGATGTCGTTCTTCGTGAACGCTCGGTTGCGGAGAAACTGATCGAAGAGTTCATGCTTGTTGCCAACGAAACCGTCGCGGAACACTTCCACTGGATGGAAGTACCGTTCATTTATCGTATCCATGAAGATCCGAAAGAAGACAAGCTGCAGCGCTTCTTCGAATTCATCACGAACTTCGGGTTGATTGTAAAAGGCACAGCCAATTCCGTGCACCCGCGTGCCCTTCAGGAAATCATTGAAGATGTGCAGGGTAAATCGGAGGAAATGGTTGTATCCACGATGATGCTCCGTTCGATGCAGCAGGCGAAATACGATCCTGAAAGCCTGGGTCACTTCGGACTTGCGACAGAGTTCTATACTCATTTCACATCGCCGATCCGCCGTTATCCTGACTTGATCGTTCACCGCCTGATCAGAACGTACCTGATTGAAGGCAAGCTTGATCAAGCGACCCGCGATAAATGGGGAGCGCAAATGGGCAATATCGCGCAGCATACCTCAAGCCGTGAACGCCGTGCCGTAGACGCTGAGCGCGAAACGGATGAACTGAAAAAAGCAGAGTATATGGAAGACAAGGTCGGGGAAGAGTACGATGGTATCATCTCCTCTGTCACGAATTTCGGTATGTTCGTCGAGCTGCCTAACACAATTGAAGGTCTTGTCCATGTCAGCTATATGACAGACGATTACTACCGTTTTGACGAGCGTCATCTCGCCATGATCGGAGAGCGGACAGGCAACGTCTTCCGCATCGGTGACGAAATCACGATCCGCGTCGTCAGTGTCAACAAAGACGAACGCGCCATCGACTTCGAAATCGTCGGCATGAAAAACAACCGCAGGGAGCGGCCGTCCGAATCCCGCACATTCCGCTCAGACAGCGGAAAAGGAAAATCCCCGTCACGCAAAAAAGACGACGGAGAATGGTCAACAAGACCTCCTAAAAACAACAAAAAGAAAAAGAAAAACAAAAAACACTACGAAAACGCCCCAAGAAGTAAACGTAAAAAGAAGAAGTAAGATTTTTATTTGAGGTGTTAAGTTCTAATAATGTTGAGGGGAAAGTGATATCAGCTGTTTCCAGCTTTTGATTGGAGTGCAGGACGAAGACTCCTGCGGGAAGAGTAGCTAATGTGAGACCCCGCAGGCGAAGCCGAGGAGGCTCACAAGCTACCCGCGGAAAGCGAAGTCCTGCACGGAAATCAAAAGCGGTATGAGAAAGTCGATATCAATAAAGCCAGGAGCAAATGGTATTCACCGTTGCTCCTTTCCTTTTCATACAAATCTACATCAAAATATGAGATAATAATAAAACAAACTCGACAGAAAGAGAAAAGAGGGGATACACATGCCAAAGGGAGAAGGCAAGCTCATTGCCCAAAATAAAAAAGCCCGCCATGACTATGCAGTAGAAGAAACATACGAAGCCGGACTTGTCCTGCAAGGAACAGAAATAAAAGCCATCCGAGCCGGACGCGTAAACCTGAAAGATTCTTTCGCCCGAATCAGAAACGGCGAAGTATTCGTGCACAACATGCACATCAGTCCATATGAGCAGGGAAACCGTTTCAACCACGAACCGCTAAGAACACGTAAACTTCTGCTTCACCGCAAGCAAATCAACAAATTGATCGGTGAATCCAAAGAAGCAGGTTATTCAATTGTACCGCTTAAGCTCTATATCAAGAATGGTGTAGCGAAACTACTAATCGGTCTTGCGCGAGGTAAGAAGAAGTATGATAAGCGTGAAGATCTAAAGCGTAAAGAAGCAAATCGCTCCATTCAAAGAGAACTTGCTCAAAGACAAAAAGGCATGTAGTTGTACTGATTTCCGTAATCTTACAATTGCATTCTGCTGTAGATTTGTTATAATAGTATTTGTCGCGAGGTAATCAAGCGGCTGTAAGAACAATTGAATAAGTGACTTACACGCTGAACTTATTCTTTCCCGTTCTTCCCTTTCTAATATGGGGACGTTACGGATTCGACAGGGATAGTTCGAGCTTGGGTTGCGAGCCGTAGGGATCGTCTACGTTAAAACGTCAAAGCCAATAATAACTGGCAAAACTAACAATAACCTAGCTTTAGCTGCGTAATAGCGCTTTAGCTGTTCCTCCCTCCATCGCCTATGTGGTAGGGTAAGGGACTCACTCTTAGTAGGCTACGCCGGAGTCCACCGTCTGAGGACAAAGGAAGAGACTAATCAGACTAGCTGCACGGACGCCCGTCGATAGGCAGAAGCTGCAGTGAACTTGCGAATATATCGACTACGCTCGTAGACGCTTAAGTGGCGATGTTTCTGGACGTGGGTTCGATTAGTAATAGTCGCCTTATGTGGCAACACATAAGTGAAAATTTGGCTTTATCGGTGAAACCTAAGTCACAGAATGTGTGATAAGGCAATGCCGAGCGGTATGTGGAGCAATCCAACAGCCGTGTATCGACTTATAGGCTGCCAAGCTATGGCAGTACTAGGATGCGGGATCCTATCTGACAACAGATAAATCTACATTTCGCATAATACGCCAAAGGACCTCTACTACAGGTTCAAGATATAGTCAGTGCCATGTCGAAAGCATGGAAGTGCACGTCCCACCGTCTCCACCAAATACATATTTGGTGGTTTTTATTTTGTGGATACAACCATAAAATTACTATTTTGGAAATCTTATACTTCAAGTTTATATACAGAAAAGCCATGCTCTGTTTGAATGCAGGAGCATAACTTTTATTATTTCTTAAAAATGGTTATTCAGTAAAGGGCCAGATTGTTGAAGATGTAGTGTAGCACTGGTAGTGGAAAACCGTACCATAAATAACGGCGTAATGAATCATTCATTTTACTTTGTTATGGTACAATTGTACGCAATAAGACTTATAAAGAAACTTAGTTATTCATCTATCCCGCCAATGACATATTATGAATCAGTGCTTTAATAAGGAGTTGTTTCAAATGAATAAAAATAAAAGCACAGATATAAAACGCTCATCAAAAGCAGAAATCATTCTACCTCAGATCAATAGTAAAACAAAGCTAGGCGACTTACGAAAAATAGCGAAGGACATTAAAAAAGATCACGAACTAGCTATGGAACTTTGGTCAACCGGAGAGTTTTTGCCAAGACTATTGGCAATCTTAATTATGGACAAAAAACTACTTTCACAAGATGTACTAAATAAGCTTGATAAGGATATGCAGACTCATACATATGATGAGCGAAATAACTTAATGGATTGGTTAATGGCTAATCAGCTCACCAAAAACAAGAAGAACATTGCATTGATGGAGTTATGGAAAAATAGTCCTTCTGCTCTTCAAAGGAGAGCTTTCTGGTATTTTCAAGGGCGATTGAGATGGACTGGACAAACACCGCCTGATAACACCGCAGACTTACTATCTGCAATTGAAGCTACTATTACCCAGGAAGAACCGGAAGTTCAATGGGCTATGAATTTCACCGCAGGCTGGATAGGCGTTTATGATGAAAAGTATCGAGCACGTTGTATAAAACTTGGTGAGAAAACGGGTCTTTACAAAGATGAAATGGTATCAAAAGGATGTACTCCCAATTATTTGCCGGAGTTCATTACGATTGAAGTTAACAAACGAATTAATAATTAGTTACCATTGAAAAATTCATAAGGGTTTGATATGAAAATAAAGGCCTCAATATGGACAGGATCTGAAAGTAAGCTTCCAGGTCCTTTTTTGCTTGGAGGGAAATTTCAAAAATTTATTATGAGAAGCATTAGTGCAGTATTGTTGAGCATCAAAATAGGTATAAGGTGAAATCGTATGCTTAAATTAGTATGTTTTGGGGACAGTATTACAGCTAGAAAAGAAGGATTGGATACGCCACGTTATTTGAGTCAAATGAGAAAAAGTGTGCATTAGAGAAAAACAGGTCTTGTATGTCGATAAGAAGAGATAATTTGATACAGTAAAAATATGTGTTAAACTATTTGAAAATTGGGAATTTAAGGAGTGTTTTTTGTGATAAATTATGATGGACGTAAGTTTGTATCAATTGAAAATACAGCTAATGGAGAAGTTTCTTCAAAAACTTTTTTTGAATATAAACAGGAAGGGAATATACTTTCAGCAACTTATAGTGGAGGTGAAATTGTAAAAGGAATATTAATTGGGATTGTGAAGGAAGATGGATGCTTACAGTTTAGGTATAACCATGTAAACATTAAAAATGTTATTAGGGGAGGTCAATGCTATTCTACTCCTGAAATTCTATCCGATGGCAGACTTCGCCTCCTAGAGAGTTGGAAATGGTTAGATAGCAGCCAAAGCGAAGGAGAATCAATTGTTGAAGAAGTTATACATTTATAAAATTGTAATAGGGAAGTAGAACTAGCACAGAAGAGGATATCTGACGAGTGACACAATAGTTGTGGTTATTACTGTATTTTATAGTAACCAATCTGGACTATTGTGTCATTTTTTTGACACGAAAATAATTACAATCTTGTTAAATGACACAAATTACAATATCGAAAAAGCCATAATAAACCCATATTCTGTTAAAGGGCCATTTAATGGAAGAACTCTTTAATACTAAGTTGACAATAAGTGCGTGATAAAGAAAGTATGGTTATCAGTGAAAAATAAATAAAAAATGCTGTTTTCGCATATAACCAGGTTATTCTGGCGAATTATGCTTATTTTTTGGGTACTTGGGATAAGGTTGCGTGTTCATGTTCGCTTTAAACATTTGTTGCAATTGCTCTATTTGGTCTAAATTACGACTTTGATCCTTTTGATCCATAGAAACCTCCTATAGAAATAATTTTCTTCTAGGCAATGTATGTGTTATTCACAACAAATAATGTAATAGAAGTGTGAAAAAGTTGTTTGCTTTCAACACAGAATCGTATTCTTCTTCAAAAGAGAAACCTTTTTCTTGGTGTCGGGATGCTGTGAACAACCGATGAAGTGATGAAAGCATTTGAAACAGGTGTACCTTTATTCGCTTTAGGAAGGGAATTGATAATGGAACCTAAGTGGGTATTAAAAGTACAAGCGGGTGAAGAAGACAAAATTTCGTATAAAATTCTCTAAAAAAGATCCACAAGAACAGGCTTCCTTTATTAATGGAGTAAACCTTCGGGTAGATGGCGGTTCGGTTGCGAGTAGATAAATTAAGCTAATTCTCAAGAAAAAACTTAAACAAAAAAGCTAGATTTTTCGACAAACTGAAAGAATTACCATTAGAATGCAATCGGTCATTCTTTTTTGTTTTCCTTACCGACAGGCGTGTTTTTATAATATGTGCACTTCCATAAAGTAATTTAATTGATTTTAGTCAATTAAGAACAATTCACTAAAATAAATTTAAATCATATATATTTGATATCCCGTGCGTAATTTTTGAGGAGGATATCATGAAACCTATGTTACCTATGGAAAAATTTTTCGGTAAGTTAGAGCTAGTATATGAATTTTATGGGGCTATGCCGACAGGCGTTAGTGTATCAGAAACCGGTCGTATTTTCATTTGCTTTCCGAAATGGGGAGACGACGTTAAGTTCACAGTGGCGGAAATTGTTGGAGATACTTTGGAGCCTTACCCTAGTTTAAAAACCAATTTGGGTAGTCAAGGTAATATTACAATGTCTTTCATCAGTGTCCAAAGTGTATTTGCGGATGGAAGGGGAACACTTTGGGTTTTAGATACAGCGGCACCTAATTTTTCCGAACCAATTAAAGGAGGGGCAAAATTAGTCGCTGTGGATTTAAAAACCAATACAATAAGAAGAGTTTATACTTTTACAGAAGATGTTGTCCTGCCAACAACTTATCTGAATGATGTCCGATTTGATTTTCGAGTTGGAAAAGCAGGTTATGCTTATATAACGGATTCATCTTCCAAAGGACCAGGAGCTATAATCGTTGTGGATTTAGAAAATGGAAATGCGTTCAGACGGTTAAATGGAGTAAATTCCACTTCACCCGACCCTTATTTTTTACCGAAAGTAGAAGGAGAAATTTTGATGAACCGAAACAAAGATGGCTCAACATCTCCATTTAGATTGGCGTCTGATGGTATAGCGATTTCTCCCGACGGAAAGGTTTTATTTTATTGTCCACTTTCCAGCCGGCATTTGTATTCAATCTCAACAGAAGCTCTAAGAGACCGAACGATACCGGACACCGATTTACGTTACCAGGTTGAGTACTGGGGAGAAAAAGGTGCGTCTGATGGGATGATCAGCGGGGCAAAAGGAAACCTTTATGCCGGAGACTATGAAAACAACAGTATTCGAAAAATATTGCCAAATGGCATAATGGAAACCATTGCTCATGATCCGAGAATTTTATGGCCGGATACTTTTTCAATTGGGCCTGATCAATACTTATATGTCATTGTGAACCAATTACATCGGCAGGCAAGGTTTCATTATGGAAAAGACCTGCGACAGAAACCGTATAGTTTACTTCGTATGAAAATTGATGAATTCCCTGCTTCTACCTTTTCGTAATAAAACATAGATGAATAATTTTCACATTACCTCAGGAGAGGGTTAATCGGTAGTAGTTTTTATCTGGGAATTTGCTGACGGTTGGAGGCGCTGAGGGACAGGTTTCCTCGTCCCCCCGAAGACATAACCTCTCTGCTAAAATACAGAGAATCGACTTTTAGGAGCTGCCTTTCTGAAGACTCATCAACTAATTTCATATATCTCTGCAGGCACATAGGCATTATCATCATACAGGAAATTTGCAGCCTGACCCCTGATACGTTAATACGTTAGAGTACCGGGGGTCAGACCCACTAGCGTTGCACGAAAGTAATTAAATTGAATATATTCAATTATTTTACATCTATTTTGAGTTTCTAAATTAAAAAAGGGAAGTAAGGTGTTAACTCAACCTTGTTCCCTTTTTTTTACATATGTATAATGTGCCATTGTTATTTCTTCTTCGTTTTCTTTTCTTTCACCATCACAATCCCAGTATCACCAAAAAACAGATTCTTTTTCCCCAGAGGTTTTTGCACTTTCTGCCTTCCTTTGGATGGTTTCTTCCTTCGGTTTAACTCATTCAAGATTCTGTCTGCCGGTTGGAATAAATAAATCTGTAAGACTCGAAAGAAGTTCCATGCCGTCTTCGTTGAGTTCAGTTGAAGCTTGATTAACAGTGATAGCCCGTATGCGATTAGTGCTAGAAACATGTGATTCCAGATACCTTGCGGTTTGGTACTCCATATCTTTCTCATCTTGAGATGACCCTTTATCCATTTGAAGAAGAGTTCAATCAACCATCGGTTTTTGTAGATTTCGAGGATTTCCACATCCGTTAAATCAAAGCGAGTGGTCAAAATCCGATATACTTGATTCTTTTCATCGACAAACTCAATGTAGCGAACGGGTTCATTTGAAATACCAAAATTAACGGTCTCGTCTTTTAGAACAGACGAGTGAGTTGGTTCTCGTTCTTCCAATGTGTAAAGAACTAAGTTCTTTCCAATACGGGCAACAAAATCAATTTCTTTGTCCAACCAGTCCATCAAGTTTTTCTTCGATCCATACCCTCTATCCATGACATAGGTAGCGTTAGCCTCTTCAATGATGACATCTGAGCTTTCAAAGTCTGTCACATTACCCGTTGAAGGGACGATTTTATCTGGAAACACTGTATTTTTGGAAGTGACAACCAATCGTGTATGCATTTTAACAGCATTATGGCCCTTTGAAATAAAGGCCCAGTCACACATGTTTTCAGGTAACCGAAATTCTGTAGAATCCACGATGTCCAAACGTCCAATCGCATTCGAAATACCGTTTTGCTTCCGAGTGTAGTGACGAACTTTAGCCATTACTTTGATAAAAACACTTTGTACTACCTCGGTAGAAAGATCGTTGATCCGCCGGCTTATTTGAGAGCCACTAATCCCGTTGACATTCAATAGTTTCATTAGATCGGTATACGCTCGGATCTTTTCTTCAATATGAGAATACGAACTCATCTGATCCAGGTGCGCAGCCACACCTATCCTTAATAGGGCTTCGGTAGTCAGCTTCTTTCCATAATCAAGAAGAGGACATTGTAAATCTTCCGTAGGAAGTTGGGATAAACATTGACAAATTAACATTCTTTGACCTATACTTTTACTCATTGCGTGAGCTCCTTTTGTAGAAGATTAGGGAACGTTTAGGTCACTATCTTCTACATTAGGGCTTTTTTTGTTTTTGTAAAGAAATTTTACCATTTTGCGTTATTTTACATATTTTTGAAGTCGTGCAACGCTAGTGGGTCAGACCCTCACTCTTTTACAGCACCCATTCGTACTTCCCTTTCAAATAATAAGAAAAGGAATTGACCTTTTCACTTTAAAAAGTGAGGGAGATCAATTGCTTTCGTTAAGATTTAAAGTCAACAGGTGTATAAATTTTTATTTATATATTCAGACGACCTTCATTATGGAGTAGTAAAGGACAACCACTGGGAAACCAGCCCGATTTCTCTTCAAACAGGCAAAAGTTTACTTTTTATATCAAGCTAGTTTTGCGTAATGTAAAGATTAACCAAAATCAAGGAACAGTTGATCGTAGATCATATCTGCTCCTTGGTTTTTTAAAGTGTCGGCAGTTTTAAAGCAGTGTCGATATTCTGCAGGTTGAGATCAAGCTGCTCGTTCGTATCAAAGGCATGATACCAGCCCCGTTCCACCATATAACTCGAGATTTGCTCGTGCAGGTCCAGGGCTTCTTCCAAATGCTTTGTCATCACTTCTTTTATTTCAGGTGAACCCGTTTCAGTGATGGCCATCGCATAATTTCGGACGCCGCTTTTGGCTGCAATCAGAAGGTCTGTTGCGACTACCTGATCTGTAAGTGCCTTCATGCCTGTTAAATTTTCAGCAATAAAGTTCATCTTTATTCAACTCCTCATGATTGTTTTGCTTTGGAAAGAATAGCGGAGAATTCCTCCAGTTGACGTGTAGATGTTTGTACGTCTTGCTCCATGATTCTTTTGAGTTTCTCATCGGCAACAAGGGCTCTCATGGTTTTGGACTTGGTTAAACAATTAGTTTTGAATGAGGCCAGTTCCTGGACCTCCAGGACTTCATGCAATACATAATCCATTTCATCAACCTCCTTTGATTTGACGGGAGTTCAGTCTAAACTCCTGCGAGACAGCTTTTTTATGGTTTCAGCACGACTTTAATGCAATTATCTGTCTTAGTATCGAAAATTTCATAACCACGCTTGGCTTCGCTCAGTGGCAGCACATGGGTCACGACATCACCAAGGTCGATCTTGCCGGATGTAACCAAATCATACATATGTGGCATAAGGTGAATCATCGGTGCTTGTCCTGAGCGTATATTGATGTTTCGCTGCATGATGTCCCCAAGCGGGAATCCATTATATCTGCCGCCATAAACGCCTGTAATCTGGATGGTACCTGCTTTACGTACTGCCTGTGAAGCAATGACCAGGGCGCTCATGGCACCACCTTGGAGCTTTAATCCACTTGCAAGGAACTCCATATCGGTCATCTTTCCATCCATCCCAACCGCGTCAATGACGACATCGGCGCCCCCTTTGGTAATTTCCTTAAGATAGCTGCCAACATTTTCGTGGTCTTCAAAATTGACGATTTCCACTTTGTTTGTACGTTTGGCATGATCCAAACGATATTTGACATAATCTACAGCTATTACCCTTTTTGCACCCTTCATCCAGGCAAATTTCTGGGCGAACAAGCCAACTGGACCGCAGCCAAGGACAATGACCGTATCTCCGTTTTTGACTCCTGCATTATCAACGCTCCAAAAGCCGGTGGACATCGCATCGGCAATACAACTTAATTTCTCATCCGGTTCCTCGCAGGATTCAGGAATTTTAAAGTGGGTGAAATTGGCATAAGGAACTCTAAGATACTCAGCCTGCCCGCCAGCAAAACCGCCGGTAGTACCTGAATAACCGAAATAGGCTCCCATATCACCATTGTCATTGGAATTATCGCATTGGCTTTCCAGCTGATTTTTACAATAAATACATTCCCCGCATGCAATATTGAACGGGATGATGACGCGGTCGCCTTTTTTGAGATTTCTCACTTCAGGACCTACTTCTTCAACAATACCCATCGGTTCATGTCCGATGATATAGTCTTCCTGCATGTTCGGGATCATTCCATGGATCAAGTGGAGGTCCGAGCCGCAAATGGCGGTACTTGTGATTTTGACTATCATGTCATCCGGCTTTTCAATCTTTGGATCTGGAACTTCTTTGACTTCCACATTCTTGATGCCTTGGTAGGTTACTGCTTTCATGCTGATTTACCTCCAGTGTTATTGTTCATCCGGTGTCCGGTCAAACATTCCTTTTCTGTTAGTGTCAACAGGGAATAAGTTCATATTTGCAATCATATTTGTATTCTTGGCAGAGAGCTGATCCAATTGATATTGTTCACCCAGGTCATGAGGATGGAACCATTTTTTCTGGACCATAAGCTCTGTAATTTCCTGGTGCATCGCGATACCTTGAAAAAGCTGTTTCCGAAGTGCTGCTCGTAATTCGGGTGTGGTTGTTTCCGTTAAAGCAACAGCCGTATTTCTAACACCTTCTTTTGCACGAACGAGAAAATCCAATGCAAATGTCATATCAGCGAGTTCCGGCATATTCAGTGCATTAATGGGATCTAAATAATCTTGATTCAATGTACGTTACCCTCCTTATCATCGATAATTGGTGTCGGGCGGCTCTGTGGAACCGGGGCTTCAAATGGTGCGTGTTTATAGATCTGCTGTAATTCAGCAAGATCTAACATGGATTGCTGCACATCTTTTTCCATCAATTCTCTAAGGTCCTGGTCAAAAACAAGACCCTGCATCAATTTTGACTTTGCTACACATAAAGTTTTCAAATTGATCGCTTCATGCAGGTCCAAAGATTCGTGTGGAGCCAATTGATACTTATCCAATGAAACAGACCTCCTTTTTCTTAGTTTTTAGAGTGTTTTTCTTAGGGATTTACTGATACCTGGTCTTCAGCGGCAGCTTTCTTTTAGGTAATGTCTCATATAGAAGGTGGCCACTTGTTTAAGATACCCCTTTAATATTTACCTTAAGAAGGATAGTATACGTTTTGTATATATAAGAGTTGGGGGGACACACTGGTTGCCCCACTAGCACATTAAAAGGGGACGGAATCCCGTCCCCGCGTGCATTTATTCAAATAAATCGACCAATAACTCCCAGAACACTTTCACTTTCTCGGAAAAAGGGGCCGACCCCCGGTTCGTTAAGAGGGTAGTGTGCAGGTCGTCTGGTCCTGATTTCTATATATCACTACGAGCCCTTCGCTTGTTATACGAGATCTTTGTCCCAACCAGCCTTAAATATGTTTCTACCAGTAGGGGGTGAACGGTTTAATCGACGGGATTTAAGTCCCACGGGCAGGGACGTTCTACCATGGCTACTGTTATAGTAAGACCATATTAAAAAAGGTCAACCAGAAATATCTAGAATTCTGATTAACCTTATAATACGAACGGGCAGGTTAGTTCAAATTCTGTTTTAAATAAATATAAGACGGTGAAAAAAGCACCGTCAATAATTTGCTATTTATTTTGTGTTAATTCTTTATAATAAAGGTAATCGACTTTATGCTTTGTAGCCATTAACTGTGAAGCCAAAATTGCCGTATAAACAGTGGTTAGTACAATTGCTCCAACACCAAGACCTGGAAGGTTTATCTTATTAGATGTACTCATTCCATTATTGCTTGTGCTCATAGCATTATTACTTATGGGTGCTTCTTCCATTTTATTAACCCCCTAATTTGTTATAGGGGTATTATTTGTAACGGCAGTTAAACTTATACTCCAAAAAGTAACTTAGCGAAAGAAAACAGGCAGGTCTTAAAAACTTAAAGTTTGTGAACAAATGTACTTAAACTAAACGGGGGCGTTAATGAAACAACAGGAATCATCCAAATCGACTTCCCGATTACAAAACAACAGTCCTATTAAACAAAGTCCTTACTTATATTTTGAAAAATCCCTCTTCAAAATCGAATATGAGTTTCAAACATTCTGGACTATATTTTCCGTTTCTTTTTGTAACTTCGTTATAATGCTCTAGAATCCAGTACGCACGCTTTTTCTTTTTTCTACTCTTAAATAGGGAGTGATTTCTTTTAAAATGTTAAGGACATCATTTTTGTTCTTTATTGTAAATGAATAGGAGTTTAGATGACGAGATGGATTGTAGTTTTTCTTTTTAGAAATTTGTCCCTTGGTTAAGTCTTGAAGATACTCGAGAAGTTCCCTATCAGTCGACGCAACAGAAATACAAGGTCTCCTATGTTCATTTTCATGGATGCGGGTAGTGTGATTGACCCTTCTCCATCAATGATACCTGCTAAATAGGCGGTTTCCCAGTCCGTCACGTTTTCAGCCCCTGTCCTTTTTCCTTTTATATATGTGTTTCCCCAAAAATAACAGTTGTGAACATAATTTCCAGTAAAAGTTTAAAACATAATGATTCGTCTCTTTCAGTGAAAAAACGATGCTTGTCGGGGGTCAGACCCGGAATTTCGTTCAGTCAAGAACCATATAAGAAGTTCAATAAAGGATTAATAAATGGACAGAATGAATAGTAGAGGCTTGCACATAAGTTTTTTATTTTCGTTAAATGTAGAATTAGAATTTAGCTCTTTCCAGCGGTTGATTGGAGTGCAAGACGAAGACTCCTGCGGGAAGAGTAGCTTATTAGAAAAGCGGAAGGGCTTCGCTCAGAGGCGGGGGGCATAAGACGAATTGGCCAAGAAGGCGTTCTTTGCCTTCTTGGCCGGTTTGGCTTATGATCTGTGCCTCTAAGCCCTGCAGCTGGACAGGTGAGACCCCACTGGCTTGCCGAGGAGGCTCACGGGCTACCCGCGGAAATCGAAGTCTTGCACGGAAATCATTAGCGGTATTAAGAACCTATACTTTATTTGTTCGTCTTTATGTGGTGGTTTTTTAGTTTTGTTGTCCCAGCCTCTTATCTTTGGATAATCTCCATAATCCAACCTTTTAAATCAACAATTCTTAAGTTTTCAATGTTTTTATCTGTTCCTGACACGATGAGTGGAACCTTTGAATCTGCCTTGTGCATCGAGCCATGGGCACCTCCGCCGGAATGCTCCGGTGAACTTTCTCCAATGAATTCATATCCTGGTTTGGCATCGGTGATAAGAAAGCGGCCGTTTTGTGATTCTGCTGCTCCATACAGCCTTGCTAAAGCATCGGGATAATCCCCAAAGCTGATTGTATTCTCATTCACTTTCATATCGAGGATATCAATGTTTCCTTTTACCGACCATGTCTGATGATATTGATCTCTATAGGGGCCGCCTGGCTTAAATGACAGTTCACCTTGATGATCAGGCGAAATCATTTTAATACCTTCGTTGTCCTTCCATGCTATCCAGGCAATACGGGATTCTTTTTGTAATTTTTCCGCCATTCCCCGCTGCTGAATGTCCTCTTTAAGCATATAAACATACGCCATCCGTTCATTTGCGGTGATTACAATTTCGTCTTTAGCCCGGACCGCTTCGCCAAGCTTCAATATGTTGTATTCAGAGAGTTCTTTTCTAAGGTCTATAAGAGCTTCTTTTTTATTTGATTTCACTAAGGATTGGTTGCTGTCGCCCATAATGACCCACACTAGGTTATCGAGTGCCTCGTTCCAATCAGGGAAGCTGTTCAGAACGTTTTGAAGCTGTTTATCTGCATCTTCTATTCCTTTAATCGCGGAAGGGCCTTTTCTGTGTACCGTAAAATCGTTTTCCGGTAAATACAGGATTGTAAAAGAAGGCAGCGTGTTGGTTTTAAGAAGATATGTCAACTCCTCGGCTGCAAAAGAATCATTCAGGCCAATCCGATTGACGATATGATGGTTTTCCTGATTCTCTCTGGAAAACACCCCTAATGACAGCGTTTCGGGGCCCATGGTTTGTATTTCATCAGGCAGTTTGGCTACTGCCGAAATGAAGCCCGGGACCTTCAAGGTATGAGGATGATTTCCACGGTAAATCAAAGCGTTTATAGAAGCAGTCTTAAAGCCTGCATTGTCCAGGTCCTCATGTATGGTTTTTACATTGCTGCTCAAGTCTTGATTGTTATACGCATAAAGACCATTCTTTGCAAAATCAGAAACACCCAGCTTCAATATTTCAAAAAATCCATTTCCATAGGTGATGATTCGTCTTTCTTTATCATCAAACCAGACAAGCCCCGGAATTTTATGCTGATCTGGATAAGTGCCTGTAATTAAAGAACTGTCAATCGTGACCGACATGGTCGGATACGAACTTACAAGATCAGTGCTGTATTGGCCGTTCTTTTTTAAAAATTCCAGGGCGGGGGCTTTACCGTCCTCAATTGCCTTGTTCAGCGGTTCTTCCATCAATGAGTCAATGACGAGGAGAATCACTTTCGGATGGGGCTCGCTGCCGGTTTGCAGAGGGAGCGGTTTCTTGGTATCAAGGGACGGGACCTGGCTGCTGCCGGTACACCCGATAACAAAAATAAGAAAAGAAAAAATGAATACTAAACGCTTTATCATGACTTCATCCCCAGTAATGGTCTGTTTCTTACCTTTTAGTATGAACAGATGCATTAAATTATTGTGTAATATAAGGGGACATAAAATCTTCGCTGCTGCAGCATACTATTTTTAGCAAAATAATGAATGGAGGTTTTGAAAATGGATGAAATTAGAAATACAAATCAAGTGGAAGAAGTCAATAAACACCTTAAAGAAATTCCTAAGGAAGCCGCAGAAAGAAGAATAGAAAAACAGCCGCAAACTGGTAAAAACGAGAAAGCCATTAAGCCATTTTAAGCACATAATACCTTTTGGAAGTCTGATCCTGGATAGGTAAGGCAAACCAAGGAATCTTACTGCATAAGCAAAAAATAGCGTAGGAGGGATTGCGCATGTCTGTCAAAAAGGTAAGAGGATTGTTCGTTGTACTTGCAATGGTTATGGTTATGACAACTTTAGGGTCGCAAGGCGTATTTGCCGAATCCGATGTGGTCACTCAGCCAGTGGAGACGGGAAAATCGATTGAGGTCGAGTTGAACGATGATTTCTTTAATCCAAAAGCCATCACGATTCCAAGTGGAAAAGCCACCACGTTGATATTGAAAAACAAAGGTGTGAAAGAGCATACCTTCACCGTGGAACAGCTCGGAGTGGATACAGAAGTCCAGCCGGGAAAAGAAAAAACCATTACACTTAACCCGAAACAGGCCGGTACATATGAACTGATATGCCGGTACCATTTCCGGGAAGGAATGGTCGGGGAAGTAATCGTCAAATAAGAAGCGGGCCGATATGGCTCGCTTTTTTTGGTTAAGCAAATCAATTATGATCAATGACTTACATAACAGCCAGCTGTGCTTCACTAACAAATGTTGATCACTCATAATGGTTCCATCTCTAATAAATGGTAAATAGAATGTAGGGTAACGTGTAAACCATTTAGAACGGGGTGGAAAGGTGAATCCTTTTAAAGCTATTTCTAGTGACGTTCGTTCGTATCAAATAATATTCAATAAACATAAAAAAACGATAAAGCTGATGTTAGTGTCTATTTTTTCCTGCATCGCTGCCATCCTGCAGGCTGCAGGCGGCTTTTTACCTGGTATAGGATTATTTATCAGTCCGCTTGCCACTGCACCTATTCTGTTATGCTCCATGTTGTCCATTCCATTTGGAGTCATGTCCTACTTTTTGACAATCATGTTGTTATTCATCCTGCAGCCTACTGAACTCATTATATTCCCTTTTACAACAGGATTGTTGGGACTTGGCATAGGGGGAGCTTTTCGTTGTTTTAAGGGGAGATTAAGTATCATTGCTGCAGGTGCCATTCTTTTAATGGCAGGGATCGTGTGCTTGCTATTCATTCTTCACTTCTCCGTTTTAGGTCCGGCCGTATCTGCTTCCTTTTCATTCCTTACCATGGGATGTATCTTTTTATTTTCTTTCCTTTATAGCTGGTTGTGGGTTAAAATGGCTTTGATCATCTTTAACAGAATAAAGAGGATGATCATTTAGTGATCCATGGAACGATTTCATAAATGGTCCCTTGGTTAAGGTCAGTCACTTTCGTAGAGCCATAAACCCCTAAATATAATGTGGTTTGATTCAGGTTCGTTCCTAAATTGACAAAATAGGCTGATTGCGGCCCGAAATCATAATCGATTTCGATCACGCTAAACTCATTTTGTTTACCATCTGGTCTTAGGGTAGTGTAAGCTAAAGCTCCTCTAACCTGAGGTTGTGATTCTTTCCGGGCAAGATCGGTGAACACAACGCTTCCCGTTAAGCCGGGGATTATGTTCCCCATATACGGCTGAACGCCAGTTAGTGCCGTTCCTCCAAATTTATCGCGTCTGATGTCACGATGATAATAACTGGTTAAAGGGTGAAGGCGGCTCCCTGAAAGTGTGACTGCTTCATTGTAAAAGGCAATTGTTTTCTCATCCAATTCTTGATTTGTTGAGCAGGCTCTTATAATCAAAGAAGGAAAATCACCTTCCCAGCCCCGCCAGCCAAAGTTAATGAATCCTTCTTTGTCTTGTTCAACATTCATGGAAGAAGCTTGGACAAGCTCTGTAACCGGTATTGGTTTATAATTCACAAATGAAAAAATCGATTCGACCAGATCCTGTCCGACATTTCCTGCATATTTCACATACTGATTATAAAATCGTTGATATGAAATGCCTGGTATATTGCGGACGCCTTTTGCCATTACGGTGAGCGTTTCCTGAATGGATGCGGGAAGTTCATTAAAACGGGTGACGATGGGTGGGTTAGGGATGTGTGGATTCTTACTTACATCCATTTCAATTACCTTACCGGCGATTTCCATGTCATCCTGGCTTAAGTTGAATGGATCATAGCCGGACCCTCCATCTCCGGTTGTTAACACAAGTTTTCCTGTTTCAGGTGAGAAATGTAAACTATTGAATCCATTATGATTATAAAATGGTCTTCTAATATTAAGTAATGTCCGCCGTTTCCCCGGTTTCCCATTCGATTGTAAAACCCATTCTTCAAACGTATCAATATGATCGTATTGCTTTTCTCTATTATTCCACTTTAGATTTAACGTTGCAGGATCACACGGATCAGGTTTAAAAGATTGGGAAAGAGCACCTGGCCCTTGTGTTCCAGCTGCTGAATAATGAAGATAAAACAGGCCGTTATAATAAAAATTCGGATGAAACGCAAGCCCCAGCAATCCCCGTTCATCATATCCACGGCCAGAAACACCCAGCTTCAGGATTCGAGGGCGAATATCTAAAAATGTCCTTATCTCCCCATTTCCTATGTAAAAGATTTCCCCTACCTGGGTTGCGATAAATAGCCTTTCCTTTGAGTCACCCGGGAGTAGGGCTGTTTTCAAAACAGTGGGTAAATTTATCTTCTCTACGATGGGCCGTAAACCAACCTTCACTTTTTTCAACTGACATCGCACCCCTTCTTATCGTTTTCTTCTAATAAGAATATGATTTGAATGGACTATTCATTCAACATTAGGCTGGGGACTTCGCGCCGCAAGTAATTTCATTAAGGGAGAGTGTGTCAGTTCAATGGTTATTGTGTATACGGAAACCTGGTACGAAGACTTATATAAAAAAACCCCCCCCCGCTTTTAGCGGAGGGTTGATCGCTTTCGGACATTTTTGAGAATCATTCTGCTATGGGGAAGGCTTGGCATGCTGACCAGGCTGTAGCTCAAATCCTGACGGGGGACTTCATATTCAATTGATTCCAGGAGATGGTGCAGACTCACGTTTAGTATGTCAAGAGTGACAAACTCTCCCGCACATCGATGCCCAAGAAAATAATCGCCTCCGCCCTGAGGAATAAAGTTAAACGGGCTCCCTTCCCAGTTTTCGAAACGGCTTGGTCTGAATTGATCAGGGTTGTCCCAAATACGTGAATCGTGATTGGTCCCGTATAGGTCCAACAAGCTTAAGGTTCCTTTTTCGAAATGGAACCCATTCCAGGTGAAATCCTTTTTCACGATGGCACCCACAAAAGGAAAGAAAGGATAGAAGCGCCTCACTTCCTGGATGAATGGCTGATATGGTCCCTCTTCTTCTTTCAGTTTTTGTGCTTCTTCCGGATGCTGGTGCAGAGCGTGGGCGAGAAAGGTGATGAAGATGGAAATGGCCACCATTGGCCGCAGCAGGTTCAGCATCTCCACGGATACGATGTCCTCATCCAAAAGTTGACCCTCCAAATCACGGTGCCATGCAAATTTATATACAATCGACGTCTCAGGAATATCGATGCTTCTCTGCCTGATCTGTCCAATGATCTCCTTCATCCATTTTTCAAGACGATTTCTCGCTCTTCTTCCTGCCCAATGCTTAGGTCCCACGGCTGTGGGCGATTCGTACATGGCCGCCAAGTCCTCCGTAAGCGCTGGGATATCCTCATCTAACACCGGCACGCCTGTCCACCTGCAGGCCGTCCGGCACAAAATTTCCTTCGCCTCATCATAAAGAATGACTTCATCCATGTCATCCCATTGATCTGTTGCACGATGCCATTCCTCCTCATGGATGCCAGCTAACCTCTTCAACTCTTCCCGGGTCATGACTGACATGAATAACTCTTTTCGGTGCTTGTGGTGCTCCCCGTCCAGGGATTGGACTCCATTCTTCCCAAAAAGCGTTTGAGCAGCCCGTTCAGGTGCTGCCCCTTTCCGTTTGAACTTTGCGTTATCATAAAATAGTTCAGCCGCATCCTTGCCGCTCAAGCAAATGGCTTTCTTACCCAAGAGCCTTGTTTCAAACACATCTGAACCAAAGCCTTGCCGTCTATTCGGTATGTACAGGTATCCTTCCCTGAGCAGGGCCAACGTGTGATCCAGTCCTTGTTCTTTGGGGGTTTGCTCTTCATTAGACATCATGTTCACTCCATATTTTTGGTTAGGAATCTTTTTATCTTTTATTCCCATTTGGATGGTGGAACAAACTTAGGTTTTGACCTATAAATAAATTCCTAAGGGTGCTGTCTATCGGTTATAAGCAATTGCTGGCCGGCCGGTATCTATTGGTGCTATTATTTTCACATGCGTATTTCTCGAGGAAATGCGCTTTTCTTAACGGCGCCATTAAAAACCATTGCTTCCTCCCCGATAAATTGATAGAATCTCGAATGGTAGTACTGAAAAACGAACAAGAGGGGTAGAGACATGATAACTGCTGCAAGCGGATATAGAATTGAAAAAGATTTCCTCGGGCAAAAGGAAGTACCTGAGCATGTATATTATGGGATACAGACGTTACGGGCGGTGGAAAACTTCCCGATAACAGGTTATAAAATTCATAAAGAAATGATCCATGCACTGGCAGTGGTCAAAAAAGCGGCTGCGCTTGCGAATATGGAAACGACACGCCTTTATGATGGCATCGGTCAGGCGATCGTGCAGGCTTGTGATGAGATCCTTGAAGGAAAGCTTCATGACTATTTCATCGTCGATCCGATTCAGGGAGGCGCCGGGACGTCCATCAACATGAATGCGAACGAGGTCATTGCCAACCGTGCCCTCGAACTGCTTTCCCATCAAAAAGGGGAATATGGGAAAGTCAGTCCGAATAGTCACGTGAATATGGCGCAGTCGACCAATGACGTATTCCCGACGGTCATCCACATTTCGACTCTTACGTTATTGGATAAGCTCTTGATCACGATGGAAGATATGCTGTCTGTTTTCAAAAAGAAAGCCCAGGAGTTTGATCACGTCATCAAAATGGGCCGCACCCATCTCCAGGATGCCGTACCGATCAGGCTTGGCCAGGAATTCGAGGCATACAGCCGGGTGGTTGAACGGGATATCAAGCGAATCGGACGGACCCGCGAGCACCTGTATGAAGTAAATATGGGGGCGACGGCGGTAGGGACCGGTTTGAATGCCGATCCGGAATATATCAAGAGTGTCGTGAAACATTTGGCTGAAATCAGCGGACTGCCTTTGACGGGAGCCGAGCACCTGGTCGATGCCACGCAAAATACCGATGCTTATACAGAGGTTTCTTCTGCATTGAAGGTGTGCATGACAAATATGTCCAAGATCGCCAATGATTTGCGTTTGATGGCTTCGGGACCGCGCGCCGGCCTGGGGGAGATCTCCCTTCCTGCAAGGCAGCCTGGTTCGTCCATCATGCCTGGAAAAGTCAATCCGGTCATGCCTGAGCTCATCAATCAGGTAGCCTTCCAGGTGATGGGGAATGATCAAACGATTTCCCTGGCTTCTGAAGCGGGCCAGCTTGAACTGAACGTGATGGAACCAGTTCTTGTATTCAATCTTCTGCAATCCATCAGCATCATGAACAATGCGTTCCGAAGCTTCACCGACAACTGCCTGAGCGGCATCGAAGCAAATGAAACGCGCATGAAGGAATATGTAGAAAACAGCGTGGGCATCATTACAGCGGTCAACCCGCATTTAGGGTATGAAGTCGTTTCAAGAATCGCGAGGGAAGCGATCTTGAAAGGGAAATCAGTCAGGGAGCTTTGTCTTGAGTATGATGTCCTGACTGAAGAAGAACTCGATCTGATCCTGAACCCTCATGAAATGACCAACCCGGGGATTGCTGGCCGAGTGCTGTTTGATCGGGAATAATGTATGTTCAAAGCTGCAGATCCATTCTGCAGCTTTCAGCTTGTAGACTAAGTCCAGGAATCGGACCGGGTCTACAAGCTTTTTTGTTTTTTGTTAGTTGAGGTGTTTTATCAACGTTCCTCTATCGATAATAAATAATAGGATCTGTTAAAGCTTATTGTAGTTATTAATCAACAGCGGTGATTTAGCAAAGGATTTTCACATACTTCCTGCATAACTGGGGAATTTTAAAGGTATCTATGAATGGGAGGCATATTTATGGACGACAGACTATTCAGGCGACTCAATCTGCTTTCTGGAGGCTCGGCCCCGATTGATTGGCTGATGATCTTTTTATCAAAAAAGGTTCGTTATGTGTATATAGTTGTTTTGATCTTCATGTGGTTTCGGAATGAAGAGTATAGAAAAGTGGGCTGGAATGCCATCATGTCTTCAGGGATGTGTTTGTTTCTTCACACTTTGATTAAGTTGTTTTACTTTAAGCCGCGTCCATTTGTCAAACGGCGGGTCGGCATACTCATTCCTTCAAAGATGGATTCTTCATTTCCGAGTAAGCATACCCTGCTTGTATTTGCTGTATCTACATCTATTTATCTTTATGACCGTGCCCTCGGTTCGTTGATGTGGCTATTATCATTATTGACTGGTTTCTCTCGTATTTGGGTGGGGCATCATTATCCATCCGATATTATCGGAAGTGCTTTTATGGCTTCCATGATCAGCTTGATAGTGGGGAAACCTGCTGGTAAAGAATAAAGGAACCTTCCTATGGGTGAAGGTTCCCCAGTTTGTTCAATAAGCCTTCCATTTTACTTTTTTGGCTTCGTTATATCGTTTCTCGACTTCGTTCCAATTGACGATATTCCACCAATTGTCTACGTACTTTCCTCTGTTATTTTCATATTGCAGGTAATAGGCGTGCTCCCAGACATCCAGTACGAGGAGGGGGATGACGTCCCATTGGCTCAGGTTTTGATGTTTCTCCGCCTGCAGGATTTCAAGACGCTGTGCACGCGGCGCCCATACAAGAATCGCCCATCCGACCGCTTCTACATTTTTCGCGGCTTCAGAAAAATGACGCTTGAATTGATCGAAGCTCCCAAACGCTTGATTGATTTCAGATAAAAGGGGACCTTTAGGCTTTCCGCCGCCTTTAGGAGCCATTATATTCCAGAAGATGGTGTGCAAGTAATGCCCCGCTCCATTGAAAGCCGCTTCCCTTTCCCAATGCTTGATCAACGAGAAATCATTGTTCCTTCTGGCTTTCTCCATTTCCTTTTCCGCTTTATTGAGCCCATTCACATAGCTTTGATGATGTTTATCGTGATGGAGTTTCATGATTCTCCTGTCAATATAAGGTTCGAGTGCATCATAGGAATAAGGGAGCGGGGGAAGTGTATGTTTGCCAATGGGAACAGGGGAGTGATTCCTCTCGTCATATGTTTCCCGTAAGTCCCATATTGTTTTCCATTGTTCGGTTAAACTGGTGCAGGTTTGTTCCAGCTGATGCGCCGTATGATGATCAAACAAGTTACGGTTCATTTTGATTTGTTCTAACTGGTTGAGGAAATCGTCCAACTGGTCGCTGTATTGTGTAGTCTCGTCACAGACCGGAAGCTGGTTGAGGTCGCATGCTTTGTTCCATTCCTCGATTAAAAGCAAAGCCCGCCGGTCCATGTTATCCAATAAATTCTGTACCTCGCTCATGAATATCCCGCCTTTCTTCATCGTTACACTATATGTAATTCAGGCAATTTTTAATTCCTATAAATCCTTTTCGTTATATTCCCTTCAATGTCCCCGGCCTTTTGCAGCAATCACGTTAATTTCTATATCTAATAAAGAATAAAATGGCAGGACCTTAGATATACTTTTCTTCGATTTTCCTGTTTTTATCTATTATGAGAGGGTAATGGAATATGTGGAAATAGTCGTAGATTCACGGAAAGAGGAGGATTTAGGTTTACATGAGTCACAAGCGTTTGATCGATTATAGAATTTTTCTTCCCTCATTACTGATTGTAATAGGGATCAGTATTCCCTTTGCCTTTTATGAGGCAGAGTCATTGGAGCTGTTGAACTCCATCTTTGATTATATTGTTGACGTATTCAGCTGGGGCTACCTCTGGTATGGAGTGATCCTCGTGGCAGCGGCATTGTATTTTTCTTTTTCAAAATATGGACAGGTCGTCTTGGGGGATCCGGCTGAGAAGCCCCGATTTACTTTATTCGAATATGCGTCAATTTTGATTGCGATGGGGATCGGGTCGACGATCATGAGGACGGGGATGCTGCAGTGGACGTCCGTCGCCAATGATCCGCCGGCGGGAGTCGATCCCGGATCGGCCGAGTCTTTATTGTGGGGTAATTCCTACAGTATGTTCCTTTGGGGATTCCAGGTGTTCGCGATTTTTGTGATGATCGCACCGGCAATGGGGTATGTCCTTCATGTCCAGAAACGTCCTCTCATGAGAATCTCAGAGGCTTGCAGGGTTCTTTTTGGTGACAGGTTTACAGATGGATGGGGAGGAAAGTTCCTGGATATTCTTTTCCTTATCAGTATTCTGACCGGGGCTGCTGTAACACTGGGACTTGGGGCGCCGATCATTACGCATAACTTATCTGCCCTATTAAATGTAGAAGTGACCTTCACAATGACGATCATTGTCACTATTATTTGGGTATTCTTATTTTCGCTCAGTGCGTATTTGGGGATCGAGAAGGGAATCAAACGATTAAGTACATTCAATATGTATTTAGCGGGAGTTTTTGCCATTTTGATTCTCGTTGCAGGACCAGGCGTCTTTATTTTAAATTATTTCACAGACAGCGTTTCCTTTTTATTAAGTCATTATCTTACCTTTTCCTTAAATACGGATTCCGTACACCAGGGAGAGACTTCGCACATCCAGAGTAATACAGTATTCTGGTTTGCCTATAGTGCCACATGGGCCATGCTGCACAGCGTGTTTGCTGCTAAAATCTCGCGGGGGCGCACGATCAAGGAGATGATCTTAACCTATCTCTTGGCACCGACGATGATTTCCTGGATTGCGACAGGGGTCCTCGGCGGATTGGGGGTTCACCGTTACCTGACAGGGGAGGTGTCCATCCTGAAGCTTGTCAAGCAGGATGAACGTATGGCGGCTATCCCTGAGATCCTTCATACCCTGCCTTTCGGAGGCATCATGATTACAATTTTTATCATAGTGGCATTGATATTCCTTACGACTACCCTTGATTCGACTACCTATACCGTAGCGGCGTATACAAGTACGAGGGATATGAGTGAACATGAACCGGCCAAAATGCTCCGTATCGTGATAGCAGGGGTAATCGCAGCTCTTGCTCTGCTGCTTATGCGCATCGGCGGGCTGGCTCCGCTTGAAGTGATCTCCGGCCTGATGGGGCTTCCGATCATCTTGGTGCAATTCATCCTGATTTATGCTGCCAAGAAGATGATGGATAAAGATAAGGCGTGGAAATATAATATACGGAAATAGTAAGGGCATAACCTCTTATCGTAAACTGCGATGAGAGGTTTATTTTTTGAAGGGATTGTCCTTACATATTTTCCGCCTGACCTTCCTTTTTACCCCTGGTGGAAAAAATCTTTTCATATACATATTGAAACCCATACATGGATATCGATTTCACTAAAAAGAGTAATGATAGCTGGAACCTCGTAAACCTGATCAAGGTGACATACCCGATTTTCTTGAACCAATTCAGCATGATCGTAGTGAAGAAGGAGTCAACAATCAAATTGACCAGAAAATAAATCGAGAATTTACCATAAGTGTATCTTAATATCCAAAGGGAGCCCACAAAGAAAGGACCCATGATCAATGGCAGTTCAGCTAATACGTTCGGTTTTATTGAAAAAGGGAACCACCACCATTTCCTCCGCGTTGCTAAAGTGCCTTCTCCGAGGAGATACAGGCTCATGAAAATGGTCCCGGGTAAAAATCTTCTAAACGTTTTATTACCCAGAAGGGGGATGGACAACCAGGGAAGCAGGGTCATTAACGTGATCATTAGTTTTCGATTCTTCATAAAAGGACATCCTCTACATCATAGTGGTACCTCTATTTTTCCTTTTTTATGAAATAATTATGTATCTGGGAAAGGATTCTTTCATTCGATGAAAGTTGCACATGAAGTCCTTCTTTTTTGACTCCTGATTAAATATATAACTATAAAAGGGAGGTAAAGATGTGGCTAATCAAATGATCACGATATGGGAGGAACACTTATTCTGGCTTGAGGTATTACAGGATCATGCTTATTTCATAAGGGACCACTTGTCTGCAGCGGAAGAAGAGTATGTCGAAGCGTCTCAGCGGTACATTCAACTATTCGGGGAGCTTATCGAGCAGTTAAACCGTATTCCAAGTACAGCAGGTCATGGGGATGAAACCATGATTCAGTTTTCAAATAGAGTGTGGCCAGTGGCAAAAGGCTACTTTGAATTTGAAGGAATGCTGCAGTCATTGAGGATCGACAATAAAGTAAATCTTAATCTTTCCCCAACCTATTTAAACGGCACACTTGCAGAAAATCAGGAATACCTAAGGTTTTTAGGGTATCTAATGAAAGGTCAGGAACCTGAGCCCCTTTCACTGTGGGAACTGATGGATTTATGGCTCGAAGACCAGCTGGGTCACGCTTTATTATTCCAAAACATGCTGGACCCGATCGAAATTGGTGCGAGCAGGCGGGCAGAGGCGTATATAAACCAATATCAAGTATATATCGTTCAAAACCGCCATCTTAAAGGATATCTCAGATTCAAGCAGCCCGGTTTTGCCCGGCAGAGGGAATTTGCATATGAAGTCGGCCGGACGACATTGGAGATGAGTCAGTATATCTCAGGAATGGTTGTGAAATATAATAAGAAAAAACTGCTGAATAAAACCACTCTCCGCTTTTTGGAGCACCATTTTCCAGAAACCTGTTATTTCATAAAAAAACTCAGTTATTATTCTCCAAAGTTAAAGGAGGCTGCAGGGGCTTGTTCCTTGAAAAGAGCTTCCTACTTATGATCTTTGATTTGGATGCTTGAAAAGTGAACGTTTAGAACCGGTGAGACATCTTCATTTTTCCGAATTATCAATTCATAAAACGCTCTCAACATTATTCAAAAATAATGTTGAGAGTTATTTTTTTGCGGATTGAGGAATTCTTTCCAACATTGTTACCGTTTTGTGAATAACTTTCGTCTAAATTTCGAAAATCAGGTTACAGTTCGGTTAAATGAGGGTACCTTCTTTAGAGAATTTGGTAATATGATGCTACAACTGATAAATACGAGATAAAGGAAGGTGAACCCTTTGTTTGATAAATTCAAGCCATACTTGATCGTTTTGATAAGTTTGGTTTCTTTATTTTTCATCATCATATTCAGTTCGGGAAGTGAAATGATCATTCTCGATCCGAAAGGGCCAGTAGGGCAGGTACAGAAAGACCTGATCATGCTGTCGATTTATTATATGCTTGGCATTATGATCGTCGTTCTATCATTCTTTACATTTATTCTATTAAGATATCGAAGCAGCCGGAAAGGTGATTACAGGCCTGAAATGCATGGAAGCACAAAGCTTGAGATCATCTGGACGCTGATCCCGGTATTGATCGTCATTGCCTTGTCGATTCCGAATACGAAGGCTTTGTATGAATTGAAAGAGGCTCCCAAGGCGACAGCTCATAAAGAGCCGATTGTGGTACATGCAACGGCTGTCGACTGGAAATGGATCTTCAGTTATCCGGAGGAAGGGATCGAAACGGTGAACTATGTCAATGTGCCGGAAGATCACCCGATCCTCTTCAAGGTGACAGCTGCTGATTCCATGGCTTCATTCTGGGTGCCGCAAATCGGCGGTCAGATCTATGGGATGCCTGGAATGGTGAATGATTTATACTTACAGGCGGATGAGCCTGGGACATACGCAGGACGTAACTCAAATTTCACGGGTGAAGGGATGACGCACCAGAAGTTTGATTTTGTTGCGATGGAAGAAGGAAAGTATGAGAAATGGGTACAAGATGTTCAGGCCAATGAACCGAAGCTTTCTGAAAAACAATATGAACAGCTTATTCTGCCTGGACATGTTGAAAAGATGACGTTCTCTTCCACTCACTTGTCCATTGTCGATCATGGCAAGAATTCCGAATATGCCTTTGCGATCCGTGAGAAATACGGGGTAACTGAAAGATCGCATGGAGCAGATGCGGACGCCGAATCCAGCCACAGCGGACACGGGGACCATGGAAATGACAACGGAAGCCATCAGGACCAGGAAGGTCATGATGGACATTCAAAAGATGAAGAAAAAGAAGAAGGACACGAGCATTAAGAAAGGAGGACCACTCTAAATGTTTGATTTTATCAAGGATAATTTAATCCTCAATGATCCGTTGATCCTTGGAGCCAACATTTCGATTGTTTTCACAGTAATCGGGGTTGTCGCAACCCTGACCTATTTCAAGAAGTGGAAATGGCTCTGGAACGACTGGATCACGAGTGTTGATCATAAAAAGATAGGTATCATGTATATTCTCGCTGCATTGGTCATGCTCTTCCGCGGAGGGGTCGATGCACTATTGATGAGGGCCCAATTGACGGTGCCGAATAACGAGTTTTTATCATCACAGCACTATAATGAAATCTTTACGACTCATGGTACGATCATGATCCTGTTCATGGCGATGCCATTCCTACTTGGATTGATGAACGTTGTTGTACCTCTGCAAATCGGTGCAAGGGACGTTGCGTTCCCTTACTTGAATAACCTGAGTTTCTGGTCATTCATGTTCGGGGCGATCCTTTTCAATATGTCATTCGTATTCGGTGGTTCACCGGATGCCGGGTGGACGAACTACGCGCCGCTTGCGATCGAAGGAAGCCCTGGTCCGGGTATCAATTACTACTTGCTCGGATTGCAGATTTCAGGGATCGGTACGTTACTGACGGGTATCAACTTTGTCGTCACGATCATTAAGATGCGTGCGCCGGGCATGACGCTTCTTCGCATGCCGATGTTCACGTGGACGACATTGATCACGGCATTCATCATTGTGTTTGCATTCCCGATCTTGACAGTTACGCTTGCACTGATGACGTTTGACCGTTTGTTCGGCACGCATTTCTTCACGCTGACGGACGGCGGGAATCCGATGCTTTGGTCGAACCTGTTCTGGTTATGGGGACATCCGGAAGTATATATCGTCATTTTGCCTGCTTTCGGTATCTTCTCGGAAATCATTGCCACTTTTGCAAGAAAAACATTGTTTGGCTATAAATCTATGATTATATCACTTGCTGCCATTTCACTACTCAGCTTCGTCGTGTGGGTTCACCACTTCTTCACGATGGGCGGAAGTGCTGCAGTGAACAGTGTGTTCTCGATTACGACGATGGCGATTGCCATCCCGACCGGTATCAAGATATTCAACTGGCTCGGGACCTTGTATAAGGGAAGGATCGAGTTTACGACCGCGATGATGTGGTCGGTGGCGTTCATCCCGACATTCCTGATCGGCGGGGTGACTGGTGTCATGCTCGGTATGGCTGCAGCTGACTTCCAGTATCACAACAACTACTTCCTGGTTGCTCACTTCCACTACACACTCATCGCAGGTGTCGTATTTGCCTGCTTCGCAGGACTTGTTTACTGGTATCCGAAGATGTTCGGCATCAAGATGAACGAACGAATCGGGAAATGGGCTTTCTGGTTCTTCTCGATCGGATTCAACGTATGTTTCTTACCGCAATTCGTATTAGGATTCGCGGGTATGCCAAGACGTGTGTACACATACGGACCTGAAGACGGCTGGACTGCATTGAATGTCATTTCTTCTGTAGGGGCATTCGGAATGGGTGTCGGATTCCTGGTCATCGTGTATAACGTATATTACAGCTACCGTTATGCGAAGAGAGAGGTATCAGGCGATGCTTGGGATGGCCGCACACTGGAGTGGGCAACAAGCTCAGCGATTCCTCCTCACTATAACTTCGCTCATGTACCTGAAGTGAAGAGTGTGGATGCATTCCATTACATGAAACAGGAATGGAAAGAATCCGGCAAACCTGAAGATCCGGATTATAAACCGATCCACATGCCGAACAATGCAGGTGTACCGTTCATCATGTCCGGTCTCTTCTTTGTAGCAGGATTCGGCTTGGTGTTCGAGCTATGGTGGATGGCGATCCTCGGGCTTGTGGGCATCATCGGAACTATGGCCCATCGCTCACTTACTTCACACAAATATGATAAAGGCTATTATGTAAGTGTGGAAGAAATAGAAAAGACTGAAAATCGTTTCAAGAGGGAGGCGTGAGTATGGCACATAGTACAAATGTAGATCCAAACACGCCACTGGAATATCAATCTGAAATCGGCAGACTGAATATCTTCGGTTTCTGGATTTTCATCGGAGCGGAAATGGCGCTGTTCGCCACCATTTTCGCCACGTTCTTTGCCCTTGAAAGCGGAACGGTAGGCGGTCCGCTGCCAAGTGAAGTGTTTGATCTGAAGAATACGATCATCATGACGTTACTATTGTTAATCAGTAGTTTCACGTCCGGTTTATCGATAAATGAATTAAGAAGAAGAAATGTCAAAGGGATGATGGTCTGGCTGATCATCACACTGCTATTCGGTGCAGGGTTCCTTTACATGGAGATCGCAGAGTTCCTTCACCTCATTCATGAAGGGGCGACGATGGGAACCAATGCATACTGGTCTTCATTCTATCTGTTGACCGGTACGCATGGTCTCCACGTTTCATTAGGTATCCTTTGGATCATTCTCGTGATGTTCCAGGTGAAGAAACAGGGATTGAACCCTGATACCGCAAAAAAACTATTTGTATCCAGCTTGTACTGGCACTTCCTTGATTTCGTGTGGATCTTCGTGTTTACAAGCGTGTACTTGTTAGGGATGGTGGGATAATATGTCAAATAACACATCAAACCACAGCCGTATACCCTGGACTCAAATCATTGGATTTTTCTTGTCAGTCGGATTGACGTTCCTTGCTGTTTACTGGGGACTGTACACTGACCTTGCCCGCGGAGCCATCGTGGCCATTGTCTTTGGTCTTGCCTTCCTGCAGGCGGCAATCCAGCTGTTCATGTTCATGCACGTAAATGAAGGCGAAGGAAAATGGCAGGTCGGGAAAATGCTCTCGGCGGGCTTCATCGCCATCGTCATTGTTGCTGGTTCTGTTTGGGTTATGAACAGTATGCACTAAAAATGGATGGGACATGGGGACAGGTACGTTGTCCCGATGAGCTAAGTATAAGAAACATGAAAAAGGAAGCTTCAGTGTTGAGAAGCTTCCTTTTTCTTTGTCGTTTTTTAGACAGGCACTGTCATATGCTGGTCTACTCCTTTTCGATTACTTTAAGATGAAAATACCGTCGGATACGGGACGTTCACCAGTAGGATCTGAAGGCTTATTCACTAATTTGTCATTGACGACCATCGCTGACGATCCCCCGCCATCAAGGTTCAAACCTTTAACTGCTCCAAGTGACTGAAGTATTTGGGCACTTTCAAAGAAGCTGACACCTATGCTTTCTTCAGGATTGCGACCTTCAACTGTGACAAGCAGGATATTTCCGTTTTCTTTAATGCCTGCCAAGGATCTTGGATGACGATATTGTGCAAAGTGATAGTAGAAATCCTTGCTCCATGCAAAGCCCTCTTCTTTTGCCTGAATATCGATTTTTCCTTCATCTACAAGTTGAGGTCCTCCGCCGATGATATCTAAACTGGATGGAGTATTGATCTGCTTGCCATCAGCGGTTATTTTTTTGGTGATATTCAATGAGTCCCCTTTTGAGACATTTTCTTTCAGCCACTCTGCCTGATCCCCGGTCGCTGATAGGACGATTCCGCTCTCTGGGATGCTATGGCCCCGCTCGGAGAAAGTCTCAACAACCTCTCCATTTGCATTAAGTACCGCCTCGAAGCCGTCCCCTTTTGGAGTGGTATCCCCGAAATAAGCGTTATATTCGATAATTTCTTCTTGATCAGTACAGGTCACATCATGCTTTGGCTGATTGGTTTCGATGTCCCCGACCCCTCCGCAGCTTCTGATCAATCCGGGTTTCCGGTTGATCCCGTCAATCACTGCCGTTTCACCGTTTTTAGTTTTTACTTGTAAAACAGTCGACGTTTCTGCAATCTTTGTATCGTTCCCCGAAAGAAGAAGGCTTGTGCGCTCTCCAATCGCTTCGCTTACAAGTTGTCCATTAACTACAGAAATGCCTGCCGGATCACCCGGTGTTCCGTCACCTGAACCTACGACAAAATAACCGCCATTCATTCCAGCCAAAGCTTGGGTGCGGCCGGCCATGGAAGAAACCTTTTCACGGCCGGTGATTTTATCCTTTGCGAGGACATTCGTCAAATCACCTTTAAATTTCCCTGGATCGATTTCAAGCACATCAATCTCCCATGGTCCTGTTGTTTTCGTAGTCCCGTCATATTCAGAAAAAGTGACCTTTGCTTTTTCATACCCATCGGCTTTTAGTTGCTCTGCAAGAGCCTTCGCTTGTTTCTCTTCTTCCATTTCCCCGGATCGAACTACATATCCTATTTTTTTGTCATCAACATCAGTCTCACCCACGTGCTTATTCTCCACTTTATGAAGTGTTGGCTTATAGCCTTTTTCCCTTAGTTCTTTTATAAGTGCCGAGGCTTGTTCCTTAGAATCATAAAATGCTGCATCCACTGTGTAAGAGGGTTTCTCTGAATAGTAGCCCCTAGTGATTTCTGTATGAGTGACTCCTTTGGTCAATTGTTTGGTGTATCTTGATTCTGGTAAATGGTTTACTCCTATTGAGAGAGTTTCTTGAGGGTCGGCAGCCTCTGCTTTTTCGTCATCCGGCACTCCAAATGAAAGAACAGTGGAAAGTGTTAATGTAGATATTAATACGGTTTTCATAAATGAACGGTACATGAAAGGAAACCTCCAAATGGATTTTTTACTTGCACCACTAGACTAGCGGGAAATTAATAAAAGGAAGTTACATAGGGATAAAGATTTGGTTAATTTCAAGGTTTCATAAAACTATTTCTTGAAAATTCTTGAGATGTATAAAAGAACTTGAAGAGTTACATTCAAAAAATGACCATGCAACCTTTTGGAATATGTCGAATATTTAGTCCATGAAAGTGTTGACATTGGAAGTAACTTACAATATCATAATGATTGATTGATCAATCAATTTTTATAAGGGAGAGAATTCACATGTCGGCATCACTTTCACTTGAAGAAAAAAAGAAACGGAAAAGGGCGATGATTCTGCAGGCAGCGGTAAAACTGTTCAGCGAAAATGGATTTGCCGAGACGCCGATTGCTGCGGTCGCAAAGGAAGCAGGCGTCAGTTTTGGCACCGTTTTTACGTACTTCGAAACAAAGGAAGTACTGTTTCAATCTTCCGTTTTGGAGCCTCTGGAAGAATTAAAGCCTTATTTTTATGAAATAGAAGAACGTTACAGCGGCAGCCCCATGGAGAAGGTAAAAGACATGATTCATTGCCAAGTGGATCTGTTTTCGAAGAGCAAGGATTATCTGCGTCTGATCCAGCAGGTGCTTGCCAGACCCGACAGGTATCCGGTACTGTTCAAAGAGCTTGATGATTTTGTTAACGTGTTTATCGACAAGATCTATCCGGTCATTGCAGAAGGGCAGGAGATGGGACTTTTCTACAAGGATTCACCGCCTTTGATTGCCCAGTCGTATTTATCCCTCATAAATGGTATGAGATTGACGTTTGTCGATGATTATACAAATTTGGTTTGGAGCGATATGAAAATTCAGGCACTGAGGCTGTTTGGTCCGGTTGCAGGCGCAAGGGAGGAAATGCGATGAAATTGAGGGACATCCATCCCAACATCAAATTAAGGTTGGGCATGCAGTTCCTTGGCGGACTTGTGTCCATGGCCGTCATTCCGTTCCTGGCCATCTATTTTTCAAAAAAAATCGGGACCGCCGAAACGGGGGTCATTCTCATATTGACCGTCATCAGCGGGGTGATCGGCGGATTCATCGGCGGGCATGTCTCCGATAAAATCGGGCGGCGGAACATCATGATTTATTCAGAAATCGGAGTGCTGGTCACCTATCTGCTTATCGCTTTTTGCAATTCCCCTTGGTATGATCTGCCGTATGTATCTGCGGTCTTATTTGTCTTCAATATGTTTTCTGGCGGGATGTTTCAGCCGGCTGCGCAGGCGATGATCATTGATGTCACGGATTCAGAATCGAGAAAGCTCGTGTTTACGATCAGCTACTGGCTCGGAAACCTGGCCACTGCACTCGGGGGTATCATTGGTGCCTTCTTGTTTAAAAGCTATTTGTTTGAGCTGTTCATCGGAATATCGGCCATCTCTCTTTTATCTGTACTCATCACTATTTTCTTCATCTCAGAAACCTACACACCAAAAAAAACTTCATCCGATCCATCATCCAGGCAAACCAAATCTTCACCTTTAGAATTCCTGCAAAGCTACTCTGCGGTCTTAAAAGATAAACTATTTATGTTTTATATAGTCGGCGCCGTATTCATTTTCACTCTGGAGCAGTCATTGACCAATTATGTGGGTATACGGCTGGAAAAGGATATCCCTGAGCAATCCGTTTCATTGTTCGGAATGGAATTTATGCTCGATGGCACAAAGATGCTCGGATTTTTGAAAACAGAAAACACGATGCTGGTCGTGCTTTTGTCCACAGTGGTTTTATTTTTATTTAAAAAATGGAAGGACCGCTGGACTCTCGTTGCGGGTATGTTCATTTTTTCCGTCAGCTTCAGTGCACTTGCTTTTACCAACAGTATTTTCCTTCTCTTTATCATCATCTTTGTCGGCACGGTCGGTGAACTTATGTATGTTCCCGTTAAACAAGCGATGATTGGGGAACTTGCCCCTTCGAATGCCCGGAGCACGTATATGGCATTTTACAGCCTGACGTTTTATGGGACGATGATCATCGCGTCGCTGCTGATCATCGTCGGCGAGTGGATCAGTCCGGTGATGATGGGGGGCATCCTGCTGGCTCTTGGTCTTACGGGGACTTTCCTCTACCATTTGATCACCAAATCATTGGAATCTGATGCAACGGATGCTAAAGAAGTGAAAGCCTCCATTTCTTAAAAAGGAGCGGCTCTGGTTAAATGAGAAAGGACGCGGAATCCCGCGTCCCACTCGTTAATTAGTGAGGCATATTCCCCGGCTGCTGAGGGACAGTTGCGTAGCTTTGCAGCATTTGCGCCATATCCTGGTCGTTCAGCTGAGGTACCTGGTAGTAGCCGTGCTTGTTTTGATACAAGAAAATTTCGTAGCTCATTTCGATGAAGTTCGGCACGCTGTCCGCTACGACGCGTCGCAGGACCGGGTTCGTCATTTCAAGCGCTGTCATCGCGAGCAAAGTCGAAAGTGTCTTGGTCTGGCCAAGCATATAAGCTGAAAGGCCTTTGTCTGACAGTTCATTGACTGATTGGTTCGGCTTTTTCGGCTGTCCCGGCTTGATTCCATATACCGCGTCATTGTTCTGCGTCATTTTATACTGCTGTGTCGGTACTTGAGGATCGCGTCCGGTTGAGAAGCTTCCGACGATCGTATTGTACATCGTTGTCACAAAAGCTGTCTGTCGTTTGACGATATCTTTCAGCTCAGGGTCCTGGATATGCTGATCATACATTTGATACTGATCGAGCATGCTGATGATTCCTGCAATCACTTCATGGGCATCGAATAACTCATGGCCGCCGTGATTTTTATTCATTTGATTCATTCCCGGCTGGGGGGTGTTTTGAGTTTGGTTTTGCTGATTGTTTTGTTGGTTGAACATGATGTTTCCCTCCTAAAGTCGTTGACATCGGTGTTAGATTTCCCTTTGAGGAGGGAATCATGTATGGAAAATCTTCTGCCGTTTCAGTCAATATCATCTGAGACTAATACATGAAGGCCCGTCCGAATATAATAGGGAGAAGTAATGTAGAGGTGGTTTTTAAGAATGAGCGTATTCATCAGTTATATTGCATTGGGATTATCGCTGTCAGCGCCGATGGGCCCGATCAATGCCCTTCAATTGGACAAGGGGATCCGGTTCGGGTTCTGGCATGCATGGCTTGCAGGCGTAGGAGGCATGGCGGCGGATGCTATATTCATGCTGCTCATCTATTTCGGTCTCGCCCAGTTTGCGGACATGCCCATCGTTCAATTATTTTTATGGCTGTTCGGTTTCTTTGTGCTCGTTTATACGGGGATTGAAAGTGTGGTGAAGGCCGGTGCTGCCGCTCAGCAGCATCAACATAGGGGAAGGGAAACGAAAGGGAAGTCGTTTCGTACCGGTTTTTTAATGGCGATTTCAAATCCCCTGAGTATTTTGTTCTGGCTCGGGATTTACGGGTCGATCCTGGCCGAGACCTCCAGTAAATATCAAGGCGGGCAAATACTGATATACAGCATGGGAATCTTCCTGGGGATCACGCTTTGGGATTTTGCGATGGCGTCTGTCGCAGCAGGAACCAGGAAATGGTTCAATCAAAGCATCACACGGTGGATCTCCATCATTTCCGGCATCGTCCTGATCGGATTCGGCATCTATTTCGGAGTGAAGGCTGCCGGAGTCATACTAGGATAATAGACAGACACCCAATCGAACACCTCCTAATAGGATAGTGTGTAGTCTTTTAGGAGGGATTTGTCCGATGTTACTTTCAAAAAGCTGGATCGATAAACATATAGATGAACTCACCCCATGGCAGCAGTCTGCCTACACCGATTTCTCAGACATGATCTGTGATGAACAGCACCCATATCCATGTGTACCGGGGAAACAGGGGTTTCAAAGGGATATGCTGCGCTTTGGGTTTGCGGATGACCCGAGAACACCCGGATCAATTGAACAACTCGCTGTGCTTTTAAAGGAGTATGGAGAAATCTCAAGGGATACAGGGAATTACGCTTCGTTAGTCGTTTTCTTTCAATCGGATGGGTTGGAAGGAGTAGGAATCAATCACTTTCATGACATGTTCTGGTCTGTATTAAATAAGGTCCATGATTTGGATGAAACACCATGGCCGGAAGGGATCGCCGAGGACCCCCATCATCACAGCTGGGAATTTTGTTTCGACGGGGAACCATACTTTGCATTTTGTGCGACGCCGGCGCATTCAATACGAAAAAGCAGGCATTTTCCTTATTTTATGATCGCCTTTCAGCCGCGCTGGGTGTTCGATGAAATTAATTCTTCCACTGCCTTCGGCCAGAAATTGAAAAAAGTGATCCGGAAAAGGCTTGTGGAATACGATGAAATCGATGTGCATCCGAGCCTTAAGTGGTACGGTCAGGAGGATAACCACGAATGGCAGCAGTACTTCCTCAGTGATGATGATTCCTCACTTTCGAAGTGTCCATTTATGAATAGGCAAAAGAGGATCAAGAGTTGAAGCGTATTGAGCTTTGGCTCTTTTTATGTCTTGAATGTTTTTCATAAAGAAAGGAGAAAGTAAAAGAGGAAACAAAAGGAGGTCCGCGAATGCTCAATCTACACCCAAACTGCTGGAGTGAACACGAAGAGTTACGTACGGTCGTTGTTTGCTCACCTACAACATTAGATGTCCCCGATCAGCGCACCGCGGATTATGTCGGGTGGGAAAAGCCCGTTAAACACGAAAAGGCATGCGAAGATCATGAAAAAATGGTGTTGGCCATGGAACGTGCAGGAGTACAAGTAATCGATTATTCCATCTATCTAAAAGGGGAACACGCTGAACTTAATCCCCGGCTCATCAACCGGATATTTGTCCGTGACTACGCTTGCGTCTTCGGGAATACAGTCATTCCGGGAGTTGCGGGATCAACGATGAGAGCGCCGGAATATCTTCACAGTCATCAGCTTTTCCAGCAGTGGTTTGACGAGAAGACATTCTCTCTCAAAGACAATAACCGGATCAAGGCCTGGGAAAATGGCGACGTATTAGTTTTGAGTAAAGATGCTGTGTTCATCAATACTGGTCTCAGGACAAGCATCGAAAGTCTGGAAGTCATGAAAGAAAAGATTTTTAAAGCGGGGTTCTCAGAAATCGGAGTAATTGATCTGCCCCGAAAAACTGAGACGCTGCATCTTGATATGAACTGCAATGTGGCAGGAGCTGACGTAATGATCGCTAAAAGCTACTTGCGCCTGTTTCCTGTACAGGTCATTACAGAAAATACCGCTGAATATAGAATGACGGGGGATTTCCTGAACCGCCATGGATTCGACGTGCTGTGGACAGACAAAGTAAGTCACACCGTGGCAGATATTAATTTCTTGAATCTTGATCCGGAAACGCTCCTTGTCAGCACCAAGATGAACAAGAGAATCCTGCATGAGCATCCTAAATTAAAGAATAAAAAGATCATTGAAGTCGATGTGAATGAATTGGAAAAAGGGGGAGGCGGCATCCGCTGCATGACCCTTCCATTAGAGCGCAGGTAACGATATGAAAAAGGACTTGTCGATATGGGACAAGTCCTTTCCTGTTATTACTCCTTAACGTTTTGACAGCAGGTATCCAACCGGTAAGTAAGGTACTAAATAGTGCCTGCTTGTCTCATTTGTTGAAAGTAGATATCATATACCGTAAGAGAATATACAACAAATTTTAGGAGTGGCTATAGGATGAAAGCATTGCTTCTTAAAGATAAAGGGTTATGGAAAGACATGAAAGTGGAAGAAACGGAAAAACCGGCACCTGGTAAGGATGAATTATTGATCGAGGTTCATGCTGTCGGCTTGAATCCTGTCGATTATAAGACGGGAACGAATGGAAATCCGAACTGGACATATCCACATATTCTGGGGCTGGATGTTGCAGGTGTAGTGGCAGAGGCCGGCGAAGGTGTGACCGGCTGGGAAAAAGGTGACCGTGTTGTTTATCACGGTGATTTGACAAGAAAAGGCGGCTTTGCAGAATTTACGCTGATCACCGCCCACACTGTTTCAAAAATCCCGGGCACTGTCTCATTTGAGGAGGCCGCCGCCCTGCCGACTGCAGGTTACACGGCATATCAGGCACTTCACCGTAAATTACCGATGGATCAAGTAGATACCATCTTGATTCATGGCGGTGCCGGAGGGGTTGGAGGATTTGGTGTCCAGCTAGCGAAACTTGCTGGTAAAACCGTCATCTCGACTGCTTCTTCACACAATCATGAGTATGTGAAGTCGCTCGGAGCCGATTATGTTATCGACTACCGTGAAGAAGATGTAAAAGAGAAAGTGATGGAAATCACGGAGGGTCGCGGAGTGGACGCAGTGGTCGACGCGGTCAGCAGGCAAAGTGCAACCGAAGCCCTCGACATGCTCGCGTACATGGGACATATCGTCTATATCGCAGGAGCACCTGATTTTACTGCAATAAAACCATTCACTAAAGTGGTATCCTACCACGAAATTGCACTGGGAGCGGGACATCAGTCCAATGACCTTCGCGCTCAAAAGGACTTTGCCGTCATCGGTGATCACATGCTTTCCCTCCTTTTTGAAGGAAAACTGGACGCCATGCTGAAAGAGGTCATCTCACTGGAGGAAATTCCAGAGGCGCTCAACCGCTTGTCGGAACGCCATGTAAAAGGGAAGATTGTCGCGAAGCTGAAATAAATTAATTACAAAAGGTGCTCATCCATGAAGGAGGGGCACCTTTTGTATTTTTATTGCTTTATTAAAAAATAGAGCTTTGATAAGTCGGTATCAGACAGGATCTTCGGCACCGGATAGAACGGATTCGCTTCCGTCAGTGCCCGCTTCACCATCAGCGGGATATCGCTTTCGGAAATGCCGTCCACTTTGGCCGGGATCTTCATGTCCGTGTTGAGCTTCTTGATCGCAGAAATGAAAGCCGCCGCTTTTTCGCCTGCCGTATCGGATGGTGAACCGATACCTGCTGCATCGGCTAATTCCGCAAGAGGCTGGTGAACCGACTCCCCGTAGTAATCGAGTACATAAGGGAGGATGACGGCATTCGCTAGCCCGTGGGGAACCGAATAGAATCCGCCGAGGGTATGGGCGATGGCATGGACATATCCGACGTAAGCACGGGTGAACGCCACGCCTGCCAGATAGGAGGCTTTCTGCATATTTCTCCGGGCCTCGATGTTCTCACCGTTTGAATAGGCTTCGTAAAGATTGCTGAATATCAGCTTCACGGCCTGTTTACTGCACTCCATTGTCTCACGGGTCCTGCTCCTGCCGATGTACGACTCGACTGCATGCGTCAATGCATCCATTCCAGTCGTCGATGTGATGTGGGGCGGAAGTTTTACCGTAAGCTGGGGATCGAGCACCGCAATTTGCGGAATCAGCGATAAGTCGTTAATTGCATATTTTTCATGGGTATCCGGATTTGAAATCACTGCGGCAATCGTTGCTTCGCTTCCCGTTCCGGCAGTTGTCGGGACGGCTGCGAGGAGAGGGAGATTCCTTCTTACTTTCAGCTGTCCCTTCATTTCCGCTATGGTCTTTTCGGGTCTTGCAACCCTTGCCCCCACAGCTTTGGCGCAATCGATCGGCGATCCTCCGCCGATCGCGATGATCCCATCACACTTGTTGTCGTGGTACATTTTCAAGGCGTCTTCGATATTATCAATCGTCGGATTCGGGACGGTTTTATCATAAACAGTGTATTGAATGTTGCTACTATTCAACCCCTCGAGGAGTCCGTTCATCAATCCGAGGGAAGAGATCCCTTCATCGGTAACGATCAGGATGCTCGAAATCCCGCTTTCTTTTAAGGCAGCCGGCAATTGGGTAAGGCTGTTTTCCCCTTCGATCAGCCGGGGTTTACGCCACGGCAGGAAATATAAAGCGCCCCGGTATGCGGTTTGATAGGCCCTGCAATACATTTTGTACATGACAATCCCTCTCTCTTTTTAAAATTGATATCATTTAAGGCCGGTCTAAGGGTGTCGATGTCTCTTCTAATATGTATTTGTGTTTTAAGCAGTTTATAAGTAACTTACAGATTTTTCTACTCTTCATCTATGATTCTATCAAGCATTCATGTGGGCTGCCAGCGAAATTTTGTATAATCCCCAAAGGTTGTTATAATGGTACTTCATCGATAGGCTAAAAAGGAGTTGAAAACCCTTGAAATATATACGTTCTCAAATGAAACGGCTGATGAAAGATGAAAAAGAACTGCAGGACCGGTTAAAGAAACTGATGGATGAGCAGGGCTTGGAGAGAAGTTTTGCCATGAAGGCACTGTACCATTCCGAAGTGGCGGACGGCGGTAAGTATCAGGCGAAGTACCAAGCGCTGGATGAGCCGAAAAAGTAGTTTTTTTGAAATCAAAGACCTGTATAGAGTGGTTCTATACAGGTCTTTTGCAGTTTTGAAGGGGTTAAGCACGGAACCCCCGGGGTAAACAAGATGAAAAAAGGATGATACGATGCCATTCGATTATTCATTGGACTTTGATTCCGTCGACTTCAGGGAGAACCCTGAGTTGTACCGGGTCGGCCGGGGAGAGCAGGGGGTCCTACTCGTTGAACCTTATAAAAGTGAAATCCTTCTGCACTGGCGATTTAAAACACCGGATATTGCAGCTGAATCTTCCAAAAAAATTTATGATATGTTCCTTCAATATAAAGAGAAGGACGACTTCGTCGGGATGGACATGGCCAGGAAATTCCTTCAAATGGGATATACCAGAGCCCGGCGCTATGCGAATTATAAAGGCGGCCGGAAATATGATGGAGACGGCGATGTGAAGGAGAGGCAGATTGATTCGGAGAAAGCTGAATCCGCCGCCATTTTTGAAGAGAAATGGAAGCTGGCAAGGGAAGATGAAGACTATCTCAAGATGAAGCGGGAGCATCAGAAGAAGTATGGATAAAGAAGTAAAGGCTGGTCCCTTAGGAATATCAAGGGACCGGCCTTTGTCATTATGACCTCCTGCTGTCGATCAGGTGGAGGACCCCTTTGAGAATGAGAACGATCGAGAATAATAGAATGGCCAATACCCCAATGACATCGGCAATCGGGTTAATCGGCTCCAAAAATCCTGTCAGCGGCACCCGGAGCAGGGCAAACCCTGAAAGAATGCCTAAAAAAAATAACCAAATTGAATGACTCATTTGAATTCACTCCTTTCTCATGATTAATTTATTCGGGAGGGGTGAAAGGGTTTATGAAAGGGGGCTTTGGGATTGGATACAGTCACCATTTTTAGAGGTTGAGAAAAAAATGTAGCTTGTCATATAGTTATTTTGTTATAATTTGGTAAGTGACGGAATTAATTCTGAAATTAAAAGATTATAAGCCGAAACTCGAAGGTTAGCGAGGAACACTCGAAGATTTTTACCCAAAACTGAAAGATACACAGGCATTCCCGAAAGATTCCTTCTCCCGCCTCCTGAAAACCCCGAATAAAACTTCAATTTCCCGTCTTAACCTCCGTCAAACTACCTCATTTACAAAAGGAGTGGTCAATTGATCAAGAAAATGCCCTGCGCCCCAATCAAAATCTTTATGTTATATGCCTTACTGAGAAGAATCCTCCCAAATCACCCTTTGAGAAAAGAGATTGCAGCAGAATTAAGAAAGCTTGAAGCAGGATACAAAGGGGAGTTGTCCCTAAATTATCATTTAAGCTTTTTGCCCGATAAAGAATACTTGATTTTATTTGATCTCCGCCTTTCTTATAAAACATTTTTCTTTCAAATTGATACTCTTATCCTGCATACTAACTTCATTCTCATTTCGGAAGTGAAGAACATAGCCGGGGAAATCTATATCGATACGGATTTCAATCAAATGATCAGGACCAGACATGAAATTTCTGAGGTATTCCCCGATCCAATCCTTCAGGCGTATAAACAAAAAGAGGGGCTGGAGAACTGGCTGACATCAAAGGTTTTTCCCACTTTTCCGATTGAATATCGAGTCGTTCTCACCAACTCCCACACACTCATTAAAAATACTTCTAAAAATCAACTCGTACTGGATAAGCTGATTCGCAGCGAAAGGCTTGTCTACGAAATTAAAAAACTGACCGCTAAATATCCGAAGCCTGTGGTGACTCAAAAAGCGCTGAACCGGATTGCAAACCGTCTCATGAAATTCCATGATCCCCTGAAGCCGGATGTCCTCGCACAATTTCAGTTTTCACCATCCGATATTCTGCCAGGCGTTTATTGCAGTGAGTGTCAATCCCTTTCGATGGAAAGGGTCCAGGGTAACTGGTGGTGTCCAACTTGCCGGTTAAAGAAAAAGGATGCTCATATCGAAGCTTTGAAGGACTATGCACTGCTCGTCGACACGACCATCTCGAATAAAGAAATGAGACACTTCACCAACCTGCAATCCCTTTCCACTGCAGCCAGGGTGCTGTCACAAATGAATCTACCCTCGACCGGGACGACTAGGAATCGGCGATATTCCCTCGACCCCTTAATAAAGAATTCGTATTAAATTTCTTGGCCAAGTCAATATCATCACACAAAAACCAACCCTTCAACGCATAAAAAAACGCCCTTCACTGCATCAACGCAGTGAGGGACGGGCTTTTAGCGATTTAAAGAGATGAGGGACGGGCCTTCAAATCAGTTTGCAGCTCGTTCTCTTTTCTTATGTCGGAATCGATCAAATACTAGGTAAAGCATCGGCACGATCATCAGTGTAAGGATGACCGAGAATGCGATTCCGGAAATGATGGTAACGGCAAGCGGTGTGAAGAGGGCATCTCCGCTGACCGCCACCGGGATCAAAGCGACGATCGATGTGATGGCAGTCAGGACGATCGGGCGTAATCTTGCACGGCCGGCTTCGACGACTGCTTCTTTTACATGCATGCCGTCCTTCAATCGCTGCTCGATGAATTCGATCAGCACAATCGAGTTCCGGACGACTATCCCCGTCAGTGAAACCATCCCCATGACGGCAAGGAAGCTGATTGGTGTCTGTGTGACGAATAATCCGAGTATGGCTCCGGCAATGGCCAGATAAACGGCAACCAGTACAAGGAAAGGCATGGATAGCGAGTTGAATTGCAGTGCAATCAGCAGGTAAACAAGGAAGATCACAATCGTGAACAAGATGGTGATTTCCGAGAAGAAGCTGTCCTGCGCTTCGTTTTCTCCGCCGAGAGTCACGCTGTATTCAGCTCCAAGGTCTTTCCCCGCGCCATCCACGATCTCTTGGACTTTTTCCTCATAACCTTCCTCATTCTCAGGGAATGCACGGATTGTAATGGCGCGTTCACCGTCGACATGAGGGATCTGCTGGATTTCTTCTTTCGTTTCGACAGTCACCAGTTCATCCAACGAGACAAGTTCAGGTGGTCCCGCAGGGGTCTGGCCGCCAGCAGCCGGTAATTCCAAGGAAGAAAGATCGACTTCCCCTTCATTGCCGTCCAGAACAAGATTCATGTCGCGCTTGGTGACGCCGTTATCAAAAGCCTTCAAAGGGATTCCTTCAGTCGCCAGGCGAATCTGTTCACTGATTTGATTAACGGTGATCCCGTTTTCCTCCATAGCTTCCCGGTCAGGGATATACTCAAGCACTGGGGAGAGTTCCCCGACATTATCAACGACAAGATTCGTTTCCAGGTTTCCGATAGCGTCCTTCAGTGAATCCCTCAATTCAAGCAATTTCTCCATTTCAGGGCCCGACACGGTAACCGTTACAGGTGCTCCGGCCGGCGGTCCCTGCTCAATCGTTTCCATGAAAAGTACAGCATCAGGGAATTCGCTGCGGAGCTTTTCGGTCCACTCCTCAATCAAGCCTTGGGCCGTCTGATTTTCCCTGTCGACGCGCGCTACGATCTGGCCGGTGTGTTCCCCCGAATTTTGAAGGGAGCTGTTGAATAGATTCGGCAGCCCTGTTCCGGCGAATACGCTTGTTTCATAGACGCCTTTATCGGTTTTCAGTCGATCTTCCATTTCAGCAAGCGTATCTGAGGTTTCCTCAAGCGTCGTTCCGATCGGAAGAGTGACGTCAATCGTCACTTCCTCGCGGTCGGCAGATGGGAAGAACTCAAATGGTGTAAAGGCGATCAGACCGAAGATAGCGGTCGTGAACACAAGTCCCAGAGAGGCTGTCAGGAAAGGCTTCTTGGAAAACCTTTTTAAAATGACATCTGCGTAGAAATCTGCAAACTTATCAAGCGGCTTCCCGATCAAGCCTGGTGAATCCGAGATTTGTTTCTTCGTTTTACTGTACAGCATGTAACGGAGCACAGGTACAAATACCAGTGCAGCCAGCGTCGACGCAAGAATCGTCGTAATCAAAACGGTCGGAAGCGCCCGGATGAAGGCTCCGTTTCCGCCTGATAAAAAGACGAGCGGCAGGAACGTAAACACGATGGCAAGGGAAGACGTTAGAATGGACACCCACATTTCCTTCACACCGTTGACTGCACCTGTCAGGGCATTGTCCCCGAGTTTATAGCGGCGCTGGATATTGTCATTCATGACGATCGAGTCATCAACAAGGATACCCAGTGCGATAATGGCCCCGATGACCGAAATCTGGTTGAGGTCCACGCCTGCATAAGGAAGTGGGATCAACCCGGCCAGGACGGAAATCGGAATCGCCAAGGCGACTACGAAAACCCCGGAACCTGTAAGTCCTATGGCAGTGGTGACGATGACTGCCAGCACAGAAATCGCCAGGGAAGTGAACAACCCTTTGAATATATCCGTTACCAGGCTGGCCTGTGAATAATAAGGTACTAGCTCCACGTCTTCGGGAAGATTAGCGCAGAGTTCATCCACTTTGTCGCTGACCCGCTCGTCGACAGAAGGGATATCTTCCCCTTGCTTGACGAAAGCGGTAAACGATACAGCAGGCTTTCCTTCGAATGTGATGATATCTTCTGCGTCTTTAGGTGAGATTTTCACATCGGCAATGTCCCCGAGTAACACGGACTCACCGCCAGTATTCTTTCCGACAAAGACCTCTTTCATTTCGTCGATGGTCGTGTAGTGCTCGACCGTCAGCTGGACGACTTCATTATCGATCGTTTCTTTTCCGAGAGGGGCAGGGTAGTATTCATCATTAATCGCCTTCATGACATTGGACACATTCAGTCCGGATTCTTTTAAGTCTTGAAGGTTAAGTTCGATGAGTATCTGCTCCTCCGGCAGCCCTTTTACGGTAACCCCCGAAACGCCTGATAATTCTTCTACTTCCGTTTTCCAGCGGTCAATCTCATCTTTGATGTCTTGCAGGCTCTCACGGTTCTCGCTCGTGAGTTGATAAGAAACAATTGGCATCTTCACCGTTGATTCGTTGATCTCAGGGTCGAATGCCTCTTCTGGGAACGATGCGGAAGCATCTGAAACAGCCTGCCGCACATCGCTGAACACTTCTTTTTTGTCTTTGCCATCTTCGACCTCTACAATGATAGTAGAGAATCCGGCAGCAGATGACGAACTCAGCTCCTTGATCCCATCAATGGACTGAAGTGAATTCTCGATCGGATTCGTGACGGTCCGTTCCACCGTGCCAACGGTTGCTCCCGGATAAACGGTTGAAACCGTCCCGATATTCACTTCTGTTTCAGGTATTTCTCTTTGAGGCAGTTGAAAAAATGTGAAAATCCCGATAATGGCAAACAGCAGGACAAAAATCAATGTGATCTTTGAACGCTTCAAGATTGCTTGAATCATGAAAATCCCTCCTATTCCGATGTTTGACTCATTAGTCAAATGGAAATTTTGAAATGTTTTGATGTACTGATATAATAGCTTTTAATCGATTTGACTCATAAGTCATTTTTTCATGATTGGGTTTTTAAGTCAAGAAATAATGTGCTTTTCGTTGATGGAGGATTTGACGGGGAGGAACTATGATAAAATGGGTTTGTACAATCTCAATGCTGCACCATTAAAAAGTAAAATAGATATTCTGAACTTCAGATAGAAGACAGGTGATAAATATGAATAAACGTAAAGCAATACTGGAAGCGGCTGTCGACCTGTTTGCAGAACAAGGCTACAACCAAACCTCGATGCAGCAGATCGCTGACAGCATCGGTATATCCAAGGGTTCTCTGTACTCATTTTTCCAATCCAAGGAAGATTTAATCATCTCCATCTATGAACATTATCAGCAGCTTGTCTTCGAACGGGCGTTTGTGGTTGGATTGGACGGGAAGATGCCTCCGGAAGACCGATTGGCTAAACAGTTTCAAGTACAGTTTGAGGGGATCCTGGAATACAAATCCTATATGAGGATGCATATGAGGGGGGAAACCGCCAAGAACAGCGAAAAGCTTGCCGCAATGGAGCACAGGATGAGGGGCCGGCTATTCAGCTGGATGCAGCATAATCTCCAGCGGTTGTATGGAGATAAGATCGAGCCATATAAGTGGGATTTGATGTGGATGACCCAATCCATCTATTCATCCTATATGATGCTCCTGATTTCAACGGAAAGTGAGCTGAAGCCTGAAGATCTCGGAAAGCATATCGTCAGACAGATCATGATCCTTGCTGCTGACTTCTTCGAAGGGAAGAGCAGACCTCTCCTTAATGATGACATGATGAAGCCATTCTCTGTCGACATGGATCGTGAAGGGGCATTTATTTCATTTGAAAAAAGGGAAGAAGCCTGGACGAATCTGTATGATAAGATCCATTCACTGAAAAGTGAGGAAGCCGGGGAATATGTAAGCATTGCCGATAGGATTTCCGAAGAATGCCGGAAATCGAAACCTGATGAGTTGATCATCAAAGGGATGTTGAGGCTGCTTGAAGATGCAGAAGAATTAAAAAAAGAAGTAAAAGAATTGGAAAAACAGCTGCTGCCTTAGCATCAATGGGCAGCAGCTGTTTTTTATTCACCCTTTAATTTCGTCAATACATTGTATCCGAATAATAACACAGCCAGCGTCGTCAGGACTCCTCCTGCCGCAATCACCGGGATGATGCTTTCGTTGCCGGATGAAATGAGGATGAATAGTCCGATCATCATAAGCGGGAGACTGATATTATGGAGCCAAAAATGAGCTTTTGCAAGCTTTGTCTGAGACACAGCCGGGAATAAATGATAGATGATACCTGCCAAAGTAAGAGCTGTCCAGCCCAGAAGATTGATATGAGCGTGAACCGGTGTGAAGCTGTAATCATGTGTCATCGACATATACAACCCGAATAACACGCCGATCATAAAATAAACAACCGAAATCTTGATCAGTCTGATGCCCATTGTTATCCCTCCATTTCTAGAAAAAATATATGAATCAATTGGTTGGGATAGAACTATATTAATAGTTCTTAAGTCACCCTTAAGTCACGTCAGGTAATGAATTACTGAAATCTTTCTGCACCAATTTAATTTCCTTTATGCAACTTTTTTTACTTTAAGGGAGATAGATGGGAATGGGTAAAAAGGTTTCTATAGACCCACTCGCATGCCTCTTGATAAAATGTTCAGGCAGTGTTTGGAGGTTGGGCTCAATGGATGATAAACGATATTCGCATTTAAAATTGGGTGAACGCGGTGCGATCATCAGCATCATTGCGTATATTCTCTTATCCATATTAAAGCTGGTGATCGGGCATGTGAGCGGGTCGGAAGCATTGAGAGCGGATGGCTTGAATAATACGACTGATATATTGGCTTCCATAGCCGTGCTGATCGGGTTGAGATTATCTCAAAAGCCGGCCGATGATGACCATCTCTACGGTCATTGGAAATCTGAAATGGTTGCTTCGATGGTCGCGTCGTTCATCATGGCAGTCGTCGGAATCGAAGTGTTGAGCGGGGCAGTCTTGTCACTGTTCGAAGGGCAGTCGCACCCCCCTGAAATGATCGCTGCATGGACAGGTATCTTTTCAGCATTGGTGATGTATCTGGTATACCGTTATAATAAAAAACTTGCAATGAAAATCAAAAGTCATTCGGTCATGGCAGCGTCAAAAGACAATCTTTCCGATTCGTGGGTCAGTATCGGAACGGTGGTAGGAGTCATCGGTTCTCAGTTCAATCTGCCCTGGCTCGATCCCCTTACTGCCTTAATCGTGGGTATCCTCATATGCAAAACAGCCTGGGGAATTTTCCGTGAAGCCTCACACCAATTGACGGATGGCTTTAATCAAGAACTGATCAAAGAATACATAGAAACGATCGGCATGATTCCAGGCGTCGAGGGGGTCAAAGACATCAAGGCAAGGAGCTACGGAAACAACATTGTCGTCGACGTCGTCATCACCGTAGACCAGGGATTGAACATCAACGAGGCACATGACATCTCCACAAAAGTAGAGAAACGACTGGAAAAAGAGTATGAAATCTATGACGTCCACGTCCATGTGGAACCGGATTGACTTTACCCCATTAACGCAGCGAGGGACGGGCCTTTAAAGGCCCGTCCCTCGTTTGATATTAATAGACTTTATCCCCATTGAAGATGGAGTTCTTTACGACAACATAGTCAACGTGGCGGATGGCATCAAGATTTGTTCCTCCTGCGTAGGAGATGGAGGATTGAAGATCCTGTTCCATTTCAACCAGCGTATCTTCCAGTGAACCTTTATGTTCAACGAACATTTTCTTTCCTTCGACATTTTTCTTTTCGCCTTTTTGGAATTCGGACGCTGAACCGAAGTATTCTTTGAAAAGCTTGCCGTCTTTTTCGAATGTTTCACCAGGAGACTCTTCGTGTCCTGCAAATAATGAACCGATCATGACCATGGACGCACCGAATCGGATGGATTTCGCAACATCACCGTGTGTACGGATTCCACCGTCTGCGATGATCGGCTTGGATGCCGCTTTGGCACACCAGCGAAGTGCTGCCAGCTGCCATCCGCCCGTACCGAATCCGGTTTTGATTTTCGTGATGCATACTTTACCAGGCCCGATGCCGACCTTAGTCGCGTCCGCACCCGCATGCTCCAGCTCTCGGACCGCTTCGGGAGTCCCGACGTTTCCGGCGATCACGAAGCTTTCTGGAAGGTGTTGTTTGATATGCTGGATCATATTGATCACGGCATTGGAGTGCCCGTGTGCAATGTCGATTGTAATATATTCAGGTGTTAGCTTCTCTTCGGCCAGCTGCTCCACAAAAGTGTATTCTTCCTCTTTCACACCCACACTGATGGAAGCGTATAAGCCCCGCGAGTTCATATCTTTTATAAAATCAATTCTTTTACCCGGTTGAAAACGGTGCATGATATAGAAATAATTATTTTCCGCCAAGTAAGCGGCGATCTTTTCATCGATGATCGTCTGCATGTTTGCAGGAACAACAGGAAGTTTAAAGGATCGGCCGCCAAGCGTAATGGACGTATCACATTCCGAACGGCTGTTCACCACACATTTTGCAGGAATTAATTGAATATCTTCGTAATCAAATACATTTTCCATGAATAACACTCCTAAAAACGAATATTAAATCTTTGTTTATTTAAAAATGTTCGTTCCTATCGTAATATACAACATTTGTTATCAGGGTGTCAAAGATTATTTTCTGAAATTTTTTACCTAAATAAAAAACGGGCCTGCTGTAAGCAAGTCCGTTTTCTAGTTCATGATCTTTCAATATTTTCATTAATTTTCTTAAGGACATTTCTGTAAACGTTCAGGTCTTTTTCTGAAATACCGGTAAGGATTTTCTCCTCCCATAGCCCTTCGATGACTGGGGATAGTTCTTCTTTGACCGCGGTTCCTTTATCGGTAATGAACAGGATGAACGAACGGCGGTCCTCTTTATTTTTTTCCTTGGTTATCAGTTCTTTGCGCTCAAGGATATCAAGGATTCTCGTGACGGTTGGCTGATCCTTTTCAGCTTTTTCCGCCAATTCCTTTTGATTGATCCCGTCATTTTCAGAAAGCCGCTTCAGAACGGTCCACTGTTCGGGAGTGATATCGAAGTTCTTAATGTTCACTGATAAGAAACGGATGATGTTCTTAACCGTATTACTGGTAAAAAGACCGATCGATTCATCACGTGTATCATGCATACTGGATCACCTACTACAAATTTTGTCTACTTCCATCATACTATAAAAGTCACTGGAATTGAGAACGATTTCATTTTATTTGTTATGACAAGTATATTTACTTTTCTGCTTGCTGTATATATAATTAGTGTAACAACTAATTTACGAAACATACATGGAAGCTTAAAGAAAGGGGATATACATGAAAGATACAACGAACAGCATCTGGACAAAGCCTTTTCTGATGGCTTTATCAAATAACTTTTTCGTCTTTTTAGTATTCTATTCGCTGCTTACCGTATTGCCTGTCTACGTCATTGATGAGCTTCGGGGAAGTGAAGCACAGGCCGGCCTTGTGACCACGATGTTTTTATTGTCGGCGATCATCGTCCGGCCATTTTCAGGGAAGATCATCGATAGACTGGGGAAAAAGAAAACCTTGATGATATCAGTGTTTCTCTTCGGGGCTTCTTCCTTCTTTTATTTTCTGACAAGCGACTTCTATCTCTTAATGGGATTGCGTTTCTTCCACGGAATCTGGTTCAGCTTCGCTTCGACCGTTTTAGTCGCGATTGCAGCAGACATGATTCCAGAACATCGAAAGGGGGAAGGGATGGGCTACTTTGCGATGTCGATGAATCTTGCCGTTGTAGCCGGTCCATTCCTTTCTTTGGCACTGGTTCAATTCATCCCTTTTTCTGCGCTGTTTCTGCTTCTGGCGGGCATGATGGTGATCGCATTCATCTTGACGTTCGGCATTCAAAAGGCCGAAGCGGCTGCTTTCTTGCCGAAAGCTGCCAAGCGGTTGACAGTGAAGGATCTGATTGAAGTGAGGGCGATACCAATTGCATCTGTCGGGTTCCTGACTGCATTCGCCTACTCGGGCATCATGTCGTTCATTTCCGTCTATGCGAAATCGGTCGGCCTTTTTGAATCAGTGAGTCTTTTTTTCGTCGTGTTTGCGGCAGCCATGCTGTTATCAAGACCGTATACAGGAAGGTTATTTGATCATAAGGGACCGGACTCGGTCATTTATCCGTCCTTATTTATCTTCGCGGCCGGTCTCATCATCTTGAGTGTCACGCATACCACCATCATTCTGCTGCTCGCAGGTGCGATGATCGGACTGGGATACGGCGCTCTCCTGCCGAGCTATCAGACGATGGCGATCCAGTCTGCGGCCAGGGAAAGAACCAGTCACTCAACATCCACATTCTTTATTTTCTATGACCTTGGAATCGCGGCCGGTTCCGTCATTCTTGGAATGATTTCCGCAGGACTTGGTTTTACTAGTCTTTATCTGATGTCGAGTGTCGTTGTTCTGGTGACGATCTTTATTTATAAAATTGTCTCAGGTCACTCTCATAACAAACAGTCACGTAACGCAGAAGTCGTGGAACAATAAAAAATCTGCCCCGTACCGGTTATTTGAACCGATGGGGCAGATTTTTTTATTTGTGCAAGTCTTAAGTCTTTGCTTTCCTCGCAGGAAGCGTGACAATAACATATCAGCTTGCCTGCTCAGCCAGCACGGTATTTTTCAGCTGGCGATATCTTGAATAAAAAAGTCCGGTCATGATCAGGGATAGACATCCAAATAGAACCGTCATGATCTGTAAGCCGACCAGGTCCAAGAGTAGTCCCGTAATGAGCAATACAACCTGGAAAATCAAGCGGTCCAGCATGTTCCGGAATGAGAAGAAGCGTCCGTGGAATTCCTTGGGCATCCTGGTTTGGAAAATGGTCGCGGCCGTCGGGAAGAAGCATCCTACCGCAAATCCGAATATGGCAAACGAAACAACCGACATCACAGGGTTGACTGCAAAATAAAGCAGAAGCTGGGAGACCCCGATGACAAATGAAAAGAAGAACAGTATTCTATATGGCGACATCATTTCCCCCATTTTCTTTACAAAAAACGCACCCGTCATAAAAGCAATTCCTTCTGCCGTATAAATCCACCCTTTGATCGCAGAACTGGCCTGAAGCTCGCTGATATTAATCACCATGAGATTAAACCCGCCGATGAACAGCAGCGGGACCAGCGTCAAGATCAGGGTCATCAATACAATGGGCAGGCCCTTGATGATAGGGAAGACCTCTTTGAAACTGGTACCTTTCGCTTTTTGACCTTTGACGGCAGGTGAAAGTGATTCTTCATCAATGGACAAGAACCATGTGAGTATAAACAATGCGATATACGCTGCCAGCGACAATACATAAAGCATCGATAAAGAAAGCACGACCAGGAGAATGCCTGCAAGTGCAGTCCCGAGGATCCTTGAAAGTGTGGCTACATTCATATGCACGCCATTCATCTGCAATAAATCTTTCTCCTTGACCACCAGGGGGATGGCAGCTTGAAGTGCGGGAAAATAAAAGGCTGCCGAGACTTGAATGCTCACAAGGAATACAATCATCCACAAAACAGAACTTGTTTCAATCGCAATCAGCATGAAAATGACACTCAGTGCCCGGGTGAAACCAGAGACCAGCATCACCTTTTTCTTTTTAACCTGATCGGTCAACCTCCCTGCAAGGGGACCGACAGCGAGTCCGGCAAGAAGACCGGAAGCGAGAATCAGTGACTTAAGAAAATCGGACGGCACCTTTTCCTGCATAAACTCCAGATTCCCGATGATTCCCAGCCAAAGCCCCAGGCCGGCCACAAATTCCCCTATCAATAAAATCCAAACATTTTTGTTTTTCCACATGTTGTGCAGCTCCTCATCACGTTCTAAATTATTTCGGTACCCTAAATATACTACGAAGTGAGATGGTTTGAAATAGTTTTATCACAGTGTATTTTTTCTCAACATCATTTAATTACTGTGGGTCAATTTTCCCTTTTTACACAAAAGTGTATGGATGGATTGTTGAATGGAAATTCACGAAATAGGCTGTAATATTCTCATTCCAGCCTTCTCCAAAAGCTGCTGTCATCACATCTGAAGACCATCTGAGTTCAATGAAATGAATATATGACAAATGAACCAAGGTGGCTGCTAGTTGTTGAGAACGGTTATCAATTAACCATTGACACTGATAATCATTATCAATTACTATGACGAAGAAAGCAATTACGGAAACAACCAATGAAAGGGAGATGACGAATGACAGTTCAAACCTTGACTTCAAATAAAGAATTACTAAGCCAGCAGGAGAAACGTGAATCGAATGCAAGATCCTACCCGAGAAGGATCCCTCTTGCCATCAGCGAGGCAGAAGGTATCCATGTGACCGATATGGAAGGCAGGAAATATTACGACTGCCTGGCAGGTGCCGGCACATTGGCGCTCGGACATAATCACCCAGCGGTTATCGAAGCGATGGAAGGAGTGATCCGTGATAAACGCCCATTACATACATTAGATCTTACAACCCCGGTAAAAGAAGAATTCGTAAATGAGCTATTCGCTTCCCTGCCTGAAGGATTCCGCGACCGTGCAAAAGTACAATTCTGCGGGCCGACCGGGGGAGATGCGATCGAAGCTGCACTGAAATTGGTCAAAACGGCAACCGGAAGACAAAGCATCCTGACCTTCCAGGGAGGGTACCACGGTGCCACGCACGGAACGATGGCAATCTCGGGGAACCTGGGTCCGAAGAAAAAGGTGGGAGGGCTCATGCCTGACACGCATTTCCTGCCGTACCCTTACACGTACCGCTGTCCGTTCGGTGTAGGGGGAGAAGAAAGCCACCGCATCTCGGCACGCTATATCGAGAACCTGCTTGATGACCCTGAAAGCGGGGTCCTGCCGCCGGCTGCGATGATCTTCGAGACCGTACAGGGCGAAGGCGGTTCGGTTCCGGCACCGATCGAGTGGCTGAAGGAAATGAGACGGATCACGGAGGAAAGAGGCATTCCTCTCATCATCGACGAAGTGCAGACGGGAATCGGACGGACAGGGAAACTATTCTCGTTCGAACATGCAGGAATCGTCCCGGATGTATTCGTCCTCTCGAAAGCGATCGGAGGCAGTCTCCCGTTATCAGTGGTCGTGTATGACAAAGACCTGGACTGCTGGGAACCGGGAGCGCATATCGGGACGTTCCGCGGCAACCAGATGGCAATGGCAGCGGGTACGGCAACTTTGAAATATATCAAGGAACATGACCTGGCTCAGCATGCTGACAAAATGGGACAAAGACTCCTCCAGTCGTTATCCGGAGTTCAAAGCGAATTTCCTGAAATCGGGGACGTGAGGGGAAGAGGCTTGATGATCGGCGTTGAAATGGTGGACCCATCCCTCCCGCAGTCAACATCGGGAAGCCACCCGGCAAATCCTGAGCTTGCAAGCAGAATCCAGCAGGAGTGCTTCAAGCGCGGCTTGATCCTTGAAGTGGGGGGCAGACATGGAGCAGTCGTCCGATTCCTTCCTCCGCTCATCATCACAGAAGAGCAATTGGATGAAATCTTCGCCATCTTCAAAGAAGCCGTCTCGGCTTCCGTAGTGAGGTAGGCCTTATGAGTACAGGCATAATGCTTAAAAATAAAAAGACGGCGTTTGACTCTTTCTTCCTCCATCAGGGGGAAGAAGGGCTGGCCGCTTTTGAAAAAGGAATGGAACAAGTCAGAAATAAACTGAAAGAAGTTTACAGCGATACCGAACAGCCTTTCATTGGAAAGACCTCGGCTGAAATCGAAAAGGAAATTGCCGGGATCATGAATTTTTCAAGTGAAGGCCTCCCGCTTCAGGAAGTCCTGGATGATATCGAGGGTCCCGTCCTGAGGAACAGCCTTCATATCTCACATGAAAAGAGCATGGCCCATCTGCATTGTCCGCCGCTTCTCCCGGGGATCATCGGTGAATGCATCATCGGTACTTTGAATCAGTCCATGGACTCCTGGGATCAGAGCACGGCCGCTACCTATGTAGAAGAAGGAATGGTGGAATGGCTGAAAGAAACGATGGGTTACCCTGAAAAGTCAGACGGTGTGTTCACAAGCGGCGGTACACAATCGAACTACATGGGGCTGCTGCTTGCCAGGGATTCATTCTGCCATATCCAATGGTGCCATAACGTACAAAAGCAGGGATTGCCGCCTGAATTTCATCGGCTGCGCATCCTTTGTTCGGAAGATGCCCATTTTACCGTGAAGAAGTCAGCCTCCCAGCTCGGTCTGGGAGACCAGGCTGTCATCACGGTGAAAACGGACGAACACCATCGCATGTGCATGAAGGATGTACAAGCTGTACTGAAGAGGCTGGAGGAAGACGGCATGCTGCCGTTCGCCATCGTCGCTACATGCGGTACCACTGATTTCGGAAGCATCGATCCATTGCCGGAACTCGCTTCCCTCGCAGAGGAAAAAGGCCTCTGGTTCCATGTGGACGCAGCGTTCGGGGGAGGATTGCTCCTGAGCCATTCTCACCGCGATAAGCTTGAAGACCTTGAAAAAGCAGACTCGATGGCCATCGATTTTCATAAATTATTTTATCAGCCTGTCAGCTGCGGGGCGTTCATGGTCAAGGACCGCAGGCATTTTGGATTCCTGTCCCATCACGCGGATTATCTAAATCCCGAGAAAGATGAAGATGATGGGATCGTGAATCTGGTAACGAAATCAACCTCAACAACCAGGAGGTTCGATGCCTTGAAGCTGTATCTTTCGCTCAAGACAGTGGGGATCGAAACCTTTGGCAAAATGATCGACCGGACCATGGAGCTTGCCCGCTATACGGCAGGATATCTTGAAGGTCTTAGCAACATCGACCTCAAAAATAAACATCCTGAAATCAACACCATCATCTTCAGGTATAAGCCGGAGACTGAAATCGGCATCGACCTTGATTTACTGAACAGGGCGATACAGCAGTCGCTTCTGCATGAAGGAAGAGGAGTCATCGCAAAGACAAGCGTAGATGGAGAAACCTTTCTGAAGCTGACTCTCCTGAATCCCAGAACAAGTGAAGAAGATATCCACGAGCTGATGGATGAAATAGATAAGACTGCAACTCAATTATTGAACGGAGGTTTGGCCGGTGTATGACACGAAGCAACTAGCGGAGAACGCGACGATACAAAGCTTTTTGAATTGTTATTTAAGGGAGACGGGGAATTTTGAAGAAGCTCCACAGTATGAGGGTCATCCTTTATTCAATACGGCAGGAGTGGAAAAAGTAATCATCTCCAAACTGGTCCTTCAGAAAATCGAATTAGTCGCCGGGATGACATACTGGTCTGATACAGACCGCCATTTATTCGCTTTCCCGATCTACTACCGTACCGCTGGAAGCGAAGACCTGCAGCCGATCGACTATATCACGCTTACTTCGCTCATCGTAAAAGAATTTTTATTGGATAAAAGCTTCACGGGAGCCGAGGATGAACTCGTTTACCGTGTCATCCTGAGCTGCCGCAACATCAAAACATACCTGGAGGACCGGGTGGAAGACGCAGAGTCACTTAAAGATGAAGACTTTGAATTCATTAAAGCGGAGCAGTCCCTATTATTCGGGCACCTGCTTCATCCGACCCCGAAAAGCAAACAGGGTCTGACGGAAACGGAGGATGCGGCTTATTCTCCAGAGCGTAAGGGAGAGTTCCAGCTTCACTATTTTGCAGCGGAGAAATCACTGGTTCTCCAAGATTCCAGCCGTCCGCAGTCTGCTGCTTCAATTATTTTCGAAGAATTGCAGAATGACAGCGAAGTCGATCAGGACTGGCTCGAAGAAATCATGAAAAAAGATGAAAAAATACTGCTCCCGGTTCATCCGCTCCAAGTGAAGGAATTAATGGAGAAGCCTGAAGTGCAAACGAGGCTAGCGGATGGTTCGCTTCAGTATGTAGGTCCCGCCGGCAAGACGTTTACGGGCACTTCATCATTCAGAAGTGTGTACAGCAAAGACTCTAAATATATGTATAAATTCTCTGTACCTGTCAAAATCACAAACTCCCTTCGCATCAACCAGGCGAAGGAACTTGCAAGGGGAGTGGAGGTTTCGAGACTTCTGGAGACTGAGGTTGGGCAAAGTATCAAGAAGAATTTTCCCAACTTTCGGATATTAGAAGATCCGGCTTACCTGAATCTTGTGTCGGAGACTGAACTCTCAGGCTTTGAAGTGGTGATCCGCGACAATCCTTTCTATGAAAATAGCAAAAATGTCAGCCTGGTTGCAGGGCTGTGCCAAGACCATGCCTTCGGGGGGGAACCAAGGCTCTTTTCGATCATCAAAGGGATCGCCGGCCGTGAAAACCGTTCGGTGGAAGAAGTGAGCATCGACTGGTTCAACCGTTACCTGGATCTGACACTCGACCCGATGATCTGGCTGTTTAACACCTATGGAATCGCGCTTGAGGCCCATCAGCAGAACTCGGTCATCAAGCTCGGGGGCGGCTACCCTGAAACCTTCTATTACCGCGACAACCAGGGATACTACTACAGTGAATCGAAGGCGGATAAATTGATGGAGCTGCTGCCTGAACTCAGTACAATGAGCGATACGATCTGTGCTGATGACGTAGCGGAAGAGCGCCTGAGATATTACTTCTTCTTCAATCACCTGTTCGGTCTCATCAACGGCTTTGGAGTCAGCGGTTTGATCAAGGAAGGGGAGCTGATCAGGGTCTTGAAGGAACGGCTGCAGAAGCATGAAGAAACAATGCCTTCCGATCTATTGAGCAGCCTGCTGTATCAGCCGGTTCTTCCGTGCAAAGCCAATCTGCTGACCCGTTTTTATGACATGGATGAGCTTGTCGGACCGATGGAATCGCAGTCCGTCTATACGATGGTGAAGAACCCGATTGCGGGAGAGGTGGAGATCCTCCATGCGCTATGAGTTTTATGACGAAGAAATCGGAAGAAAGATTTCTTTTAGAAAAGTGGAGTTCGAGCGGGATGTGGACATGATTCACACCTGGATGACGGAGGACCATGTCCATCCGTTCTGGAATCTCAACATACCTATTGATAAGTTCAGGGAACATTTGAAAAAAGCATTGAACGATGATCATCATACTCTTTTTATCGGGTGTTTGGATGATGTTCCGATGAGTTACTGGGAGGCCTACTGGGTCAAGGGGGATGTGCTTGAAAAGATGTATGGCGCCGCTCCCCATGACCAGGGCGTCCATCTCTTGATCGGTGATAAAGAATTTTTAGGAAAAGGATATTCATTGCCGCTGTTAAGGGAGATGGTCCGGTTTCAATTCCAGGATGAACGCACTGAAAAAGTCATGGCGGAACCGGACATCCGGAATGAAAAAATGATCCATGTGTTTAAGAAATGCGGTTTTGAACCGAATGGCTCTGTAGAACTGCCCGATAAAACCGGACTGCTCATGACATGTGAGCGGGGAGAATTCGAAAAGAGGTGGACCCCATGAATGAAAATGAAATCTATGACGTGATCGGCATCGGGATCGGGCCCTTCAACTTAGGATTGGCAGCCTTGCTTGATGAAGTGCCGGATATGAAGGCACTGTTTCTGGAAAAGAAAACGGAATTCAATTGGCATCCCGGGATGCTGATCGACGGGACGACCCTGCAGGTGCCGTTTTTCGCGGACCTGGTGTCGATGGCCGATGTCAGGAGCAAATACAGCTTCCTGAATTATTTACAGGCTCACAACCGTTTGTATCATTTTTATTTTCTTGAGAAATTCCATATACCGAGAAAAGAATACAACCATTATTGCCGCTGGGTCTCCGATCAGCTGCCGCAGTGCCGGTTTGGGATGGAAGTGGAACGGGTTGAACCCCTAGCGCTGGAAGACGGCGGGAACGGATATGAGGTATGGGTTTGGAATGACGCGGCGCGTAATGAAGAGCGGTTCGTGACGCGCCAACTCGTGATGGGGATCGGATCGGTTCCTTCTGTACCGGAGTGCTTCAAGGAACATTTAGGAAGCAGTGTCTTCCATACCTCTGAGTACTTGGAGAAAAAAGACATCTGCAAAGGGGCACGGTCGGTGACGGTCATCGGCTCAGGACAGAGCGCCGCTGAAGTATTCCTGGATGTGGCAAAAGAACAGGAGAACCACGGCTTCACCTTGAACTGGTTCACCCGTTCCAAGGGATTCTTCCCGATGGAGTATTCAAAGCTCGGCCTTGAATACTTTTCACCCGATTACACAGATTTCTTTTACAGCCTCCCGCAGGAGAAGAAGGACGTCCTCCTTAAGGATCAGGACCTCCTTTATAAAGGGATCAGCGCGGACACGATCGCGGAAATCTATGACTATTTGTACGAGCGCTCGATCGGAAGTGAATACCCTCCGATTGAGCTGCAGGCAATGACGGAAATCACCGGTCTTGAAGCAAGCGGCCGCGGATACTCGCTCAGCGGGCGTCACCAAGTAAAAGAAGAGGGATTCACACAAGAGACCGATGTCATCATCTTCGGGACAGGATACAAAACAGCAGTGCCGTCGTTTCTGTCAGGGATAAAGGATGACCTGGCATATGATGGCGCCGGCAGATTCAAGATCACGAAGGATTACCGCCTGGAGACACTCTTCGGAGATGGAGGCAGCATCTTCGTTCAAAACGGGGAGATGCACACCCATGGTGTCGGGGCACCGGACCTTGGACTCGGCGCACACCGGAATGCAGTCATCATCAATCAATTAGCCGGGAGGGAAGTATATCCGGTGCAGACGAAGAATGTGTTTCAGAGATTTGGAGTGGAGGAACGGGCCGCGGCGGGCGTTCCAAGCATGTAAGGAAGACGCCGGTGGGAGTGGCGGACTTGGATTGGGTAAGCTCCTGCGTGTTTTGTTAATAAATGTGTAGATTTACTAATAAGTGTGCGTTTTCGATTGCAATAAAAAATTTTCAATAAAAGGCTTCGCCGTTTCAATAATAAAAAGTTGATTTTCAATAATAAATCTTTTGATTTCGATAATAAAAGTTCCGTTTTCGATAATAAAGCCTTTTGAGTTTAAGGCAGGTAAGTTCAAATTTGAAGATTTCAGTGGGAAATACGTTTTTATAGTGGAAAATGAATGAATTTCGGTTTAACCCCCTAAGTTTGGACACATACTCCACTTTTCTTAGGGTTACTTAGTTTTTCATCTTTCTACCGCGCTTTCGCTTGCTGGCCTCAATGTTTTCAAACAGGAAACCTGTTCAAAAACATTGAGGTCACATGGTTAATGTGATTGGTTTTACTTGATTGTCCATATATTTCTCAAAATACTCTTTTGGTGAATAGTCCATCAAACTGCCGTGATATCGTTCTTCATTGTAAAACTGGATATAATTATCGACCTTTTTATAAGCATGTTCAAAGTTTATAAACTCATTTCTTTGATAACACTCTCGTTCCAGTACACTATGAAAAGACTCAATATAAGCATTCATATTAGGTGACTTCGGTGGGATCCTTTCGTGCTCAATCACGATTTGTTCCTTACAAAAATCCTGAAAATGATGACTACAGAATTGTGGACCGTTATCAGTCCTGATAATTAGTTTAGTGGAGTTATCAGCTATTTGATCTTCAGAGTCGGGGATATGAATATTTCGTTTCATAATAGCCTTCTGAAGCATTTTGGTGATATGTTTGGCTTCGCACACAGTACCTCTGTAATGACCTACGATCGTACGATCGTAGACATCAATAGCACTAGCCAGGAAGAAATAACGCCTTGAAGAAAGCACATACCCATACTTAATATCTAGCTGCCATAACTGATTAGGACCATTAACAGAACGGTTTCTAGCTAGTTTTCTAGGATATTTTGGGTTCTTTTCTCTTTGAGGCATCAAGATATCTAGCTCTTTACACAATCTGTAGACTTTCTTTTTATTAATGATTAGTTTGTATTTTTTTCTTAAGGCCCTTGTCAGCTTACGGTACCCATATACAGCTGATTCACCATCAATCAATTTCATTAAGTACTTCTTTATTAAAGAATCTTTAACTCTCTTTCCTTTGGTGTTCATGGAGAATCCAGGGATTGGTCTTCCCCCCGTGGTTTCCCGTTTCACAGTGGGGTTAGAAACCCTATAGTAATACGTTGAACGTCCTACGGAAGCAATCTTTAAAACACGTTTGGCAGGAAAACCAGCCTGGATCCATTCATGGGCAAAGGCTATTCGCTCGGAAAGTCCGGAAACTTTTTTTTTAGCATTTCTCTAAGCATCGTAACTTCAAGTTCCTTCTCACCGAGTAATTTCATGGCATGATCGTATTTCTTCTGGATATCACTTTCAGAAGAAGACTTGGATAGAGGAGTTACACCCTCTTTTTCCATCTCAGCTTCAATCTCATCACGATACTGCTTTACCCAATTACTAAGAGTGGACTGATTGACTCCTGTTTTCCTAGCGATAAAAGCCATATTACCTGATTCCAGCGCCATGCGAACGTATTGTTTTTTCACTTCTTCCATTGGTCCATTTCGTTTACTCATTTTGGCTCCTCCTTTGATACTTCTATCTTAATATCTATAGAAGTAGGTGTCCAAAAGAGTAAAGGGGCTAAATAGATTTTATAGCGAGTAAGACGAAAAACATGTTTTTCCTATAGAAAATACTCAAATTTCACTGTTTTTGACGCTGGATTCTATAATGGGTCAACACAAGACACAGACTCCCGCGGAATGCGAAGTCCTGCACGTAAACCAACAACAGTGATAAACATACAATCTCACTTTTAAAACAGCAACTAAAACAGACAGAAAGAAGGGATCCCATGCAATTTGCCAGCGAATTACAAAATGTATTAAACAAAGACAACTGGAAAAAGGTCAACCGCAAACTGATTGCAAAAATGTTATCGGAATACATGTATGAAGATATGATTCAGCCTGAGATACTTAGCGAAGATGGTAAGGCGATCACGTATTCTTTGCAGGTTTCACCGGACAAACAGTATCGCTTCCAGGCAGAGAAACGGTTCTTTGACAGCTTTGATGTGAAGTGGGGCACGATTGACATTGCAGCAGGAGAAGAAACGAAGCCGGCAGAGAGTGCCATCGAGCTGCTGGTCGATCTTCAGGGGATCATCCCGATGTCATCCGAGACGATTGGACATCTGATCAAAGAACTGAACGCCACCTTGATTGCAGATGCCCACCTGCTCGAAAAAGATTCGAAATCATCAGACGAGCTTATCCATGTCGACTATGCAGAGCTCGAGGGCTTCATGACCGGCCATCCGTGGATTACATACAACAAGGGCCGCATCGGTTTCGGATACGACGATTATCTCCGTTATGCACCCGAACATGGCAACGAAATCCGTCTTTCCTGGATTGCCGTGGCGAAAAAAATCGCTTCATTCCAATCGGTCGATGGGTTGAAGTATGAAGACCTTCTTGGTTCGGAACTGTCTGAAGCAGAACAAATTTCTTTTGAAACAGTGGTGCAGAATCAAGGCGCCAATCCTGAAGACTATTATTTCATGCCGGTACATGAATGGCAGTGGGAAAATGTCCTGATACAGAACTTCCCGGAAGAGCTTGCCGAAAAATCGATCATCCCTCTAGGGGAAGGAAACGACAGCTACCTTCCTCAGCAGTCGATCCGGACATTCGTGAATAGGACGAACAAAGAGAAGCATCACGTCAAGCTTCCGATGAGCATCCTGAATACGCTCGTATACAGAGGGCTGCCGTCTGAACGGACATTGATTGCCCCGCAGGTGACAGAACTCATCAAAGGGATCGCTGACAACGATTCGTTCCTGAAAGAGGAGTGCCGCGTCATCCTGCCGGGTGAAAACGCCAGCATGAATGTCGATCATCGTTACTATACGGGGGTAAAACAGGCTCCTTATCAATACCTTGAGATGCTCGGGACGATCTGGAGGGAAAGCATCTATACGTATCTAGATGAAGGTGAACAAGCCATCACGCTTGCAGCGCTTTTATATGAAGATCATGACAATAAACCATATGTGCAGAGTTTGATTGAAGACTCCGGGCTTCAGGCGGACGAATGGATGAAGACATTTTTCAAGGTGGTCATGGAGCCGCTGCTTCACTACTTGTATCAGTATGGGACAGTGTTTTCGCCGCACGGTCAGAACACCATCGTCGTACTGAAGAATTCCGTTCCGCACCGGTTAGCGATCAAAGACTTTGTCGATGATGTCAACATTTCAGATCAGGACTTCCCTGAACTGCGTGGTTTATCGAAAGAATTCAAAGAGGTGCTGAGAAGCGAGCCGCCGGAAGGATTGACTCAATTCATCTTCACCGGCTTGTTCATCTGCCATCTGCGCTACCTGAGCAACATTCTCGTGAACCATGAACTTATGGAGGAAGAGACATTCTGGGGTATGCTCGCACAGTCCATTCAGGATTATCAGGACCGATTCCCTGAGCTGAAGGAGCGTTTCCAACTGTTTGACTTCTTCAAGCCGCAGCTGACGAAGCTTTGCCTGAACCGCAACCGCATGGTGGATTACGGATATTCAGACGGCGATGACCGCCCGCATGCTTCAGAATTCGGCAAGGTGAATAATGCGCTTGCGTTATTCCAGGTGAAAGAAACAGTTTAACAAAACTCACTCACCGGAAGCCTGACGCAGACGAAGGCGTCGGATTCGGATATTAGGGAGATTAAAACGGATCAGGACCAGATCCTCAAGAAAGCAGGTTTAGCATATGAGTATAATCGTACAAAAATTCGGAGGGACCTCTGTCAGTTCTGCTTCACATATCAAACGGATGGCTTCAAGGGTGATAGAGGAAAAAAACAGGGGAAATGATGTCGTCGTGGTCGTTTCAGCCATGGGGGACACCACGGATACCCTGACAAAGCTTGCAAGCGAAGTGACCACACAGCCGGAAAAAAGAGAAATGGACATGCTCCTCTCAACAGGGGAGCAGGTGACGATCGCCCTCCTTGCCATGGCCCTTCAGGAAAAAGGATCGGACTCGATTTCTTTCACCGGCGGGCAGGCAGGCATCCATACAGATTCAGTCCACGGTAATGCCAAAATCAAAACGATTGATGGGGAGCCGATTTTAAGAGAGCTCGATGCCGGAAAAATCGTCGTGGTGGCTGGTTTTCAAGGTATAACCGAAGAAGGGTATATTTCTACATTGGGAAGAGGGGGCTCCGATACTACAGCAGCGGCACTCGCAGCCCAGCTTGGGGCAGAACGCTGTGATATCTATACGGACGTCGATGGTGTGTACACTTCAGACCCCCGATATATCAAGAAAGCTGCCAAAATTTCATCCCTCACGTACGATGATATGCTGAACCTGGCAGCAAGAGGAGCGGGTGTCCTGCATCCAAGGTCTGTTAAACACGCGAAAAAGCATGGAATCCCGATGGTGGTGCGTTCCAGCCTGACGAAAGAGAGGGGAACATTCATCAATCACTCCTCCCGACGCTCAGACAGGTACCCAGTCATCGGAATCGTCTTTCAAGGCGAAAGGACAAGCATCACCCTCAGTGGATTGGAGGGCGGCAGCGAAGTTCAGTCAGCAATCAGATCGGCCCTTTCAACCCGGAACATCGAGTGTGATTTTTTCAAAGATCAACCGGAAAGCGAACTGACACTGCTCGTTCAACACAATGATGTGAAAGAATCGCTGGAGCTACTTTCAGAAGAGCTCAAGTTTCCTCGGTTCACTACACAGGGCGATTTGGCAAAAGTAGCGGTCATCGGAAGCAACATCCGCACCCATCCTGTCATCCAGGGAAAAGCCGCCCAAGTGCTGGCTGCTGAACACATTGAATTCAAGCTCATCGAGGACTTGCCTGGAAGCGTCACCGCTGCCGTACCACAACATGATATGCACCGGGCCGCCGGGATTCTGCATACTGCTTTTGGACTGGATGTCCATGAAATGAGAAAGGTTGTCGCGGTTCAATGATAAAAGGAACTTCCTGCCGGGAAGTTCCTTTCGTCGTTTATCATCTCTTTTTCTTTAAATACTCCAAGCTTCTTTGGACACTTTCAAGTGGAGAAGTACTGCACTCATCCTGCTCGACGATCCACCAATCTATGCCGCCTCCATTCCCGGACTCGAGCACAGATTCCAGATCTACCCCGCCAGTTCCGAGTTCCGCAAAAAAGCGTTCGCCATCCGTGGTCATGTCTTTGAGGTGAACAAGAGGGGAGCGGTCCCCGTAGCGCTCCAGCCATTTATCAGGTCTTTCCCCTGCAAAGGTCAACCAGTAAATATCAAATTCAGCTTTGACCCAATCGGGGTTTGTTTCACTCAGGATGGTCTCTAATGCCGTGCGTCCATTACTCAACGTTTTTAACTCAAAATCATGATTGTGATAACAAAGAGAGATGCCTTCACTCGCACATTTTTCTCCGATATCATTCAAATCATCAATCAACCGGAAATAATCCTTTTCCGTTCTTTCTTCAGGCTGAAGATACGGGCACACCACAAAGCTCGAGCCTAATTCCTTTTGATCATCAATGACTTTAGCGGCATCCGCTCTTAATTCAGAAAGCGCGATATGACTTGAAGCTGCTTCCAGCCCGAGATCATCGAGCACCCGTTTTAGTTCTTTCGCCGTTAAATCGCCGTAACCTGCCAGCTCGACCCCTTCGTAGCCAAACTGGGCGACTTTTTCTAAAGTACCTGTAAAATCGTTCTCGGCTTCGTTCCGAAGAGTATACATCTGCAGCGCAATAGGAATTTGCTTCATTTTATGTAACCTGCCTTTCTTACCTCTTTTAATAAGATTTCTGAAGGAAAGGCAGAAATCCTTTAATAAATTTAAAAAAACTACCCAAAGCGGTTGATTGCAACCAGCTTGGGCAGGCTTTTTTTATTTAACGGCAGGTGCTTTAATTTTCAAACACGCAAGCTTCTTTTCATTTCGAAAAACAGTGTAATGAGCAGCTGCAATTTTTTCTTCCACATAATCCAGTGAAAATGTACCAGAAGGATCGGCCAGACTCCCGATCGCCCTCGACAAATGGTCGACGACATGCTTCAGATTAACCTTATTTCCGAGCTCGCTGTCGGCATTCATCTCATCCATGATCTCAAACGCAAGATTCTGCACATGATACAAACGTCTCTGCTCCAAACGTGAATACCCCCTTGTCATATTCGTATCTTTTCTGATTATATGGCGGGAAAGGGATGGTTATGATAGCGAACATTGGGGTATAGGTTTTTTAACACCTCAAGGTATGAACAGATGTAAAAAAGTGAACTCTAATGATAACTGAGGAGGTGAAGAAACATGGCACAAGATGTACTATGTGAAGTAAGCAACTGCAAATACAACAAAGAAGGCAAAAAATGCTCAGCCGACCAAATCTTCGTCGTGAGCCACAAGGGGAACAAAGCACATAACAGCGAAGAAACCGATTGTAAGACATTTGAACCTGGTATGTAATTGATGCGATTACTGAAATAAGGAACTCATTTTGAATGAAGTTCCGGCAGGCAACCATTGGCGTGGTTGTCTTGTTTTTAGATAGTATTGATAATGATTGTCATTCTTATTCGTGGGTTGGGTGATTTTGTTAGGATTTGAGGAAAGGGCATGGCAGGAAGTGTCGATTTAGTGTCGGTTTTGACGGGAAATCGGAGGTTCGCCCTTAAAATTATAATAGCGCCCTTATATTCAATAGTTCGCCCTTAAATGAAAATAGCGCCCATATAACTACTCCGGAAGCATTAATTTGTAATTTCTTACTAAAATTAAAGGGTTTCACACCTATTTGAAGAATAAATAATTTAGATATTTCAGATTGGAGTGATGAAATGATTATACAAGACCGCGAAATACCTAGAATTATACTGAAGTTGCAAGCTTTACTCAGAAGACTTCCTCTAAATCATCCAAAAATCCAAGTGCTAGTAGACGAACTTAACCGAAGGTCAGCTGGCTACAAAGGAGAAGAAGCACTCGATTATCCACTCAGTCTCCTCGATCCTAAAGATTATCTGATTTTCCACGGCCTTCGCCTACAAATAAACAATAACTTCTTTCAAATCGATACTTTGGTAATATCCAAACATTATATTCTCTTCATCGAAGTGAAAAACTTAGCTGGCAGTATCTACTTTGACCCTGTTTTCAGTCAGTTAATTCAGATGAAAGATGATCAGAAATTAGCTTTCCCAGATCCTCAAATCCAACAACAAAGACAAGAAATGCAATTTAAAAAATGGCTAGAGCAAAATGGCTTTTCACCTATCCCTATTCTAAGCCTGGTAGTAATAAGTAATGATAAAACAATTATTAATACTTCTGCCAATAATAACAACCTTAACTCCAAAGTTTTACACCGCTATCTTCTCCCTATGCAAATCCACAAATATGAAGAATCCCACCCATATGAAAATTACAATGACAAAGAAATTAAAAAATTGATTCGATTGTTAAAGAAAAAACATGTGATGGCAGACCATTCAATTTTAGAAAGATTTAATCTCTCTCCAAGAGAAATCAGACAAGGGGTAATATGTGAGACGTGTAATCATAGTCCACTTGTCAGAGAACACGGTTCCTGGTTCTGTATTAAATGCAAAAATAAAAATACAAATGGACATATCCAAGCGTTAATTGATTACCAGTTGCTAATTAACTCGACAATCACAAATGTAGAAGCAAGAAGATTTCTTAATATTGAATCAAGATACGTTGCCAAAAGACTTTTAAAATCCCTCAACCTCCCTACAACCGGCACCAAAAAAGCCACCACCTACGACCTCACCCACCTCACCAAACAAAATCCCCAGACAAAACCAATCAAAAAACCCGCCACAAATAAGTGACGAGTCCATCATTCCTTCTCAATCCATTCCTGGGACCATTTTTCAATATTTTTCATCAGCGGTTCCAATGAATATCCTTTTTCAGTAAGGGAGTATTCAATTCTCACCGGGGTTTCCGGATAGACTTTCCGTTCGACGATGCCTTCTTCTTCAAGGTCCTTGAGGCGTTCAGATAAGAGTCTTCCGCTTATGCCGATACCGTCCTTGATGGTGCAGTTCCGCTGCGGGCCGGAAAGCAGTTGATAGATGATGAGGGCGGTCCATCGCTGGCTCAGGATGCTGATCGCTTTTTCGAACCGCGGGCAAATTTCAGATGTATTCACCATTACCACTCCTTTGTTCATACTCTTAGTATACCATACTTACTAATAAACTATAAATTAGTTACTTGACAAAATTTAGTTACTAAAATAATATTAGTTACATAAAGTAACTTACTAACTTTATTATATTATATTCAAAAAGAAAGGAAGAAGCAAAAATGAATACTCAACAAATAGGGGCACTGATTTTAAGGATTGCTTTAGGTTTGACGTTTTTCATTCACGGTCTTGTGAAGTTTCAAGGAGGCATCGAAAATACGGCGGGGTTCTTCGAGACATTGGGACTTCCCGGGTTTGCCGCATATGTGGTTGCGCTGATTGAATTGATCGGCGGAGTCGCGATGATTCTCGGATTCGGCACTAGAGTGACGGCAGTTCTTTTTGCCATTATTATGATAGGTGCAATCGCTAAAGTGAAGCTAGCGGGAGGCTTCTTAGGGAATGGTCAAGGTGCGGGTTATGAACTCGACTTTGCACTTCTTGCAATGTCCGTATATTTCATCCTTGATAAACCGGCGTCTTTTTCATTGGATTCCAAGCTTTTTCAAACGAATGTCAGTCAATAATGAAAGGAGTTTATAAAATGAACTTTCACCAATATCCACATACACATGTAAGTGAAGTAACCATAAAGGTAGAAAACCTCCAACGTTCACTGAATTTTTATCAGGAGGTCATAGGGTTCAAAGTATTGGATCAATCACAAAATAAAGCATCCTTGACTGCTGATGGTCAAACACCGCTGCTTACAATAGAACAGCCGGAAAATGTCATCCCAAATCAGCGGGGAACGACAGGCCTGTACCATTTTGCAATATTATTACCGGAAAGAGCGGACCTGGGAAGAATTTTACAGCATTTTGCTCAATTGAATATTCCTTTGGGTTCATCCGATCACCTGGTGAGTGAAGCACTTTACTTGAATGACCCTGATGGAAATGGAATAGAGGTCTATTGGGATAAACCTTCATCCGATTGGACGTGGAAGGGAGGACAGGTGGAAATGGCAGTCGATCCGATTGATGCCAGGGCCATTTTAGCTGAAGGAGAAGGGGAGCCATGGACAGGGCTGCCCCCGCAAACACTGATGGGGCATATTCATCTGCATGCTGCAGACCTCGATGAAACAGCCGATTTCTATACAAAAGGGCTGGGATTTGAAGTCGTGTCGTCCTTGGGGAATCAGGCTCTGTTCCTGTCCACTGGCCGCTACCATCATCATATTGGACTGAATACATGGAACGGTACCGGTGCGCCGAAACCTGCGGAAAACAGCGTTGGCCTGCAGTCATTCAATGTTCATTTTCCGAGTCAGGATGAGAGGGAGGCAGCCGCATCACGCTTGAAAACACTCGGATATCAAGTGGAAACCGGCCAGGACGGCAGTCTCTCTACAGAAGACCCTTCAGGCAATAAGATGTACTTAATGGTGTAAGCTGAAAAGTTTCATGAATTGGTCTGATACTGGAAAAAACGAGACGGTATCTAACGGGTAAAATGAAAAGCCGCCCCCATCACCAAGGGCGGCTTTCGACCATTCTTCATCCTTCGCTTGGATCGACCTCATCATAAACAAGCCGGGTCACCATCGTGGCTTCCCCATTTTTCACTTCCTCTTCCGTAGCGTCTTCGCCGAAGGATTGTTCTTCATCATAAGTGGGCGCGACATTGTTTTCTTTTGAAAGGTTCGGGGTTCTTTTTCTCATGGTCATTCCTCCTGTTGTCTGTTTGTTGTTTAGTGTGATGAGAAACTTGCAAAGTATACCAGTCAGGCAGAACTTTTTAAAAAGAAGCGGAGTTGGTGGGATACTATACATATCAATAGCTTTTTTGGAGGGAACAACATGAAATTGAGTGTGCTTGATCAATCAGTCATCACAAAAGGGCAGGACGCGGGGGCGGCATTCGAAGAGACGGTGAGGCTTGCCAAGTTCACTGAGGAACTGGGCTATACCAGGTTCTGGGTAGCGGAGCATCACAATACGAACGGCATGGCAGGTTCAGCGCCGCAAGTGCTGATTTCGCATCTTGCTTCTATGACAAACCGCATGAAAATTGGATCCGGCGGGGTGCTGCTCCCTCAGTACAGCCCCTATAAAATTGCAGAGGATTTCAAGGTGCTCCAGACCCTCTTCCCGGGAAGGATTGATCTTGGGATCGGGCGTTCACCCGGCGGTTCTTATGAGACACGCCTGGCACTGACGGATGGCTTGAAAAAAAGCATGAATGAGTTTCCCGGGCAGGTGGAAAGGCTTCAGCATTTCCTTCATGGGGAGCCGGGAGTCAAGGCTTATCCTTATGTAGATACACCGCCGGATATATGGATTCTCGGGATCACCCATCGGGGCGCAAGGGTTGCTGCCGAGAATGGTACGGCTTTTACTTATGGCCACTTTATCAATCCTTCGAACGGGAAGAAGGCGCTTGACTACTATCACGATCAATTCCGGCCTTCTGCTGGTTTAAAATCCCCGCTCACCAATGTCTGCATATTCGTCGTCTGTGCGCCGACCCAGGAAGAAGCTGAACAAATCGCAAAAAGTCAGGATATTTGGTTATTGGAAGTGGAAAGGGGAATTGATACCCGCATTCCGTCGAAGGAAGAAGCGGAAAGCCGGATATTTACCTCCAGGGAGATGGAGAAAGTAAGAGAAAATCGCAAACGTGCGATTGTGGGAACTCCTGAAAAAGTGAAAAAGGAGCTATATTTGCTTAATGAAATCTATGGGACCGATGAATTCATGATTATCACGAATGTATCTGATTTTGAAGACAAATTGAGATCTTATGAATTGCTTGCAGGTGTACTGCTGGATGAAGAGGAGGATTGATTTTGAACCAAAGCGGACAGGATCGATCCGACAGCCTGGGTCCAGCTTCCGATTACATTCAAGTCCCCGCTGTCTTCGTTGTTTAGTTCGAGGATACCTGAAATGGCCTGTAACGAGTTGCCGATTACCTGCAGGGCATTTCCATAGATCGAAAGCAATTCATCCAGCGTCCGTTCTTCATCAAGGGAATCAGCAACAGCGGCAGCCCCGCCTAATGCCTGAAGGAGATTTCCTTTGATATCGAGTTCCTGCTTCGTCACTTCATTAAAGTCAATCATCAGGCCGGACATGACGGTCAGGTTTCCTATGGCTTGAATTTGGTTGCCGATCTTCGTCAAGCTGCCTGGATCGTTGATGACATCAGCTTCAAGGGCATTGCCTGTAGCCTGGAGTTCATTTCCGACAATGTCGATGTTTTGGAGGGACTCCTCCGGCACAGACTTGATGGGCGTATTTCCTATCGCGGAAAGAACTGTCCCTATCGCTTGAATCCATGCTCCAAATGTGGCTTTAAACTCACTTCCCATGTAAATCGCCTACTCTTTGAGTTCTACGATAGTGTATACAAAAGTGTCGGGGATGGTTAATCCGTAAAAATAAAAAGGCAGAAGACGGGAAGGTCTTCTGCCTTTTATTATCTGGCAAGCTTTACGATTTCTGCATCCTGATTCGGACGGTTTAGTATCAGATCCCTTAATATGCGGGAGCCGAGCATGCTGTACACCGTGCCGTTCCCGCCGTAGCCGAGTAAATAGTAGATCCTGTCTTTATCGGGATGCCTTCCGATATACGGAAGGTGATCGAGGGATTCACCGAAACTTGCACCCCAGGCATATTCCATTTCAACATTTAAATCGGGAAACATCTTCTGCACTTCTTTTTCAATCCTTTTTCCTTGTTTCTTGATTTTTTCCATGCTTTGCGGGGCTTCCGCCGGGTCTTCATCGAGGCCGCCGGCAATGATCCGGTTATCCACGGTGGTGCGCAGATACAAATAAGGTCTGTCCGTCTCCCAGATAAGTGCCCGTTCATGCCACTGTGACAAATCATCGACTGGCTTGGTGGCGATGGCATAGGACCGATTGATTTCGGTCCCGATGTTTTCGCCGAGCGGCGGGGTTTCATAACCGGTCGAGTGCACGACGTGAGAAGCGGTCAATGTCCCCTTGTTCGTTTCGATGATGACCTTTTCGCCGTCTTCCTTTACTTCAATCGCTTCTCTTCCTTCGAAGGCTGTCGTGTTATGTTCCTTCAAATATTCGAAGATTCCATTCACAAACCGGAACGGATTTACTTCCGCGTCCCCATGGGTGATCAGTGCACCGGATTTGGAGAACGGCAGATGTTCCTTCATATCTTTTTTGGACCAGTATTCCACCGGGAAACCGTGCTCCTTCAAAGTTTTATATTCTTTCTTCAGCTTTGGCAGGTGCAGCGGAGAGCTTGCATAATAGATGCTCTTCCTGCGGGTGAATTCCGGTGAGACAGGCAGGGTCATAGCCACTTCTTCCAAGTGGCCGACGGCTTCCTGACATAACTTATAAAATCGGACCGCCTGCTCTTCACCGATTTCGTCGATCAATTCATGGAGCATGATATCATTTGAAAATTGCAGAAGCCCGGTGTTAGCAGAAGAACTGCCGGAAGCAAGCTGCCTTTTTTCAATGATGGCCACTTTCAACCCTTCACGGGAAAGCACATAGGCACAGAGCGCCCCGGACATGCCTCCGCCGATGATCGCGACATCGTAATGAGTATCGAACTCTTTTTCTGTATCATTATAAGTGGTCGGCCAAAATAATTTTCCATTATGTAATTCCATTTTCTTTATCCCCTAACTGTCAGCTTCTTTGTGAGTATTTGATTCCCTCTTAAAAAGGGATTGAAACGTGTCCGACATAAAAAAAAGAAGCTGGAACAAAACTAAAATGAGCTTTAATCACCGCTATTGATTTCCGTGCAAGACTTCGCTTTCCGCGGGTAGCCCGTGAGCCTCCTCGTCACATGCGTTCCTGCGGGGTCTCACATTAGCTACTCTTCCCGCAGGAGTCTTCGGCTTGCACTCCAATCAACCGCTAGGAATAGCTAACATTTAACACGTACATTCAAATTAATAACCCGAACTAAATTGACTTCTAGCAGGCAATTTAGTTCGGGTTTTACTTCTACTAAAACACTTTTGTCTCAGCCTACTGCCACAGTCTTAATGAGTGGATGTATTCAGTTTGACCTCAATGTTATCCCTTGTCGCTTTTGAATAAGGGCAGACACCATGCGCTTTTTCCACAAGTTGTTTCGCTTCATCCAATTCTACGCCGCCGACTGAAACCGAGAGGACGACTGAGAGCTTGAATCCTCCGTCTGTATCTTTTCCGATCGAAACTTCTGCAGTGACTTCGGAGTCAATCTTCTTTTTCTCCTGTCCGGCAACGAGGTTCAAAGCGCTGTCAAAACAGGCTGAGTATCCTGCTGCAAAGAGCTGCTCAGGGTTTGTCGCCCCTTCACCCCCGCTGCCCCCGAGGGATTTTGGCATGGCCAGGTCAAATTCCAATACCCCGTCGCTGCTTTTTACCTTTCCCTGCCGGCCTCCGTTAGCGGTTGCTTTTGCTGTGTATAATGGTTCCATCCTGATCACTCCCATTTAAAATTTGAACACTCTTACTTTTTACTATTGAGGTTTGGGCTAAACCTGCCAATGTGCTCCTCATTCCACGATTTCCCGCTGTTTCCGGCAGGCGAGGACGGTGGTCTTTAACGAAGCATAATTTCCGATTGCTGCATATCCGTAAAAGAAGCCCATGAAGATCCCGACCACGAGATGGCCCCTATGGCTGATGAAAATGGAAATGAGAAGTCCGAGGATGACCGCGATAATGGGGACCAGGAAGGCCGGGGGTTTCAGAGTCAGCTTGATGACCTGTGTGATGAGTATGATGATGGGGATGGCGATGATCGCATCCCAGATGTTTGTATGGATGGTTGGTAAATTCATGTTGTGCCTCCGGATGGTTGGTATAGTCATAATGTTTCCAACTGGAGGCTGAATAAACAAAAAAGGACGACCCTGGGGATCATCCTTCACTGCAATTGTGTTCAGCTTTATCAAATATCAGGGCTGAACCGGAATGTTTCTTTATCTGAACAGTGCATTCCAGCGCTCCGCCTTTTCAAGCGCGGCAAGGTCGGCCGACACTTCACCCGGACGTACACCGGCACCGATCATATAATCTGCAAATTCCATATTCACGAATTCAAAGATGTAATTGAACTGCTGAACAAGAGGAAGCCCTTTAATACGGGCACTCGGTCCGCCGCTGATGACGACATAGGCTTTTTTCCTGGTCAGCTCTTCTTTCAGATTAAATCGTTCATCACGTAAGTATTGACTCCAGCGGTCGAAGAAGTTTTTCATCGGCCCGCTCATCCCGTACCAGTAGAGCGGAGTGGCAAACAGTAGGACGTCGTGTTCCTGGATCAATTCTACGAGTTCTTCATAATCATCTTCGACAGGTGCGAATCCTTCTTCTGTATGTCTCATATCCACGATCGGCTTGATATCCAAATCTGCAAGCGACACAATCGTATGGTCGGTTCCCTCGACGATTTTTTTGGCAAGGTATTCGGAGTTTCCGTCTTTTCTCGTACTCCCGAGCAGCGCTAATACTTTCATCTGAAACTCTCCTTCTCTTTTAATTGGGCAGTTATCCCCAGTATATTCACACATGGGCAAACAGGGGAATGGACCTTGTTGCCCCGCAGGTTGTCCCTCATTGATGTGACGGGATATTTTCTAGAAAAAATTATTTATCGGATCTTAAATCCTTCTTCCCTCAAATACAAAGCGGCTTCATCATAGCCGCCGAAGCTGTCTTCCAGATTTTCACCGGCGTAAATATTCCAGCGGTCATCTTCTTCCACGAGGAGAAGGGTATGGCCATCGGAATCCTTCCACGTTTGTTCGACAGCAGGCTCGTTTTCTTCCTCTTCTGATAAGTATGAGATAGAAGCGGTGATGATTTCGCGGAGCTCCTCTTCGGCAAAATCACGAATGTTCACGAGCCCTTTTGCATTGGCATCATATTGGGGAAGGTTCCCCGTATAGACAAATCCGTTTCCGTTCGGATGCAGGTGGTAGACAACGATGGTTTTATCATAAAGACTGTCTTCAAAGTGAAAGTTCACCCGATTTAACGACACATCTTTTCTTGTGAGCTTATCGAATGTTTCAATGATGTCCAGTTTCTCCTGGAAGGTCAGCATGTCAATTCCTCATTTCTATTTCAACGATTTTTTCATTATAGCACAGTCCCCTATTTTTAAAGAAAGGATAGGGGTATAATGAGGGGAAAGAGGTGACCATATTGAAAGATTTCACATCCTTAGGTTTGCAGCCTAAGTTCGCAGATGCATTAAAAGAACAATCCATTACAGAACCAACTCCGATCCAGGTCGAAACGATACCTGTTTTATTAAATGGCGAAGATGTTATTGGACAAGCACAGACCGGCACGGGAAAAACAATGGCCTTCCTGCTGCCGATGCTTGCAAAGATCGATAAAGAAAAAGAAAGTATCCAATCCCTAATCGTCACCCCGACAAGGGAACTGGCGATCCAGGTGACGGCTGAACTCAACCAGCTGCTGGCTGCATCAAAAGAAGACATCAATGTGCTGGCGGTCTACGGCGGTCAGGACGTCGAGAAACAGATCAAGCGTTTGACAAATAAGGCGGTCCACATCGTCATCGGGACCCCGGGCCGGATCCTTGATCACGTGCGCCGCGGAACGATCGATTTTTCGGAAGTATCGTTTCTTGTCCTTGATGAAGCGGATCAAATGCTTCACATCGGATTTTTCGATGAGGTCGAGGCGATCATTCGCGAGACCCCTTACACGAGACAGACCGCCTTGTTCTCGGCGACGATGTCAAAGGACATCCGGAAAATCGGGAAGCGCTATATGAACAACCCGCACAATGTGCATATCCGTGAAAAAGAGAAGATCGTCGAGGAAATCCAGCAGGAGGTCGTCGAAACGACCGACCGTCAGAAACTTGATGCCCTCAGTCAAACAATCCACGACGTCCATCCGTTTCTCGGCATCATTTTCTGCCGGACGAAAAGGCGGGTAAGCAAATTGCACATGGACCTGAAGGCAAGGGGGTTCCTTGTCGATGAACTTCACGGCGATCTTTCCCAGGCGAAAAGGGAAGCCGTCATGAAAAAGTTCCGCGATGCCAAAATCCAACTATTGATCGCCACGGATGTGGCGGCCCGCGGTCTTGACGTTGAAGGCGTCACGCACGTCTTCAACTACGATATCCCGGAGGATGTGGAAAGTTATATCCACCGGATCGGGCGGACGGGACGTGCCGGAAATGACGGACTCGCCATCACGTTTGTGGCATTGAAGGATAAGCAGGCACTCGAAGTGATTGAAAAAGGAATCGAGCGGTCGCTGCCTAGGCGTGAGGTGGAATTGGCCACGACTGTTGAAAAAAGTCCATCTCGAGTCAAAGGGAACAATGAGAGTGCCAAAGAAAGAAGAGAGAAAAACATTCAGGCAAGCCGGGAACGCAGTGCAAAAGGCGGACGGGGCAGACGTGCATCCGGGAAATCTGGAGGCAGAAACGATTCGAGCGGCCACTCAACTTCAAAATCTGACAGCAGGAGTTCAGATGGCAGAAGGTCATCAGACAGAGGTTCATCCGGCGGACCAGCTGGAAGAGGTTCTTCATCCGCGGGCAGAAGGAGCGGCGGTGGAAGTTCGGGCAGATCCGGAGGACTAAACAGCAGCTCCGGTTCGGGTCCAGGCGGCAGAAGAGGCCGTTCTTAAATCAGGAAAAAGCATGGCTGTGTGAATGGTGCGCAGTCATGCTTTTTCAGTTGTTTATTTTACAGAATTTGCTAAATGGATGAATTATTGGAGTAACTCGGTGATTATGGAGTGAAACTCGAAGATATCAGCTAAAACTCGATGATTTCCACCAAAACTCGATGATTATGCATAAAAACTGAAAGATTAACCAATTAATTTCCAATTCCAAATGCCATAAGCCTTCATCTAGATGTACTACCACCTGGATAAGGGCTCCTCTAAGCAAGTCCCCTCCAATTTTCACCCTGTTCAGAGCCATTTTTAATTCTATTTATCAGAAAATTAAAACAACTAGCTTGATATCTCTCACACATTCCCTTTAAAATATAGTAAACGCTTTATTAATTTGGAAAGGGGATGGAATGACAGCATGCATGTACCTTTAGTGTTAACGGACTTTCTTGATCGCGCGGTGGAGCAATACGGGGAGAAAACCGCAATCATCGATGATGAAAAAAGACTTACATATAAACAGCTGAATGCCCGTGTAAACCAGTTATCCCGGGGGCTGCAGGAGCTTGGCATCGAAAAAGGGGACAAAGTCGCCTACCTCGCGCCGAACACGACGGAGATGCTCGAAGGGTTTTACGGGGTATACGGAGTGGGCGGAGTGATGACCCCTCTGAATACACGCCTCAAGCCTGCGGATTATCAATTCATTCTGACCCATAGTGAAAGTAAGGCATTGTTTGTGGATGAAGAATTGTATCCGCTCGTTCAACCGATTTTGTCAAAAGTATCAAACCTGAAACACGTGATCATCCACGGCGGTTCTCAGGATGATTACCCTGGATATGACGATTGGAGGGGCCAGTTCAGCCCTGAAGAATTTGACAGGGTGCCGCTTGATGAAACGGATATCGCTTCCCTGCTGTACACGAGCGGGACGACCGGTGATCCGAAGGGAGTCCTCCTCACGCACAGGTCCAATTATCTTCACGCCCTGTCCAGTATGCACCACCTGAAGGTCTCGGACCAGGACACGCTGCTCCACGTACTCCCGATGTTCCACGTAAGTGGCTGGGGATCACCTTTCTATTACACGGCAAACGGTGCCACTCAAGTGATGCTGAGGAAGGTCGACCCTAAGCTCATCTTGGAAAAAGTGAAGAGGCACGGTGTATCAGTCATGCATATGGCCCCGACCGTCCTGAATATGATCCTTGAACAATATGAATCTGAAAAGCCGGCAATCGATCAGCCGCTGAGGGTCGTCATCGCAGGATCGGCACCTCCTCCGGCTTTTGTGAGAAAAGTGGAAGAGGACCTGAAGTGGGAATTCATCCAGGTGTACGGAATGACGGAGATTTCCCCGCTCATCACGACTTCTGCGATCCGTTCCTTGGAACAGGAAAAAACCAATGAAGAGAAGTACAGGTTAAAGGCTAAAGCGGGATACAGCATGATCGGCGCCAAGGTCAAGGTCGTAGATGAGTTAGGGAACGAGGTCCCTCATGACGGGAAGGCAATTGGAGAAATCGTCACAAGGACGAACACGGTCATGGAGGGCTATTATAAAAATCCGGAAGCGACGAATGCAGCGATTCGGGGCGGCTGGCTGCATACAGGGGATATGGCGGTCGTCGACGGGGACGGCTATATCGAAATTGTCGACCGCATGAAAGACGTCATCATCAGCGGCGGGGAAAATATCTCCTCGATCGAAGTGGAGGGGGCGCTTTATGAACATCCTGGCATCTTGGAAGCAGCGGTGGTTGCCATTCCCCATGAGCGTTGGGGAGAGGTGCCGCACGCGGTGGTCGTCCTCCGCGATGGCCACAAATTGACAGAAGAAGAACTCATCTCTTTCTGCAGGGAAAAATTAGCCCACTTCAAAACCCCAAAGGGCATTACATTTGCTGGAGAGCTTCCGAAAACCGCCTCCGGAAAAATTCAAAAAGTCGTCATCCGGAAAGAATTCTGGAAGGATCATGACCGGATGGTTCATTAAGAAGACAAGAAAAAGACGTGTGGGCCCACACGTCTTTTTTTCTATTATCCTATTTAATAATGCCGAATGGTTTCCCTACCGGAAGCGTCACTTTTCCAAAATGAGCATTCAGTACGCTCGCTGCAGATCCATAGAAACTGAAAATCGAAATCAGGAGTTCTGATATGGCGGCAAGTTGGTGCATCGCGTGAGGCATGATCCCCAATGTAGAAAGTGAAAGACCGATGAATAAGAAATCGATCAGCACGAAAATGATAAACAATACCTTATGGGTCTCCATGGCCCCGATGGTCATAAATAAGCTGAAAATAAGGTAACCGATGAAAGCAATTCCTAATTGCTCAGTACCGACGGCTGCTGCCGCTTCCTTGCCGAATACACCGAACTGAATCAGCCAGGACGTTCCGACACCAAGCCAGAACAGCCCGAACGCACCAAAGGCTGTCGTCCCGAATGTATTGTTGTGTTTGGCATCTTGGATACAGGCGAAAAGCTGAGCGAATCCGCCGAGAAAGATTGCCCAGGGCAAGACAAAAGATACCCCGTCGGTCCAGCCGAGTTTGGCAGATGAAGCCACAAGCGTGACCATTGCCAGTCCGAATAACCCCAGAGCAGAAGGGTCCGCTGCTGTTAGTTGAACTCGTTGAGTTGTTTGTGATTGATTCATGATGATTCCTCCTAAAAAAACATACCTGACTACATTACAGAAATAATCAGCCCAGCACAATAGAAAGAAAGTATGTAAGCATAACTTTCACAAAAAATTTTTTTGGAAGGAGGTACGCCTTATCAGGGGTTGGATGTTTTTCCTTAAAATTTCAACGCGTTATGATGTTTATCTTTCCAATAAGATGGTAAACAAGCAAATGTAACATCAAAAAATCAAAGGAGGATTCTTACCATATGGCATTCCGTTTTAAAAGAAAAGACAAGCCATAGAGCAGCTGAAAAGGAAGCACATGAGAATTCTACTTAGGTTTTTAAAAAGTCATTGGAAACGTCATTTCTGGAAAAGAGTCATTGGTCATCAAGCTAATCACACTTAAAAGGAGAGGAAACAAAATGGCAAACAACAATAACCGAAACAACAATAATAGCAATGGAAACATGAGCCGCGAGGAAAGAGGCCGAAAAGGCGGAGAAGCAACCTCCCGCAACCATGACAAGGAATTCTATCAGGAAATCGGAGAAAAAGGCGGGGAAGCCACTGCGAGCAACCATGATAAAGAATTCTACCAGGAGATCGGTGAGAAAGGCGGCAGGAATTCCAGCAACTCAGGAAATTCAAACCAATCAAGAAGCAATAACTCAGGGTCCAACAGCTCTAACTCAGGATCCAACAGCTCTAACTCAGGATCCAATAACTCAAATAACAGCTAATCGTTAAAGAACTTGGAACTTAATCAGACTACTGTCATTGGAAACGTCATTTCCGAATAGGTCATTGGAGAATATACCAGATATAAAAAGGAGCGGAAACAACATGGCAAACAATAATAACAACAACAATAACAATAACAGTAATAATAACAATGGAAACATGAGCCGCGAGGAAAGAGGCCGTAAAGGCGGAGAAGCAACTGCACGCAACCATGACAAGGAATTCTATCAGGAAATCGGAGAAAAAGGCGGGGAAGCCACTGCGAGCAACCATGATAAAGAATTCTACCAGGAGATCGGTGAGAAAGGCGGCAGGAATTCCAGCAACTCAGGAAATTCAAACCAATCAAGAAGCAATAACTCAAACTCTGGGTCCAACAGCTCTAACTCAGGATCCAACAGCTCAAACAACAGTTAATCCATAAGCTTGTCATTGAAACGTCATTTCCGAATACGTCATTGGAGAATATACCAGACATAAAAAGGAGCGGAAACAACATGGCAAACAATAATAACAACAATAACAACAATAATAGCAAAAACAACAATAAAATGAGTTATGAAGAAGCGGGACGCAAAGGCGGAGAGGCTACATCCCGTAATCATGATAAAGAGTTCTATCAGGAGATCGGAGAAAAAGGCGGAGAAGCCACCTCAAATAATCACGATAAAGAATTCTACCAGGATATCGGAGAAAAAGGCGGCAGAAACTCAAATTCAGGCGGCTCCAACCGTTCAAATAACAACTCAAATAATAACAACAATTAATTTAATCGTAACAAATAAAAGGGATCCTTTGCAAAGGGTCCCTTTTTTGATCGTCTGTTAGAAGCTTTCGTGCAAGAGTATACGGTGATGGAGATTGGATTTTCGTTCACAATCCTCCAGTTATCAACAATTTCACAAGGTTATCAACGAAAAAAATCGATTATCAACGAAAACTCTAATTTATCAACCATTTTATGGATATATCAACATTTTTCTCACAGTTATCAACAATTCTCATAAAATCCGCCAGAAACACCTTGCTTCCTTTATACTAAAACCTTTTCACCCAAAATCCAACTCTATCTTTTTTACAGCAAACCTTCCTGAAAAATACTTTCCAAGGTTTTATCTCAAACCAAACAGGGAATAATCCATCCGTAAACGAAATTATCAGGAGGTAAGACCCTATGAACCTGTCAAAAAAAGCAGTCCAGGACAAGGATGTGTATTGTCCTTCTGAATATGGAAAATTGAAAAAGGTATTGGTGGTTTCACCTCAGAATATGAGAATCACCGAAGTAATCAACGAGACTCAAAAACATTACTTGGAAGATAATATCAAAATAGATAAAGCCATCAGGCAGCACGAGGAGTTTGTAAGAATCCTTGAGGAAAACGGAGCCGAAGTGGACCATCTTGAGCCAATGAAAGAATTGAATGAGCAGGTATTCACCAGGGATATTGGATTCTGCATTGGGGAAGAATTCATCGTTTCCTCCATGAATACCAGCTTGAGAGAGGGAGAAGTGAAGGTCCTTCTTCAATGGCTGGAAGAGAACAAGATTCCCCACTCCCATTTGGCAGCTCACTCCATTGAAGGCGGAGATGTACTCGTAGATGGGAAAAATGTATGGGTTGGAATCAGCGGTCGGACCAATCGTCTTGCGATTCAATCCTTGAAAAAGCTGCTGCCGGAATATACCGTCCATGCTCTTCCTTTAAGAAGCGATATCCTTCACTTGGATTGTGTCTTTACGATCATTTCGGAAGAAGCTGCACTCGTATATCCGCCGGCCTTTTCAAATAAAGATCTGGAAAAAATCAAAGAGCACTACAATATCATTGAAGTCAGTGAGAGGGAACAGTTCCAGATGGGACCGAATGTACTGGCCATCGGGGATAAAAAGATCATCAGTCTCACTCAGAACAAATTATTGAATGATAGAATCAGGGAGAAAGGCTTTACAGTGATCGAAAACGACTTCTCTGAGATCATTAAATCAGGCGGATCCTTCAGATGCTGCACCCTGCCTGTAATAAGAGAATAACATATGGCCCGTCCTGCAATGCTTTAAAGCACTGCGGGACGGGCCTTTGATTTTGTTTGAATGAAGCGCTGGTTTACAAACCTTTTACACGATTGTATTTTCCTTGAAAAAGGTTCTTCATAATTCTCTACTATTCTAGTAACTGTATTCATAACTTAGGAGGTAGGGAAATGAAAAAGTCTATGAAAAAAATCCTGCCATTGGCAGTTGTATCGTCATTAGCAATTGGCAGTGTCATTGGAATGAATCAGGAAAACCCGGAAGTGAAAGCGCAAGACTCTAAAAATGGCAAAGCCAAGAACGTCATCTTCATGATTGGCGACGGCATGGGTGTTCCTTATACAACAGCTCTTCGTTATATGAATGACAATCCGGAAACACCGGAATTCGAGAAAACAGCCTTTGATCCTTATCTTGTCGGTCTGCAATCGACTTATCCGGAAGATGAACATGAAAACGTTACTGACTCAGCAGCCGCAGCGACTGCGATGAGCGGCGGAGTGAAGACGTATAACAATGCGGTAGCTGTTGAAAATGATAAATCCAGAGTGAAAACAGTATTGGAGCAGGCGAAGGAAAACGATATGTCTACAGGTATTGTATCAACGTCTCAAATCACGCACGCCACCCCTGCTTCATACGGTGCGCATGATGAACACCGTGATAATGAAAATGAAATTGCCAATGATTATTTTGATGAAATGATCAAAGGTGAACATAAGATCGACGTCATGCTTGGCGGGGGGACGGACTTCTTCGAACGTGAAGACCGCAACCTTACGGAAGAATTCAAGAAAGATGGTTACAGCTATGTGAAGACAGCTGAAGAATTGAAGAATGACGATAACAAACAGATCCTCGGACTTTTTGCCGAGGAAGGAATGGACAAGATGATCGACCGCGATGAGAAACAGCCGAGCCTTGCCGATATGACTACATCTGCACTTGATCGTCTGAAAACAGACAAAGACGGGTTCTTCTTGATGGTGGAAGGAAGCCAGATCGACTGGGCTGGTCATGACAATGATGCGGTCGCGGCCATGAGTGAAATGAGAGATTTTGAAAAAGCATTTGAAGAAGTGCGTGATTTCGCGAAAGAAAATGGAGAAACATTGGTAGTCGTTACAGCTGACCACTCCACAGGCGGGTTCTCAATCGGTTCAGATGGTGAGTATAACTGGAATCCTGATGTGATTGATGCAGCAAAGCGCACGCCTGACTTCATGGCAGAAGAAATCGCGAATGGCGCTCCTGTGGAAGACACAATGTCACAATATGTTGATCTGGAACTGACAAGTGAAGAAATAGCTTCGGTAAAAGAAGCGGCAGCAACAAAGGACAAAGTGGAAATCGACAATGCGATTGAAAAGATCTTCGACAAGCGTTCTGGTACAGGCTGGACGACGGACGGACATACAGGGGACGATGTTCCTGTCTATGCATTCGGTCCCCAGAAAGAAAAATTCTCAGGGATGATCGACAATACGAATCAAGCACAGCTAATCTTCGAGATCTTAAAGAATAAAGGTAAAATCCAAGAAGATAAATAGTAGTGAAAAAGCCACGCGGATATGCACCGCGTGGCTTTTTCTTAGGATTCTTGCAGATCCGCGATGCTGACTTGCGATCTTTCTTCTAACGGTCCGCGAAGATGAACGACAGCTGTCTGTCCATCCTCCATCACTTCATCGATCCAGACAGAAGTGTCTTTATATTTAACCTCTATGTCTGCTGAAGAAGATAAGATTTGCTTCACACGTTTAAGTTCCATATGCCATTTCCTCCTGAATATCATTTTCCTTTGTTTAGTGTGTCCAACTGCTTCAAGAAAATGCCGGTATACTTTATTTTCTTCAAGAGATTCTAAAGTTGAAAGGGTGATTTCATGAAGGAAAAAGACCAAATGTCAACGACTGAGGCGAATATGGAAATGAATGAACGCTTTTACGGGAAAGACGAGGAAAAGCAGGACTCTCAAGCACCGACCTACCTTCAAGGAGGCGGCACCCCGGCAATAAAAATTACCGGAGACGAAAAGTAAAGGAAGACCGATTTCAGGATCACAACTGGAATCGGTTTTTTTATGACGAAAAAAAGCCACCTTTTATAGGCAGCTCACGTCATCAATCGGTCTTATTCTTTTGATCTTTATTATGTTTGTTGCCTTTGCTGTTATCGCCGTTTGTCAGTTCAGAAGCAAATTCAGTTGTCCCGCGCTTCGGGGAGTTTTGATTGCTGCTTCCTTTGTTGAATTTTTTGGTCATAAGGCATTCCTCCTTTGTTTGGTGGGGTTAGTTTTTGAAGGGAGAGTTAAAGTTATGCGTAAAATCAAATTTGCTTGTAGTTTTCCACAACGCTGTCCGAATCCATGCAAAACTAAGCTTTCCGGATTAAAAAAACAAAAAATAATCATAGTTTTTTTTTATGGACATAGGTTATAATGTAAAGCGTAATGATTACGATTAATCATCAAAAAGAAAGGATTACGATTAATCATCAAAAAGAAAGGATTACGATATGAATTCTTTAAGAGGTCTTGGTCAAGACACGTTGGGGATCTTGTTATTTTTGGGGATTATCGCTCTGTTCCTGGCAGGCGACTTGATTTCAATTCCGGATGCAGTAATGTCATCCTCGTTTGTGAATGTTACGACCATTTTCCTGAGTATTTTGTTAGAAGCCATTCCTTTTATCTTAATAGGGGTTTTTGCTTCATCGGTGATTCAGGTATTTGTATCGGAAAGTATGTTGAGAAAATGGATTCCAAAAAGGTATCCATATCTTGCTCTTTTTCCGGCTGCGATGGTAGGGGCCATTCTTCCAGTCTGTGAGTGTGCAATCGTCCCGGTTGCGAGGCGGCTGATCAAGAAAGGTGTACCGGCACACCTTGCCATTGTAGTAATGGTGACCGCACCCATATTGAACCCGATCGTGTTCGCATCCACCTATTATGCTTTTCAAAACAATATGACGGTGGTATGGGGAAGAATGATTCTCGGATTCATCGCGGCGATTTTGATCGGTGCATTCGTGTACAAGCTATTTGGTAAACAAAACCCATTGATTGAGGAAAAGCATACCCATCATCATGAGCATCATTACGCCAGCAATGGGAGAATGATGCAAACCATCGTACATGCAAGTGACGAGTTTTTTGATATGGGAAAATATCTTGTCATCGGTGCATTTGTGGCCGCTGTTTTCCAAACATATCTGGACCGTGAACTATTGGTGGGAATCGGCTCCAATGATGTGGCCGGACCGGCTGTGATGATGGCATTTGCATATATTGTTTCCCTATGCTCGGAAGCGGATGCGTTTGTGGCTTCATCGTTTGGCAGTCTGTTTACAACCTCATCACTTCTGGCGTTCCTGGTTTATGGGCCTATGATTGACTTTAAGAACACACTGCTGATGCTTGCTTATTTCAATAAAAGGTTCGTTCTCACATTTATAGGAATTGTCACGATTGCTGTTTATATCTGTACATTCATTTTTGGGATGCTGGTGTAAAGGAGGGGACCATTTGAAATCATCTGAACAATTTCACACATACATAAGGGGCATTATCTTAATCGGTTACGCGCTCTTGGTATTAAAGCTTTTCCTGACGTTCAATCTGCAAAATTTCGTCGCACCAAAGATGCATATCTATATGTATTTCTCGCTGGGCGTATTCCTTGTGCTTGGTGTGATCCAGATCATCCGGGGTACATCGTCTAAAGGAAAAGCTCATCATTGTGACTGTGAAGGACATGAGCTTCCAAAGGGATTCCTGCGTTCGACGATTGTCTATTCGCTTTTCGTGTTTCCGATTGTGCTCGGTTTTCTGCTGCCGGATAATTTACTGGACAGCTCGGTTGCTGCCAAAAGGGGAGTCAAGGTGGGGAACAGTTTATTTACCACACCTCCCAATTCAGGAGAAGAGCAGCCTGATGCAAGTCAAGTGGAAGAGAAGGAGCCAAAGGGGCATACAGTTGAACCGACGCTTGGTTCATACGAGGAGTTCCCCGTGGAAAAAGACTTTGATAAACTGAAAGAACTTCTTGGGAAACAAGAAAAGATCATTGTCCGGGATGAGCAGTATATTCAAACCTTAAGTGTGGTGGATGAAAATCTGGATCAATACGCCGGCAAGGAAATTCAGTTGACTGGCTTTGTGTACAAGGATGAAGGGTTTGCGCAGGATGAAATTGTTGTATCCCGCTTTACCGTTACTTGTTGTGTAGCTGATGCCTCTGTGTATGGGATACTTGCCAGGGATGAAGAACTTGGTAAATTAGAGCCTGACACATGGATTAATATTAGCGGCATCATAGGCAAAACCGACTTCAATGGATCCCAGATGCCTGTGATTAAAAATCCCGTATTTGAAAAGATTGATCCACCGGATAATCCTTACGTGGAGGAATTTTTCATCAAGATTGAGTAGTTTTACAGAACCCCTGCCCTTCTGTATATAAAAGGGCAGGGGTTATACTATAATGTATAAATCGTAATGATTTCGTTTTATGAGTGTAAGGAGGCTTCCTAATGTTTGAATGTATCATTGCAGGCGGCGGTATTCATGGCTGCACCATTGCGAATTATCTGGTTAAGAAGAAAAAGATTCCGGTTAATCAAATATGCGTAATAGATCCACATCGTGAGCCTTTAGCCAAATGGAAGCTATTGACGCAGAGGATAGAGATGCCATATCTTCGTTCCCCTGCAGTGCATCATCTTGACCTCAATCCATTTAGTTTGCATTCATTCAAAGAAAAGAACAAAGCTTCCTTCTTTGGATATTATAAACGTCCTTCGCTTGACTTGTTCAATAAGCATAGTGAGCATGTCTTGGAAGAGATTGAGATCCAGAAGGCATGGAAGCAAGGCTATGTTGAGAAGGTGAGTAGAAAGAAAAGAACTTGGGAGGTTCAGCTTGATTCCGGTGACATCATCATGGGGAGGAATTTAATCATTGCTACCGGCATGAATAATAGGCTGTCTTATCCAGGCTGGGGCGAGGAGCTTGTAAAAGAACTTCCAAACCAGGCAGGTCATGTTTTTCAAGATAAGCTTCCATTCATAAAGGCTCCTATAGCGGTAATAGGCGGGGGAATATCAGCAGCCCATCTTGTCGTTAAGCTTAGTAAAGCGTTCAAAGGCGGACTTTGTCAAATCTCACGCCACCCATACAGGGTAAAGGACTTTGATAGTGACCCGGGCTGGCTTGGCCCCAAGAATATGAATGCCTATCAAAAGCTTTCATCTTTTACAGAAAGACGAGAAGTTATACAAAAAGCAAGACACAAAGGATCGATGCCAAGAGAATTGGTGAATCGGCTAAGGTGGCTGCAAAAGGAACATGCCTTCACCTTTATCCAAGATGAAGTAGAGTCATGGGAAAAAGATTCTGACGGAATCAGGCTGAAACTGATGGCGGCAAAAGATATGACCGTGCAAACGGTCCTTTTTGCCACTGGATTTTCCCCGGACACAATGAGGGTGGAATGGCTGGAGGATCTTATTAAACAAGAAAAACTGACTTGTGCCAATTGCGGCTTTCCGGTTGTGAAAGAGAACTTGGAGTGGTGTGATCATTTATTTGTGTCAGGCCCCCTTGCCGAACTTGAAATAGGTCCGGCTGCCCGGAATATCTCAGGGGCAAGAAAAGCAGCACAGCGTATAGCAGACAGTTTATAAAAAGGAGATTGGTTTCATTGAAAGTACCAGTAACAGTATTAAGCGGCTATTTGGGATCTGGGAAGACAACATTGCTTAATCACATCTTACACAACAAAGAAGATAAGAAAATCGCAGTGATTGTGAACGATATGAGCGAAGTCAATATTGATGCAGCCCTCGTTAAGGACGCAGGTTTTTCACGGACAGAGGAAAAGCTTGTAGAACTGCAAAATGGCTGCATATGCTGCACGTTGAGGGAAGATTTATATTAGTCGAAGTAAATCGTTTGGTGGAACAGGGAGATATTGATTATATCGTTATTGAATCCACCGGTATATCGGAACCGATTCCCGTTGCGCAGACATTTACTTATCGTGATGATGATACCGGAGTGGATCTAACCGGTAAAACTCGGTTAGATACCATGGTAACAGTAGTGGATGCCAATCGATTTTGGCATGATTTTGCCAGTGGTGAAACATTATTGGACTGCAAGCTGGCAGCAAGCGGGGAAGATCATCGAGAAGTGGTTGATTTATTGATCGATCAAATTGAATTTGCCAATGTCATTCTTTTGAATAAGATTGATTTGGTGAAAGAAAAAGATGTATCCGAATTAAAAGCGGTTCTGCGGAAGCTTAATGCTGATGCGAATATAATCGAAACCTCTCATTCAAATGTTGACTTGGAAGAGGTTCTTTCTACAAGATTGTTTGATTTTGAGAAAGCCAGTCAAAGCGCTGGTTGGATCAAGGAGCTGCTGGAAGAGCACATTCCTGAAACCGAGGAATATGGGATATCCTCTTTTGTATACCGCAGAAATAAACCCTTTCACCCGGAACGCTTTATGAAGTGGATGGAAGAATGGCCGGTGGAGGTCGTCCGTGCAAAAGGCTTCTTCTGGCTGGCCAGCCGTAATCATATGACCGGTCTTCTTTCACAAGCGGGACCGTCGATTACCATACAAGGTGCAGGGGAATGGATCGCTGCGTATCCTGATGATGAAATAGCTCAGATTCTAAAAGAAGAAAAAGAGTTGGCTGCAAAATGGGATCCTGATTTTGGGGACCGGATGAGTGAAATCGTACTAATAGGCATAAAAATGAAACGGGAAGAAATGGAACGGTCCCTGGATAAATGTTTGTTGACTGAAGAAGAGATGATGATGGATTGGAGTTCATTCCGCGACCCAATTCCTCCTTTTACGATAACCGAGTAACACGAAAAAGCCTGATCCTCTTGGAGGGTTGGGGTTTCTTGCATATGAGTAAAAACTACCGAAATGGCCGGTTAAAAAGGTTTTATTTAGAGTCGTGAAGAAAAGGATTAGTACAGAGGAGGGGTGTTATGGAGGAAAACTTGTATTTTAACACTTTGTCTGAATTCAAGGTTGATCGTGAAGGCGGATACGGCAACTGGTACAGGGGGGAAGAGCCGGAAGCGGTGCGTCCTGACAGCTTTCCGATCCTTTTCATCCACGGAATCAATACAACATCTGAAACTTGGTGGATAAACGGAAATGATATCAGTGAATCGGCCCGTTCACATGGTTTCCGAACAGCGTTCATAAACCTTTCCGGAACAGCTGATATGTGGTCCAATGGAATGCTTTTAGCTGAAAAACTGAAAGAGATTTCTGCTTGTTTTAAAAAAGAACTCGTGATCCTGGCTCACAGCAAGGGTGGAATCGATGCCCAGACGGCAATCGTTTATCATGGTGCATCACAATATGTGAAACGGGTGATCACCCTTTCTACACCTTATCATGGATCGGAACTTGCAGACCTCGCGTACAGCAGATGGGCGGATTGGCTTACGGAAACCCTGGGCAGCAGGAGTGACGCAGTATTCTCGCTTCAGACTGGATATATGAAGGCCTACCGTAATTGTACGGATGCGGCCGCTGACCGGCAGGCGCCGCGCTTTTATACTTTCGGGGGCACGGGGTGGGGCAGCATGGGTTCCGAATTGTTTTGGGGAGGCCTGTATCTGAGCAGGTTTGGTGCAAGTGACGGAGCGGTGACGGTGAAGAGTTCCCGGCTTTCTTATGGGAAGGAAGTGATGGTTGATGATTGGACGCACAAAACAATCAAGCAGGGGCAGGAGATCTTTCCTTATATTAAAAAAATGGTTGTCGAAGAGATGGACGAAGTTTCGTATCAGTCTGCAGTTGCATCGGTTGAAGAGGGATTGGAAACATCGGTTCTTCACAGGGGAGGGGAATATGCCGGAGCGGTAAAGGAACGGTTCTCTGTAGAAGACGGAGTGGATGAAATCACCGTTGATTGGATCAGCTGTTCAAAAGATGCTTCGTATGTACTGACGGACCCTGGCGGCGGGAAGTATACACATTTCGTCACAACCGGGGACGAGACAGGTTTCTTTCCCAAAGCCTTTCATCATACTCTCAAGATCGAGTCACCTCCTGCCGGCGGATGGGTGCTTGAAGCAAGGAATGATCAGCGGGAAACCTATTTGCTTAACGTCATTTTTACCGGCGGGATAAATGTTCAGCTGGAAATGATAATGAGTGATAAGAAGGTTGATCCCAAAGGTAAGGAAATGGCTGCCCAAGGAGTTTCCGAGGTTAAGAAACAAGTTCATGTCTGTAACTTTCCCTTGGCACAAAAAGATAATAAAGTGACACGATCAACATATGGAGAGGGCCTCCATAATATCACAATCGACCTCGAAGGAATAACCTCTCAAGGCTTTCATTTCGAACGGACCATCATAAAAACGATCACTGTTGATAAAGATGGAAACTCCCTTGAGTAATATATTGAAAAAGGCCCGTCCCCCGCTGTTTTTAAAGTGGGGAAAGGGCCTCAATCTTTATAATGATTCCATGAATTCTGTCACCTGATCCGGTGTTTTAGCATTTGCGCTGTGCAAATGGGCGGTTTTTTCGCCGTTTTTCCAGACGAGCAGGCTTGGGATTCCCATGACGTCATACTTTTCCGCTATTTCCGGAAGTTCATCCTTGTTGATGTCATACCACTTGTATTGGCTGTATTGTTCCATGATTTCATCAATGAACATATCCATGCGACGGCAGTCAGGACACCAGTCGGCATGGAATTTCACGACTACGGGCTGTTCTGAAGAAATCACTTCTTCGAACGTCTCTTTATTTTTAATCGATTGCATGCGGATACCCCCTTTCCCTATTATTTTAACCACATGTGAATCTTACGTAAACTGCAAGGTTTCATAATCCATCAGCAAAGAATTTCCTGCTCTCGGAAGAACATGATAGTATAGGGGTACATTCTAAGGAAAACAGGTGATAACATGAAACCGATCAATGTGGGATTAGCAGGTTACGGATTCTCCGGGCAAAGCTTTCACCGCCCGCTGCTGCAGCATTCCAAAGACTATAAAATACATACGGTGATGTCTTCCAATAAGGAAAAAGTCCAGCAAGACTTAGAAGGTGTCAACGTGGTGCCGACATTGGATGAACTGCTTCAGGAAGACATTGAACTTGTGGTCATCACGACACCGAACCATTTGCATTATGACATGATCAAGCATTCACTCTCAGCAGGAAAACATGTCGTCGTTGAAAAACCATTCGTCACAAAGAGCAGGGAGGGCGAAGAACTGATACAGCTGGCAGAGGAGAAAGGCCTTCTGCTGTCTGTATTCCATAACCGGCGCTGGGATGCCGACTTCTTGACGATCCGAAAGCTGTTGGAAAACAAGGTACTTGGTGATGTCACTACATATGAAGCACACTTTGACCGTTACCGTCCGGATGTAAAGGACCGCTGGAAGGAAAACAAGGTCGACGGCGGAGGAGTATTATATGATCTTGGTGCACACTTGATCGACCAGGCATTGTGTCTTTTCGGAAAGCCGCAATGGGTGTTTGCGGATGTCTTCTCCCAGCGCGACCCTAAAAAAGCAGAAGATTATTTTCAGATTACATTTGGATATGACACAGCCCGGATCGGTCTCTATTCACGCTCGATTGTATTGGATCCGGGTCCGCGCTACCAGGTTCATGGGCGGAAGGGAAGCTTTGTGAAGTACGGCATGGATCGTCAGGAAGCAGATCTTAAAGAAGGTCTCGATCCTTATTCCAAGTCGTGGGGGAAAGAAGATGAAGAGTACTGGGGAACCTTATCCCTGATGGAAGGTGATAAGGTGAACACCGTTAAGTTTCCATCTGAAAAAGGGGATTATACTCAATATTACCGGGTTATCCATCAAGCCATAAGGAATAACCAAACGTCCCCGGTGACTCCGGAAGAAGCACTTGATGTCGTACGCATCATTGAGGCCTGCAAGAAAAGTGCCGAGAAGAAAGAGGCTGTTTACTTGAAAAGTTAATTTTCTCCTGGATGGCAGGGAATTAGAATATCAAAAATCAAAGACAAAAGAAAAGAGAAGCCCGGCTGACTCGTTCAGTCAGCCGGGCTTCTCTTTATTTTACAAGATTTGTTTAAACCTGAAGATGCTTAGGCAGCTGGTGGCGTCCGATTCTGCAGAGGTGATTCAATGAACGGTTCTTTACTCCACCGTCCCGCCTTCCACAATCTTAACGTCTGGTTCTACGTTAAATTGAGCATTGGGGTAGAGCGTTCCTTCCCACTCTTTTATGTCGAATCCTCTTACACCATGTTTTTGGATCTGACCGATACCGATCGGATCGACACCGATCTTCTGAAATTTAGTGAGCATTTCCATTGCTTTGTCTTCAATATCCTCCTCCATGTTTTTTTCAATCTCGGTGATTTTTTTAGGGGTCAATCTTTCACCTGTGTATTCTTTGATAATTCCTTTTATTTTTATTTTTATCGTAACCTTGACCGGTTTCTTTTTGTACGTAACTTTTATCTTGTGTTTCGCTTTAAGACTTGTTATGGAGGCTTCAACTTTTTGACCGTCTCTTTTTTTCTCATCATCAAGCCGTACAACGTGGCTGCCTTCCGAAATCTTATCCACCAGAATCTTAAAGAAAAACATGTCCTCAGCGGGTATTGTATCGACCATTTTATCTTTTTGGAATAGGGCGATTCCATCTACTTTCAGCGTACTATCTGAAATCTTCCGAATAATCGGGAGGTATGGAGTCTGACCTAATTGATAATAATCGAAAAGGAACATGTGCAGATTTGTTTCAGGCAGCTCCCGTCTTTTTATGTTCTGCCTAAGCAGATTGGAGATATACATCCCGTTTCCCCTAATGCCATACTGCCCTTGAAGGATGTCTTTGGCGTCCCCTCTGCTGACCATCATAAACACCCTTGCTCCGATGCTGGGATCCCTCTGCAGGGAATCTGCAATATCGATTACCCCTTTTTGCGCAAGGCCTTCCCCGATGACAACTGCATCCAGCCCCCCTCTGACCAGGGGCTGCTGTGACATTCTTGCCAGGGTTTCCAATACCTCACGGGTGGAAGTTGCTTCAGCGGAAAGCGTCATATTCTCAATTGATTTATCAGGCTTATAGATTGGGAACATGGCAGTCCCCCTAATGGTATTCTCATCAATCAAGTCATACCCTTTTCCTGTTTCAATGTATAAGTCATCGAGAATCTCTCTTTCTACACATCCTGACGATAAAACGGAAAGAACCATGGCTATCCAACATACCAGAACTTTTTTCATGATTTTTTTCTCACCTTCTTCATAAAAATAACGAGTACTAAAAGAAGCGGAATGTATATGAAATTGAGATAGAAACCGATTTGCCCAGCCATATCATTGAGGAAGTTTACTTGTGTTCTGGTAGTAAATAAAGTAAGTACGCCCAAGCATATCAGTATGATGAATACCAAGGAATGCCGGTGTTTGAGCGGGGTCATCCGCTTTAATATCCTGCTTGCACACCAAAGGGTAATACATACGTTTGGAAGAATGACAAGACACCAATTGGCTATCCCGATATATTCAAAACGCTCTACAAAAGGCATTTCTACAATTTTCCACATGGACAGGGTGGCCCATACGGTTTTTTCCAGCTGCTTCTCACTGAAGAAGGCAAACGAAATAAGGGCGATGAGTGCATAGACGGCAGTGGTGGTGAATAATGCCCAATGAGCGTACTTTTGCGAACTCTTAGCATTTTTAATAAAAGGATAAAACAGCAATATACATTCGTAACCTAAGTAAGTAAGAGACATATTTTTCGTAGAGATTAAAATGTCTTTCAATGAATGATCGAATACAGGCAAAATATTTCTAAAATCAGAGAACGGAAAGGTAAAAGCAAACGTAAGCAGCAGGTAGCTGGGTAAAATAGTGCCGAAAAAAGCCGTTCCCGCAATGACCCGGACTCCCCCGCTGACAAAATAATAGCTGAGAATCAGAAAAGATAGTGCAAATATGAATGTACTTAACCTTGGGTACATCCATACTTGAAGCACCTCGATGTACGTTCTTAAAATGGTGATCACCAGCAGACTGAAGTATATGACAAAAACGAAGTCGAATACTTTCCCGATCCACTTCCCGAATGCCAGAGTGTGAGCTGATACAAGGTCTCCTCCGCTTTTATCCAAGATGACATACATCATGAATACCAGGATGTGTGTAAGGATGCCGGCAAGGATAACGGAAATCCACCCATCATAACCTGCATTCTTGGCGATTATTCGTTGAAATCCTAATACGCCTCCACCAACTTGGATGGAGTGGATGAGAAAGAAAACCAAAAATGGACTGATTTTTCTTCTTTCAGGAATCGCTTGCATCATTTCACCTCTATTCATTCATCAATATCCAGCTTTTTCTTCCCTTCTTGAGAATGGAATCGAGTCTTCTTATTCGTCCGAAGGTATTGTGGGCGGTCTGCTTGCTTATAAAACGGAAAACGGATGAGTGCATCTTTTAAATCCTTCAGGCGCGGCGGATATATAGGGGACAGGAATGGCCGTCCCAATGACGTGAGATATAAAAGATGCCCCATAAGGAAACAGAAACAATATACGATTCCAACCAGCCCCCAAAGTTGTGCAAGTAGCAAGAATGGGAAACGCAGGATCCGGATTGTATTACCCATTCTGTAGACGGGTGTCGTAAACGAAGCCAGGGCTGCAAGGGCAACGAGGATAAGCAGTACATTACTCGTCAGTCCTGCTTCAACCGAAGCAGTCCCGATTACGATACCGCCCACGATACCGATTGTCTGACCGACTTTTGTCGGAAGCCTTGCCCCGGCCTCGCGCAGAAGCTCAATCGTCAACTCAAGAAACAATGCTTCAAGAATCGGCGGGAGAGGGATCTCCTGCCGGGACGTGACGAGTGCAGCCATCAGGTCTTTCGGGATCAGCTCATAATGATAAGTGAGGGCCGCCACATAGATGGGAGTGATCAGGATGGAGAACGCAACGGCGAATACCCGTACCAATCTGAAAAAAGAAGCCACAAGGAAATTAAGGAAGTAATCCTCATAAGCGTTGAAGAATTCAACCAGTGTGGTCGGACCGATCAGCGCATGCGGTGAACCGTCCACCAATACGGCAACCTTTCCCTCGACCAATACTGAAGCCACCCGGTCCGGGCGCTCAGAATCCAGCAGCTGGGGAAATGGAGATAAGCTGTTATCGGCAATCAGCTGCTCAATGAATGAGGAGTCCATGACCTGATCAAAGTTGACATTTTGCAGGCGCTGCCGCATTGTATTCACATTTGCTTCATCTGTCAGACCATCCAAGTAAAGGAGGGCGACTCTTGTATGGGTGATGGTCCCGATATTAAATTCCTCTACAGTTAGTTCCTTGATGGGGATCCGTTTTCGCAAGAGGTTTAAATTATCGCTCATAGATTCGACAAATGCCTCTTTTGGCCCGACGACACTGAACTCCACTTCCGGCTGTGACACCTTCCGACCCATTTCATTCTTGGTCGCGATGAATGCGAACTTACGATTCGAGGCATCCATCGTTAACATCGTGTATCCATTAAATAATTTCTGTTCAATTTGGGATTCATCTTTCGAAACTTGAATATCGACGATCGGCACCAGGGTTTTGAGATCGTCAAAGTCATGGAAATCCTTTGATAATAAAGAAGGAAGAACATCCTCCTGCAGGATTTTCCCGTCAATCAATGTGGTGATGAAGTGTAGGCTGAACTTCACTCCGGTAAAGGGGTTTTGGTAAAAGGCCTGTTTATAATCAACCGATTTTTCCATTTCTGATTTGATACTTTCATATGACTGTTTCTTTTTTGTTTTATCTGAATTCTTATTTTTAAAGAATGAAAACATACGAATCCCTCATGTTCACTGTGGTGTATTCTGTAGTGTTTCCGAAATAGGGAGAATTATGAAAAGATGAGGAGTGTTGGCAGAAAATAAAAAAAGACCAGGGAATCATCCCTGATCTTTAGGTCTTGTTTATTGCTCCAAGAAAAATTTCTCGATATCGTCAAGCATTTTGTTTGCTGCAATGACGCCGCCGGCGGTGTTCCAGATGGCATCACTTACTTCGTGTACGTTACCTTCTTTAGCAGCTTCAAGATTCTTGAATAACGGATCATTGATCCATTCTTCTGCTAATTTGTTCGCTTCACCGTCTCCTGTTTCATATGTGAAGTAGAAGAGGACATCTCCATCCATTGCCGGGATGCGTTCTTTCGTTACACCTTTTTCAGCAAAGTCATCTACGTCCTGGCCTTCTGGGCGTGCAAATCCTAATTGCTCAAGGATGACACCTGAGAATGAGTCTTTATGGTAGATACGGACGTCACCAGCTAAGAAACGGACCATTGATACTTCCTGGTTCACCTTATCGCCTAATTTCCCTTTCATGTCTTCGATGCGCTGATCGTATTCATCCATGACTTTTTTTCCTTCTTCTTCTTTATTCAATGCTTTTGAATATAGCTCGAAGTTTTCTTTCCAGTTACCCTTGAGTGTTTCAGACATAACCGTTGGAGCGATTTCTTTCAGTTGGTTGTATTGCTCTTCCTGACGAAGTTTCGTTCCGATGATAAGATCGGGTTGAAGCTTAGCGATCGCTTCGATGTTCAATTCGCTTTCAGTACCGACCACTTCAACATCTTTCATATCGTCAGCGATGTGATCGTACCAAGGATCACCTGTCCATGATTGAACTGCACCTGCAGGAGTCACACCCAATTCCAGCAGTGCCTCTGTTCCTTCGTTAGTAAGGATGACTACCTTTTCAGGCGTGCCTTCAATTTCAGTTGTCCCCATTGCATGTTCTACTGTATATGTTTCTTCTTTTTTCTTGTCGTCTTTACTTGCTGAAGTATCTTTATCTTCTTCCTTGTTCCCGCAAGCCGCAAGGAAAAGAAGGGAAGCAATCAGTAGTAAAGATAGTAAGCTTCTTAATTTCATATGTATAATTCCTCCTGAGATATGTTTTGTTGATAATGATTATCATTCACAACCCTTATGATAATTGAGAAGGTTTTCATTGTCAACAACTAATTGATAATGATTTTCAAAGTCATTGACGACATTATCAATTTTCTCTAAAATAGGAAGTAGGTAATCATTTTTAATTTAAACAGTGACCTGAAAGGTAAACATATGATTAAAACGCAGAAACAATTCATTTTATTTTTAGGGACGACCTTTTTCCTTATAATATGTATCGGGATGAGCATCGTCTATGGATACACGGATACATCTTGGAAACTGGCAATTGAAGCGTTTACGAACCCTAACCAGTCGACGGAACATCTGGTATTGCAGACAATCAGGCTCCCAAGGGCGCTGATCGCTGCCGTTGTCGGTGCCTCACTCGCCATATCGGGTGTGCTCATGCAGACACTGACGAAAAATCCGCTCGCCTCACCGGGGATTTTCGGAATCAATGCCGGCGGCGGGTTCATGGTGGTAGTGGCAGTGACATTGTTCGGCGTGTCGGATCTTCAGTCATTCACCTGGCTTTCCTTCCTCGGAGCGGGGATTGCTGCTTTTGGTGTATATGCCATCAGTGCTGCCGGCAACAACGGACTGACACCGATGAAGCTGACACTGGCGGGAGCCGCGATTACGGCCATGTTTTCGTCCTTCACACAAGGACTTCTTGTACTGGACGAATCAGCTCTCGAACAAGTGCTGTTCTGGCTTGCCGGATCCGTACAGGGCAGAAGCCTGGATATCTTGACCGGTGTTTTCCCATACATCCTGATAGGATGGATCGGGGCCCTCATACTCGCCGGCAAAATGAATATATTAGCTATGGGTGAAGATGTTGCCAAGGGATTGGGATTGAAAACAAATCTTATCAAATTCCTTGCGCTGTTGATCGTCGTTTTGCTCGCGGGCGGTTCTGTCGCGATTGCAGGACCGATCGGGTTCATCGGAATCGTCATCCCCCATCTGGCCAGGAAGGTGATCGGTGTCGATCACAAGTGGCTCATCCCTTATGCAGGATTATTGGGCGCGGTGCTTTTGCTCACTGCCGATATTGCCGCACGCTACATCATCATGCCCCAAGAGGTGCCGGTAGGAGTGATGACGGCTGTCATCGGTGCTCCATTCTTTGTGTATGTGGCCAGGAAGGGGTTCTAAAATGA